>NZ_CP019728.1:1770000-2096058 GCF_002005405.1 Jeotgalibaca dankookensis
AAGGAAGAACAGTAGTGGGGAATATAGCTATAGAAGATCCAACCACCATACCTAAAATAAAATGATACATTTTCGAATAGTATCGTCCAAACAAATAGTTTGCAGCTTTTGCGAATAATAACACACATGCAAGTACTCCAATTGCTAAAGGAATAATAACACCAAAGTTAAAACTTGAAATTCCAGCAGCCATCTTGTCGTATAAGCCAAAATAGATTAAAAAATTACTAGGACTCATACCAGGCACGATAACGCCTAATCCAATTAAAGCTCCAGAAAATACCCATGCAAAAAAGCTTGGCGTAACTGCGGTTAAACTCGCACTACCCATTAGCATGATTAAGAAAATCCCCACTGCCGATAGGGTTAGTATTAACCAATCACCCTTATCTCGTCCTTCTTTACCAGCTGCATTAAATAGCGAAGGAAATGTACCGGCTACAAACCCTATAAAGAGACACGTAAATTGTGCTGCATACTTGCCAAAAGCTTGCTCTACAAATACAGAAAAGAGCACGACGCCTACAACCCCGCCAATACCTATTGGAATAAAATAAAGAACATTTTCTTTAAAATGACGCTTTAAATTTCCTAAAAATTTTAACATGGGATCATAAATATTGAAAATAACCGCTAATACACCTCCAGATAGTCCAGGTAGTATTGCTCCAATCCCAACTGCTAGTCCCTTCAACAGCCTTACCAACCACTTTTGTGGTGTATCTTTTTCTAGTACAACATTACTTTCTTTCATACTCCCTCACCTTTACAGCATATTTTACAAAGTCTTCTTATCTATTATATAGAAATATTTTTTTATAGAAAGGTAAGTTTTTCTTACTTTCCAATTTTTAAAACGTTTTTTTATATTCTTTGCATATTTATATGTAAGAACTGGCTATTTGAAAGGATAATGATAATGATTTCATTCTATTATTTTATGCTCGGCGCTTCTATCGCTTCTTTTTATTTTTTAGTTGCTTTCCGGCTCCCTCTTGGTCAGCCAATTGGTTTTTCTCGTTCTAAATGTGATAGTTGTCAAAAAACATTAGATGCTACTGAACTCATCCCTATTTTTTCTTTCTTATTTAATCATGGTCGCTGTCGTTACTGTCAGGTTAATCTTTCCTTAGCCTACCCTCTATTTGAACTGTGTGGTGCAACAATCACTTTATTTCTTTTCCACTCTTATTCAGGAAAGTCACTTCTTATAAATGGCCTCCTTTATTCTATTCTTTTTCTAATGGCAGCAATTGATTACCACCATTTGTTTATCCCGGATTCTCTGCAAATCGCTCTTTTTTTACTTCTTTTTGCCGACCCTTATAACCACCGATCTCTTTTAGGGGCTGTATTATTCTTGATCGTATCAATATTTAGTTCCTATCTCGTTAAGGATGGTTTAGGTGGAGGGGATGTGAAACTGCTTGTCATTTCGGGGTTTTATTTTGGTTACCTTACTACTACTAAACTTTTGCTTTTAGCAGCCAGTTTGGCACTTAGTTATTTCCTTGTTAAAAAGCAAGAAAAACTTATCCCTTTTGCACCCTATTTAACATTTGCTTTCTTTATTACAAAAGAATTTTTTGTTTCCCGGTAAACCTATTTTCCTTATAAATTTACACAAAAAAAGAGTGCGCCCGAATCCGTAGATTTGAGCGTACTCTTTTAGTAAAAATTATTCAGGTTTAGTTTCAGCTTGCTGTGGTGCTGTTGTGGAAATGCTATAAGCACTTGCTGTTCCCGCATTGACTGCTTTTGGAGTCATTTTACGGTAACGTGTCATACCAGTACCGGCAGGAATAATCTTACCGATAATAACATTTTCTTTCAGACCAAGCAGGTTATCCACTTTACCACGTAAGGCAGCATCTGTTAGGACACGTGTTGTTTCTTGGAAGGATGCAGCTGACAAGAAGCTGTTTGTTTCCAATGAAGCTTTCGTGATTCCTAAAAGAACTGGACGTGCAGTTGCTGGAACTTCACCAGCTTTAATGCTCGCTTCGTTACGGTCCGTAAAGTCTGCAATATCCATCAAGGTTCCTGGTAGAATTTCAGTTGAACCAGGATCCATAATACGAACTTTACGTAGCATTTGACGAACCATTACTTCGATATGTTTGTCTCCAATTTCTACCCCTTGCATACGGTAAGTTTTTTGAACTTCACGTAGTAAGTAAGTTTCAACAGATAAAACATCACGAACACGTAGTAAACTTTTCGGTTCAATAGAACCTTCCGTTAATGGAGCTCCACGGTGAATGAAGTTTCCTTCAGCAACCTTCATACGTGCTGTATAAGGAACTGTATAGGTACGTGTATCGGTAATTCCTTTGACGGTTACTTCTTTAGTCCGTTCTGCTGCATTTTCGTCAACAGAAACAACTTCACCTGTAACTTCGGTAATAACCGCCTGTCCTTTCGGATTACGCGCTTCAAAGATTTCTTGAATACGAGGTAACCCTTGTGTAATATCATCACCAGCAACCCCACCCGTATGGAATGTACGCATGGTCAATTGTGTACCTGGTTCACCGATGGATTGTGCTGCAATTGTACCAACCGCTTCGCCCACTTCAACTTCGTTACCGGTTGCGAGGTTCATACCATAACAATGCTTACATACACCATGACGGGTGTTGCAAGTGAATACCGAACGAATAGTAACTTGTTCAATACCAGCATCAATGATACGACGCGATAAATCTTCAGTAATAAGTTGATTATGTGGCACCAATACTTCGCCTGTTTCAGGATGAACGATTGATTTTTGAGCATAACGACCGATGAGACGTTCTTCTAGCGGTTCGATTACTTCGTTCCCTTCTAGAATCGCTGTAATATCCAATCCACCATCTGTTTGACAGTCATCTTCTCGGACAATAACATCTTGCGCAACATCAACTAAACGACGTGTCAAGTAACCAGAGTCAGCGGTTTTCAGAGCTGTATCCGTCATTCCTTTACGAGCCCCATGTGTTGACGCAAACATTTCTAAAACACTTAGTCCTTCACGGAAGTTTGAAATAACTGGCAATTCCATGATTTTACCAGATGGTGAAGCCATCAATCCACGCATACCCGCTAATTGGGTAAAGTTTGAGATGTTACCACGCGCACCCGAATCGGACATCATGAAAATTGGGTTTTCTTGCTTCAACGATTCCAATAAGAACCCTTGAATGGTATCTTTAGCAGCATTCCATGTATTAATGACACTATTATAACGCTCGTCATCAGAGATTAATCCACGACGGAATTGTTTGGTAATAGCATCTACTTGCGCATGTGCTTTGTCGATAATTTCAGGCTTGTTCTCCAATACTAAAATATCAGCAATCCCTACTGTAATACCAGAGCGTGTTGAGATTCGGTAACCTAAATCTTTCATTTTATCCAACATTTTTGAAGTTTCGGTTACTTCATATTTCTTAAAGACAGCCGCAATAATATTTCCTAGATTTTTCTTCTTGAATGGTCCAATAATATCTTGGCGTTCAATAAACGCTTTGATATCTGTTCCAGGATCTACAAAATATTTATCAGGTGTAGCGTCTTCTAAGTTGGTTTGGGTCGGTTCATTCAAGTATGGGAACTCATCCGGCATAATTTCATTGAACATCACTTTACCAACGGTTGTAATAAGTAACTTCCCTTTTTGGTCTTCAGTCCACGGTTTAGCAGGTAGAGAGTTGATGTTCATCGCGATACGTGTATGTAAATGAACATAACCATTTTGGTAAGCAATTTCAACTTCGTTCGCGTTGGAGAAGCTCATCCCTTCACCAATTTTACCTTTTTCTTCCATCGTTAAGTAGTAGTTACCTAAAACCATATCTTGAGACGGTGTTACAACTGGTTTACCATCTTTAGGGTTTAAGATATTTTGGGCAGCAAGCATTAACAAACGTGCTTCTGCTTGTGCTTCTTCACTTAGAGGAACGTGAACCGCCATTTGGTCACCGTCAAAGTCAGCGTTATAGGCCTCACATACTAATGGGTGAAGACGGATTGCTTTTCCTTCAACTAGAATCGGCTCAAAAGCTTGGATTCCCAATCTGTGTAAAGTAGGGGCACGGTTCAATAGAACAGGATGCTCGCGAATAACTTCTTCTAGTACATCCCAAACATCATCATCCATACGTTCAATTTTACGCTTGGCGCTCTTAATATTTCCAGCTAAATCACGTTGGACTAATTCTTTCATTAAGAAAGGCTTGAATAGTTCTAAAGCCATTTCTTTAGGAAGTCCACATTGATACATTTTTAGTGCTGGTCCTACGACAATAACGGAACGTCCTGAATAGTCAACACGTTTCCCTAACAGGTTTTGACGGAAACGCCCTTGTTTCCCTTTCAACATATGTGAAAGAGATTTAAGTGGACGGTTCCCAGGACCCGTTACAGGACGGCCACGACGACCATTATCAATCAAAGCGTCAACGGCTTCTTGTAGCATCCGTTTTTCGTTTTGAACAATAATATTCGGTGCATTTAAATCTAACAAACGTTTCAAACGGTTATTACGGTTAATAACACGACGATACAAGTCATTTAAATCACTTGTAGCAAAACGGCCACCATCCAATTGAACCATCGGACGGATATCCGGTGGAATAACTGGAACAACTTCCATAACCATCCATTCTGGTTTATTACCAGAAGTACGGAAAGCATCCAAGATATCTAAACGACGAATTGCACGCGTACGTTTTTGGCCGGTTGCTGTTTTTAACTGTTCTTTTAGTTCTTCACATTCTGCATCTAGATCAACACGTTGTAGCAGTTGCTTGATACCTTCTGCTCCCATTTCTGCTTGGAATCTATTTCCAAATTCAGCACGTTTTTCACGATATTCACGTTCTGTTAATAGTTGTTTAGCTTCTAAAGTTGCATCACCTGGATCGATGACTACATAACTTGCAAAGTAAATAATTTCTTCCAACGCACGCGGACTCATATCTAATACAAGACCCATACGACTTGGAATACCTTTGAAATACCAGACATGTGTAACAGGTGCTGCTAGCTCAATATGAGCCATTCGTTCGCGACGCACTTTTGAACGAGTTACTTCAACACCACAGCGGTCACAAACAATCCCTTTATAACGAATACCATTGTATTTACCACAAGAACATTTCCAATCTTTTTGAGGGCCAAAAATACGCTCGCAAAAGAGACCGTCCTTTTCAGGTTTTAAAGTTCTATAATTAATTGTCTCTGGTTTTTTGACTTCTCCGTAAGACCAGCTGCGGATTTTATCAGGTGAAGCCAGAGAAATTTGCATTTGTTCAAAATTATTAACATCTATCAAGGGGCTTCCCTCCCTTTTCTGTTGAGCTGCCCTATCTGCTCATCACAATTCTCACATGCACCGGAGTGCTAAGAAGGATAGTCCTTCTTAGTCTTCCGCTTCATCTTTTCTAACTTCTGTTTGTTTACTTAAACGTTCAAAGTTTACAACTTCATCTTCATCGTCCATATCACGTAGTTCAATCTCTTGTCTGTCTTCATCTAGAACTTTCATATCTAAACCAAGTGCTTGTAATTCTTTGACAAGAACACGGAATGACTCCGGAACGCCTGGTTTTGGTATTGGTTCACCTTTAACGATAGCTTCATAAGTCTTCACACGACCAACAACATCATCTGATTTGTAAGTCAAGATCTCTTGAAGGGTATATGCTGCTCCGTAAGCTTCCAATGCCCAAACTTCCATTTCCCCAAAACGTTGTCCACCAAATTGTGCTTTACCACCTAATGGTTGTTGTGTAACGAGTGAGTATGGTCCAGTTGAACGTGCATGTAATTTATCATCAACCATATGAGATAATTTCAAATAGTACATAATTCCAACAGAGACACGGTTATCAAATGGCTCACCTGTACGACCGTCATAAAGAATGGTTTTAGCATCTTTGGCCATACCGGCTTCTTCTACTGTACCCCAGACATCTTCTTCACTTGCCCCATCGAATACTGGCGAAGCAATATAAATACCTAGTTCACGTGCAGCCATTCCCATATGCAACTCTAACACTTGTCCAATATTCATACGTGAAGGAACACCAAGTGGGTTTAATAGAATATCAACCGGCGTACCATCTGGCATATAAGGCATGTCTTCTTCCGGCATAATGCGCGAAACAACCCCTTTATTACCATGACGTCCCGCCATCTTGTCACCTTCGTTGATCTTACGTTTTTGAACAATATAAACGCGAACCAATAGGTTAACTCCTGGTTTCAATTCGTCGCCTGCTTCACGAGTAAATACTTTAACATCGTGAACAATTCCGCCACCACCGTGAGGAACACGCAAGGATGTATCACGCACTTCACGTGCTTTTTCACCAAAGATTGCATGTAGCAAACGTTCTTCAGCCGATAATTCGGTTACTCCTTTAGGTGTTACTTTACCTACTAGAATATCGCCATCTCTTACTTCAGCACCGATACGAATAATCCCGCTCTCGTCCAAATCTTTCAGTGTATCTTCCCCAACGTTGGGAATTTCACGAGTGATTTCTTCAGGACCTAGTTTTGTATCACGTGCTTCAGATTCATATTCTTCAATATGGATAGATGTATAAACGTCATCTTTTACAAGACGTTCGTTCATAATAACCGCATCCTCGTAGTTATAACCATCCCATGTCATAAAGGCAACCAAAATATTTTGCCCAACTGCCATTTCACCATTCTCCATAGATGGGCCATCTGCTAAGATATCACCCTTTTCTACTTGTTCGCCTACGCGGACAATTGGACGTTGGTTGTAACATGATCCAGCGTTAGAACGTTGGAATTTCGTAACAGGATATTTATCTAATGCGCCATCTTCGCGACGAACACGAATTTGAGCTGCATCTAGATATTCAACAACTCCATCGTTTTCACATAGAAGGGCTGCACCAGAGTCATGAGCTGCAACATATTCCATACCAGTTCCAACAAGAGGTGCTTTTGGATTAATCAACGGTACTGCTTGACGCTGCATGTTCGCACCCATCAAGGCACGGTTTGAGTCATCGTTTTCCAAGAATGGAATACATGCTGTTGCGACTGCAACTACTTGTTTAGGGGAAACGTCCATGTAGTCAACACGTTCAATTGGCACTTCTAGGTTATCATCTACATAACGTGCCATAACAATGTCATTCACAAAAGTTCCATCTTCATTTAGAAGGGAGTTTGCTTGTGCTACTACATAGTTGTCTTCTTCGTCAGCTGTTAAGTAATCAATTTTGTCGGTTACCTTGTGGGTATCCCAGTCAACACGGCGATAAGGAGTCGTAATAAATCCATACTCATTAATTTTCGCGTAAGATGACAAACTATTAATAAGTCCAATGTTAGGACCTTCTGGAGTTTCAATCGGACACATACGGCCGTAGTGAGAATAGTGAACGTCACGAACCTCGTATCCTGCACGGTCCCGTGTTAAACCACCGGGTCCAAGCGCAGATAGACGGCGTTTGTGCGTTAACTCACTCAACGGGTTTTGTTGGTCCATGAATTGGGATAGTTGAGAAGAACCAAAGAATTCTTTAATGGATGCAACAACTGGACGAATATTAATCAATTGTTGTGGGGTTACGGTTGAAACGTCTTGAATAGACATTCTCTCACGAACCACACGTTCCATACGTGAAAGACCAATACGGAATTGATTTTGTAACAACTCACCTACAGAACGAATACGACGATTACCCAAGTGGTCAATATCATCAGTATGGCCAATTCCTTCATATAAATTAAAGAAGTAGTTAATGGATGCAAGGATATCTGCCGTTGTTAAGTTTCTAATTTCTGGGTCAACTTCACCGTTACCAATTAAGTTAATTTCTTTTTCAGGATCAACTTGTGAATAGACTTTAACAACTTGGATTCGAACCGGTTCCGCTACAACACCATCTTCAGAAGGTTGTAAGATCACTTCGTTCAAACCGTTATCAAAATAAGGCGTTAAACGGTCCAAGACTTCACGGTTTACTTCCGTTCCTTTTTCGGCCAAAATTTCGCCTGTTTCAGGATCTACTAGCGTTTCAGCTAATATTTGGTTAAATAGTCTCGTCTTAATATTAAGTTTTTTATTTAATTTATAGCGTCCTACTGGAGCTAAGTCATATCTTCTTGGATCGAAGAAACGTGCATAAAGTAAATTACGAGAACTCTCAGCTGTTTTTGGTTCACCTGGACGGAGTCGCTCATAAATATCTTTTAGCCCTTCTTCTTCACGTGAGTCAGAAGACACCTTGTGGACATCTTTTTCAATCGTTAGTTTCAAGCTGTCATTATCGCCAAAAATTTCCAATATTTGATCATCAGAACCAAATCCGAGCGCACGAACTAAAACAGATAACGGAATCTTTCTTGTTCGGTCGATTCGAACATATGAAATATCTTTTGCATCTGTTTCAAATTCCATCCAAGCACCACGGTTTGGAATCATTGTGTTTCCAAATGTTTCTTTACCATTTTTATCAATCTTATTATGGTAGTAAACACCTGGAGAACGTACTAATTGCGAAACAATAACACGTTCAGCACCGTTAATAATGAATGTTCCCATATCTGTCATCAGTGGGAAATCACCAAAGAATACTTCTTGGTCTTTGATTTCTCCTGTTTCTTTATTGATCAGACGCAGTTTGACATAAATTGGCGCAGAATAGTTCGCATCGTGTGAACGTGCTTCTACTACCGTGTACTTTGGAGTCTGAAACTCATAATCCAAAAATTCTAAGCCTAAGTTTCCTGTGTGATCTTCAATTGGCGAGATATCAGCAAACATTTCTTTTAGTCCTTTTTCTAAGAACCACTGATAGGAAGCCGTTTGAAGTTCAATCAGGTTTGGAAGCTCTAATACCTCACTGATTCGTGAATAACTTCTTCGGGTACGGTGTTTCCCGTATTTGACATTATGTCCTAACAACTTCTTCACCCCTCATAAATTTGACTCGAGTAATATGCAATGTTACATTCTTGTTACAAATGTTACATCTACCTAAAAACTGACTGTAAGACCCTGTTTTTTGGCAAAAAAAAACCAAAAGAGCGATGAAATTTCCTGGGAAATAGTTCTCTGTCTTTTGTTTTTGCCTAAAAGGTGATTGGACAATATTTCAACCACATTTTTTATTCATTTCTTACGTATCTACAGTATTAATCATTATATAATCAAAACCAACAAAAGTCAAGGTTTAATTTTTAACACTTTGGATGATCCAGTAGCCTTTATCACGTGCAATCACTTCTGCATTTCCAAAAACTTCCAACATCTTTTTTTGTGCGCTAGGAGCGCCTTGTTTTCTTTGAATAACAACAGTTAGGGTCCCTTGTTTTTCTAAATAATCATAGCTTTCACTTAGCATTTGATGAACAACTTGCTTACCCGCACGAATAGGTGGGTTGGTTACAACAGCCGAGAAATATTTATCTGGCGATACATTTTCATAAATAGAAGAAGCGTATATGTCGACGTTCTCAATACCATTATCTTGGGCATTTCGCCTTGAGAGCTCTAGGGCACGTTCATTAACGTCTACCATATTAACCACAACTTCTGGGTATTCTGATGCTAAAGATAAACCGATCGGTCCATAACCGCAACCTAAATCTAAAACAGGTCCCGTTAATCCTTGTGGATATTCAAAGCTATCAATTAATAAGCGTGAACCAAAATCAACGGTATTCTTAGAAAAAACACCCGTATCTGTTGTAAAACGAAATTCTTTTCCTTTTAATTGGAAGGGCCAGGTTACCTCTGCACTTTTACTAGTCGGCTTTTTTGTATAATAATGATCGGACAATCGGATCACTCCTTCATAAAAAGAAAGAGCCGGAACAGATTTCTGTCCCAGCATCTTCAATCATTTAATTTAGATTATTTAAGTTCTACTGAAGCGCCAACTTCTTCAAGTTTAGCTTTAAGCTCTTCTGCGTCTTCTTTTGACATTCCTTCTTTGATAATTCCAGGAGCGCCATCAACGAGTCCTTTAGCTTCTTTCAAACCAAGACCTGTTGCTTCACGTACTGCTTTGATAACTTTGATTTTTGCGTCGCCTGCAGAAACAAGTTCTACGTCGAATTCGCTTTGCTCTTCAACTTCTGCTGCGCCAGCGCCAGCTGCTGCAACAGGTGCTGCTGCTGTAACTCCAAATTCTTCTTCGATTGCTTTTACTAGGTCGTTTAATTCAAGAACTGTTGCTTCTTTTACGTCAGCAATAATTTGCTCAATATTCAATGCCATTTTAATTTCCTCCGTTTTTATGTATGTTTTTTTATTCATGTTTATATCATTAACTGGCGATTAAGCAGCATCTTTTTCGGATACAGCTTTGACAGCCAATGCAAGATTGCGTACAGGTGCTTGCAATACTGATAATAGCATTGATAGCATTCCTTCGCGGTTTGGAAGTTTAGCAAGAGCTTCGATTTCTTCTACAGAAGATACGTTCCCTTCAACTATTCCGCCTTTGATTTCAAGATTAGGTGCTGTTTTAGCAAATTCAGCAATAATTTTTGCTGGTGCTACAACATCATCTTTACTAAATGCAACGGCTGTTGGGCCTTTGAAAACATCATCCATACCTTCTAATCCTGCAGCAGTCACCGCACGAGAAATAATAGAGTTTTTCAAAACGTGCATTTCACAACCAGCATCACGTAATTGTTTTCTAAGTTCAGTTACTTCACCAACGGTAAGTCCTAAATAGTCAACTACAACTACAGATGAAGATTCTTTTACTTTTTCAGTTGCAAGTGTTACAAGTTCTTGTTTTTTAGCAATAGCAGTTTCACTCATCTTATCGTTCACCTCCTAAGTTTTTGAATAGAGTTTTTATAAAATAAAAAAACTCTATGCCACCTAGACATAGAGGATCCGTTCAATCTTAACTGGATTCTTCCTCGGTAGGATGATTAAGGCTCACGCCCCCTACTGTCTTCGGTAAGACATATATTAACCTTGATGATTATAACAATCATAATCATCAAGGTCAAGATGATTTATAAAATTATCTTTCTAAACTACTTGTATCAACTTTAACACCAGGTCCGAATGTAGAAGTTACACTCAAGTTTTTAATGTATTGACCTTTTGCAGTAGCTGGTTTAGCACGTTGAACAACGTCATGAATTGTTTTGAAGTTTTCAAACAATTTTTCGCTGTCAAAAGATACTTTACCGATTGGAACATGGATATTACCTTGTTTGTCAGCGCGGTAAGTTACTTTACCAGCCTTGATTTCTTCAACAGCTTTTGCGACATCCATTGTAACTGTTCCTGTTTTAGGGTTAGGCATTAAACCTTTAGGTCCCAATACGCGACCTAAACGTCCCACTTGTCCCATCATATCTGGTGTTGCAACGATAACGTCAAAGTCGAACCATCCGCCTTGGATTTTGTCCGCTAATTCGTTTTCGCCTACGTAATCTGCACCAGCTGCTTCAGCTTCTTTAGCTTTGTCACCTTTAGCAAATACTAAGACGCGTTGTGTTTTACCAGTACCGTGTGGCAATACAACTGCACCACGGATTTGTTGATCGTTTTTACGAGTGTCGATTCCTAAACGGTATGCTACTTCAATCGTTGCATCAAATTTAGCGAAATCAATTTCTTTTACTAATGCAAGTGCATCTTTAGCAGAATAGTGTGTTCCTTTTTCTACTTTTTCAGAAGCAGCAAGGAATTGTTTACTTTTTTTAGCCATGATATTTCCTCCTTGATGTGGTTTTAACGGTTCTACCTCCCACTGGTAACCTCTGCCTTCATGTTGGCATGTGGTTCCATGAGAAGCTGCTGTCTAGATTAGTCTTTTACAGTAATACCCATTGAGCGAGCAGTACCTTCGACCATACGCATAGCAGCTTCTACGTCTGCTGCATTCAAATCTGTCATTTTAAGTTCAGCTATTTCTTTAACTTGTTCTCTTGTTACAGAACCAACTTTTTTAGTATGTGGTTCGCCAGAACCTTTTTCCAATTCAGCAGCTTTCTTCAATAGAACAGGTGCTGGTGGTGTTTTTGTGATGAATGTAAATGAACGGTCTTCATATACTGTAATCACAACTGGAATAATCATACCTGCTTGATCTTGTGTACGAGCGTTAAATTCTTTTGTAAATCCCATAATGTTCACGCCAGCTTGTCCTAATGCAGGACCTACCGGTGGAGCTGGAGATGCTTTCCCTGCAGGAATTTGTAACTTAACGAGTTTCATAACTTTTTTAGCCACGATACATACCTCCTTGATTGTTCGTGATGTGGTTTAATGGGGTTTTAGATTTCCCCTCCCACACATTTCCATGCGTATTATAAACGCACTAGTGAATGTTAACAAGTTTTTAGATTTTTGTCAACTCTTTTTTTATTTATTGCACTTTGTCTACTTGATCATAATCTAGTTCTGCAATTGTTTCACGGCCGAACATCTCGATGAGCACTTTCAACTTCCCTTTTTCAGAGTCAACTTCTTCTACGAAACCAGAAAGACCATTAAATGCTCCTTCAACAATTGTAACATTTTCGCCTTTTTCAAATTCCATTTCGCGAATACGCGTACTTAATCCCATTCGTTTTAGAATCCAATCGATTTCTTCGTTTAATAAAGGCGCCGGTTTACTTCCTGCTCCGTGAGAGCCAACGAAACCTGTAACACCTGGTGTATTACGCACCACAAACCAAGACTCGTCAGACATAATCATTTCAACTAAGACATAGCCAGGGAACGTTTTTTTAACTTTTGTCTTTTCTTTCCCATCTTTAAGTTCTACTTCTTCCTCTTCTGGAACAACAACGCGGTAAATATAGTCCTCCATTTTCATACTTTGCGCACGTGATTCTAAGTTCATCTTTACTTTATTTTCATAACCTGAGTAGGTATGTAAAACATACCAGCTTTTTTCTTGTTCTACTGTTTCCACTTCATTCACTTCTTTCTTTTTTACTTTTTTAGTATTTTTTTGTATGATAGTTTGTCAAATTAAGTGCAACACCTCTTCCATAAAGACCTCGTGAGGCGTTCGGTAGCCAAGACATTTTCTTGGTCTATTATTAATCAGGTACAAAGCTTTTTGAAGTTCTTCCTGTTCCACATGATCAAAGTTGGTTCTCTTCGGAAAGAACTCCCTCAGGAGTCCATTACTGTTTTCATTGCTTCCTCGTTGCCAAGAAGAATAAGGATCTGCGAAATAAACAGGGATGCTTAAGTCTTCTTCAATGACAGGATAACAGCTGAATTCCTTTCCTCTGTCTGTCGTAAAACTTTGGAAGGCAGTTTCAGGAAAAAGCGTAGTCAGTTTTCGTATAGCCCCTTCCATTGAGGAAGCGGAACGGTTGGGTATTTTGATGGCGAGGTACCAGCGGCTTTTCCTCTCTAGGAAAGTAGCAACGCAACCTTTTGCCTGTCCGCGTCCTGATACGACGGTGTCCAGCTCCCAGTGACCGAAGGTCGTTCGCTTCTTGACGTCTTTTGGTCGTTTTGAAATAGAGGTTCCGATATTGAATCTTCCTCTGGTTTCTTTTGGTTTCTGTCGTTTGCCTTTTTGTCTCAGAACGGACAATGGAACTTGTAAGAGACCGTAATAGAGCCAGCGATAGATTGTTTTGAAAGAAATTTTCCCTTGAAATAGCCGGCCTACAATTTGTTCTGGAGACCAGGTAAGAGTTAGTTTTTCCTGAACCTTTTCTTTGATTTCAGAAGTCAACTTTGATTTTGCTCCACAGTTCGCTTTCTTTTGTTTATAGCGTTCCTGTGCCTGATCACACTGATAATATGGGTTCCTGTTCAGTTCCCGTGAAACAGAAGAAGGGGCACGACCAAGGATTCGAGCGATCCGGCGGATCGAAAAACCTAGATCACGAAGCGTTTCTATTTTTGAGCGTTCGGCTATGGTAAAATGAGTGTAGCTCATGGCGAGTCCTCCAGTCGAATGTT
This sequence comes from Jeotgalibaca dankookensis, assembly GCF_002005405.1. Taxonomy (NCBI): domain Bacteria; kingdom Bacillati; phylum Bacillota; class Bacilli; order Lactobacillales; family Carnobacteriaceae; genus Jeotgalibaca; species Jeotgalibaca dankookensis. Next base: position 1,783,946 of record NZ_CP019728.1, read on the forward strand.
GTGTGGTAACTCCATTCTACACGAGGTCGTCATGGGTTTCTTTTATTTTACCTAGGTGTTGCACTTAATATTACAATTCATCGTATAAAAAAAACCTTTCATTTTTGGAAAGGTTCTCTCAGCGCTTTTAGTATAGCAAAAAGCTGCGTTATTCGCTAGTAAAAAATAAGTTAAATACTCATAATCAGGTCCATTATTTCAACAATACCAAAATCGACAACCGCAAAGAAAACTCCAAAGAGTAGGACGGTCACAATCACTGTACTGGTGTACTTGGATATTTCTTGTCCAGTCGGCCAAGTTACTTGCTTCATCTCATCTTTAACACTTTTTAAGAATTTCACAGGGCACCTCACTTCTTTTTTGGTTATTTCGTTTCTTTATGTAGTGTGTGTTTACCACAGTAACGGCAGAATTTTTTAACTTCTAATCGTTTTGTGCGAGTTGCTTCGGAAGGTGTAATGGTGTAATTTCTTGAACCACATATTGTGCAGGCTAAGGCTGCTCTTCTTTGTACCACTCTCGCTCACCTCTTCCTCCTATAATCTTGCATACCCCTTTTATAATAGGGTGTGCAGCCTTTCTTGTCAACTAAAAATAATCCCTACGATAAGTAAAATGATTTGTGAAACATGAATGACGACTAGGTTCATAAGTGTCAACGGAAAGGTTTCTTGCTTATCTTGTTTCGCCGTAAAAAGGCGGATATTCCTTTGGACTAGTGGCCATACTAACAAAACGCCCAACATCCATGGTGTCATTACTTTGACGAGAACCGCTACTATAATGGATATAAAGACACTATAGTAGAGAATAGCATAGAGTTTAATTGCAACGGGCTTACCAATATAATAAACCAAGGTATAACGATGATTGGTAATATCTGTCTCAAAATCACAGGTATTATTAGCTAACATGATATTCGCAATTGTTAAAACTAAAGGAAGCGAACTGAGAAAAACTACTAGTATAGCAGATAAATCCCCGTCTAAATTAAACCTCGGCCAAGTGAGCGTTAAAGACGCTAAAGCATCTTCTGGTACATTTATAAAAACGGCAATAAAAAAAATACCAAACCCCATTGTCAAACCGGATAAAACTTCCCCTAGTGGCATTCTGGATATCGGAAACGGGCCGAAGGTATACAAAATGCCGATCACGAAACAAATAACACCGATGATTAATAATAAAAGATTAGTACGATAAGTCAACAGCAAGCCTAATAAGCTTGCAAGGACAATCATACTGATAATAAGCATAGTCGTATTTCGAACGCTCAAACCTTCTCGACCTAGGACATTCTCTTTGTCTCGATAATCGCTATTTTTCGCTTTTACATAGTCAACTGTATTATTAATAGCTGTGGTAGCCATATCAAATATTAACATCGATATAAAGAATAGAAGCGTATTCCATCCATTAAAAGATTCAAAATAGTAAACAGCATACAGCGTTCCAATCACAAAAGGAAAAAGGCTGGCTAGCTTTGTACGGATTTCAACGAGCTCAAAAAATGTTAACAATGTCATCCCGTCTCTCCTTTATTTAATTTTTTAGATGATAGTTTTCGTCTTTTAGTTCAAAATTTGTTTTTAAACCTTCTGATAGATAGACGTCTTTATCTTTACTTACAAAAACCGCCTCTACATCATTACGACCATTTATATATTCCAGCCCCGATTCAATTCCTAAACCAAAGACTAAGGTTGACAATGCATCTCCGTCAACTGACTTATCAGAAATAATAGAAACACCTGCTATTTCATTTGTAAATGGGTAACCTGTTTGAGGATCCATCAGATGATGATAAATTTGACCATCTACTTCTAAATTACGTTCATAAATTCCTGAAGTAACAATAGAACGTTCTGTTTGCTGCGTGGAACCAATACTCTTACCCCGTTCACCAAAAGGGTCTTGAATACCTACATTCCATACTTGCTCATCCCTAGCAGGTGAGCCCCCCATTACGTAAACATTTCCTCCCAAATCAATTATGGCCGTCGTTACCCCGCGAGACTCAAATAGATCATGAACCTCATCAGTCATATAGCCTTTAGCGATGGCACCTAAATCAAGTTGCATCTCTTCATCTTCTAAAAAGACAGAGTGGTTTGCTTCGTCTAGAATCACTTTTTCAAAATCGATGTGTTCCAGGGCCGTATCTATTTCAGATTGTTCAGGTTTACGGGCATCATCAAAACCAATGCGCCATAAATTCGTAATCGGTCCAATAGCATAGTTGAATTGTCCATCGAGCGTGTCACTATACTGGTCCGCAATTTCAATTAACTCAAAAACATCCTCAGATACTTCTATCGGTCTTACACCCGCTGCCTTATTAATTTTGGTAATCTCTGATTCCATCGTTTCACCCGATACTTTGTCAGCAAGCTCTCTGACAAGTTTAAAGCCCTCTTCCAAAACTGCTTCCTTATCGCGGTCATAAATACTCAAACTAACATAAGTTCCCATTAAAAATTCCGTATCATTGTAGGCTGTTGCATTTACTTCCTCTTTCTCACCACAGCCAACGAGGATAAGTAGCAAGAGGAAGACATTTAGACTTGCATAGATTTTTTTCATAAAAGCACTCCTAAAATCTTTTTCGCTATTTTACCATAGGAAAAAGGTAGGAACGAGTAATCTGTTCCTACCTTTCTTCTTCGCTATTATTAGTTATCGATTTCGATTGTATCTGTATTTCCTGCTTCAGCTGCAGCAATTAATTCAGCTGCGTACTCTACGAATTTTTCGCTTGAGTGTGTCGCACCGGATACAACTTCAACTTCTGAAGCCGCTTGTTTTTCTACCAATTGTTCGTTTAATTCTGGTAGGTAATCTTGAGGGCCAACACCAGTCACTTCAGCCATATTTTTTTGATATTCATCGTCTTCAGATTTCAATTCGCCAGCTTCGTTCAAGTAGTCGTAGTTTGATTCAGTAATTTCTCCGTCTGTCACGACCATATCAAAAGTAGCTTTCCAGCCATTTTCATCCAAGTTTTTTTCAACTAGTTTGTATGAACCATCTTGTAGTTCAGCTGTTTCGCCAGTTGTTACCATAGAAGACATTTCTTCTGATTCTTCTACCATTGACATTGAAGATACTTCATCTGTTTCTTCTACTGTTGTGTCTTCTGCTGTGTCGCCACAAGCTGCAAGAAGAAGTGTTGAAGCTAACGTTAATGACCATGCAGTCATTTTTTTATTCAATTTCATATCTATATACCGCCTTTTTATTTTTTGTTTTATAAACCTGATAAAAAATTCACAAGCGTATTACATAGTAATATTACCACCCTGTAGAGTAAGATGCAAGAATTATCAAAGGAAAAATACATTTTATAATCAAAAATTAATCTATTAAAAATTACGATGGGTTATTTGTTCAGTAATTTTCAAAAGTAGTTTTTTTGCATCACGATTCGGTAACTTCGAAATTTGCTTTAACGCCTTACGCGTATATTTATCAGCCAAGTTTTTTGCCTCATTTAAACCGCCACTATCGATAACAAGGGCATAGAGCGCTTGTAACTCCTTATCGGTAATAGACTTCCCTTTTTCAAGAAAGGGTAGAATCTTTTTCGGCTCTTTCTTAAGCGTATAAAGAACGGGCGCGGTATAAATACCATTTTTGATATCTTGGAAAATGGGTTTACCGACTTTTGTATCATCTGCTGTAAAGTCAAGAATGTCATCCATAATTTGAAAAGCCATTCCAATATTGCTTCCAATTTGGAAAGCTTGACGAGAAAATCTTGAATCGGGATCGACTTCATAGGCTCCCGAATAGCAACTTAAACCGAACAAGTAAGCAGTTTTTCCTTGTATTTGACTGAGGTAATCGCGCATCCGCATATTCGTGTTATAGCGCCGATCCATTTGTTGCAATTCACCAATTAATATCTTCTCAATACCTTCTGAGTTATTTTCGATTAAATTTATATCACTAGCATATTCTTGTAAAAGGCGAAAAGCAACGGTAAACAAATAATCGCCTGTATAAATTGCCACGCGGTTCCCATAAGTAACATTGAGTGTATCGCGATTTCGACGTTTATCTGAACCGTCAATGACATCATCATGAACTAACGTTGCCATATGGAGGACTTCAATTGCAGCAGCAATAGCTCGCGCTTTTTCAGGATTGCGATTCTCAGAAAACAGAGAAAATAGCAAGCTATAAGCCGGTCGAAGCAGTTTCCCACCAGACGTTAACATTTCGTTTATTTTGTCTCTCACGTCTTCATTCCTGATGGTTATGGTGTCTTCAATCAGTGATAAAGTCGCTTGTAGTTCCTTTTGTATGGTCGGGTAATCATCCCATAATGGGTGTAGTTCCATTTAACTTTCACACTCCTGGTTTTAATTTCTTTTTCAGGAAATAACATCAATCTCATTTGGGGTTTCTAAAGGTTGATCCGATTGTACTTCTACGAGTAATTTATGTGGCAAGCATAAATTTGTCTCGCCTACCTTACGAATATCTCCCATTCGCACACACACTTGGTCTGAGCAATTGGCCTCGGTAATCGTAACTGAATCACCTGTGCGAACAATGATATTCTCGTGACCATCCTCATCGTGATAACGATACGTTTCAGTCTGCCCATCATCTACCAAATTAAAGATATACATGATTTCTCCATCTGCTTTAACAACGGCTTTTAAATCTGTTTGGTTCGCCATCGCCTGTTGGTAAGTAAAGAGTCCCAGTGGTAAGAAAGATCCAATTATAAGTAGAAGAACAATGAGAATATCGCCTTTTTTTATCATTTTTACATACTTCATCATCAGAGTTTGATCCCTTCAGTTTACTTTTCTTTCACTATAAACAAAAAAAGGAAGTAGAGGCAAGTTTCCCCACCTCAACCTCCAAGTTATTTATTAATCTTCTATGCCACGTTCGTATATAGACTTAATGTCCCCATACCACCATTTACCTAATTTCTTAGATAGCCATGGTATGACGTAATAATCAAGACCAAGCGCTCGACCTGCTCCATTCATCAAGCTAAAGGCTGCTGGGATAAACCACATATTAGCCCAGTAGAACATCCCTGATAAGCAGAAAGTGATAACTAAACCAATTGTCACTGCACTTGCTAACCATGTAAAGAGTCCAAAAATGAGCGCCAAACCAATGGCAATTTCAACCAATGTCATTGTTTTTTGCATGAATAGTGCCACTTGAACATTTGGCACCATGAATTCCATGATACTCTCAAACCAACCTGGCATTTTGTCTAGAACCATCATTGGTTCTTCGCCATACACATAACTTAAACTGAAAACGCCTTTTACCGCTTCAACTGCTTCTGTCGCACCGGATGTTGGGTCTTGTAGCCATGAGAACGGCAGAGCGACCTCATCACCAAACCAAGAAGCTGCGCCAAGTATACCAAACATCTTTTTCAATCCTTCAATGAGCCACATAGATCCAAAGAATAGTCGCATTGGGAAGCTCCATAGAACATTTCCATAGCGAGAGAGATGTTTGCGGAAAATATTACGGCCATCACGGTTATGGAAAAACTCGTGGTGAATATATTTTACCATATAGAATAGTGAGCCAATGGAGAATAAGTAGTACAAGTTAATTAAGTGCTTCACTGCCATTGCCATAAACCCACTCAAGTGAATTTTATCCATTAAGTAAGCTACACCATATTTTGAACCGATTGATATCATAAACCCTTGATAGTTTCCTTTATGGGCTACTTTTTCACTACCTTCATAGGAAGCAATAATATTAGCCGCTGCTGTATGCCCTGTTTGTTCGGCACTTTGAACAATTTGCGGAACAGGTTGATTGTTATTGTCTGGCTCTTCATAATAGACCACGTCTCCAGCTAAGTAAACATCTTTAGCACCTTGTGCTTCCATATATTTATTCGCTACTAAACGACCAGCTCTAGCTTGTTCAATACCAAAATCTTCTACATCAGAATTGGCCTTCACACCAGCAGTCCAGATTAGAGTGTGAGTAGGAATGACGGTGCCATCTGTCAGAGTAATTTTATCTGTTTCGACATTGGAAACGCCATTGCTTTTAATGATTTTAACTCCATTTTTCTTTAAGTAAGCTTCCGCTTTCTTTTGCTCTATTTCTGTTACAACGCCTAAAATAATAGGTGCTGCTTCAACAAGATAGAAGCTAAATTCATCAGGATCGAGTTTATTGTCTATCGCTAAACGATCTTTCCACTCCATCAAATCGCCAATCATTTCGACACCGGTAAAACCAGCCCCCGAAACAACCATTGTCAGCATCGCTTTACGTTTTTCAACGTCATGCTCATTAGCAGCATCTTCAACGGTATCTTTAATATGGCGACGTAAGGTGTTAGCATCTTCCCATGACCATAAAGTGAGTCCGTGTTCTGCTACTCCTGGTATATTAAATGTATTTGGCTCTCCACCCATCGCCAAAACAATGTAATCATACTTAAAAGTCGACTTAACAGTGGTGACTACTTTATTTTCTTTATCTAAATTTGTCACTTCGTCTGTTACAATATCCACATTTTTATTACGGTTAAACAGACGTTGTAAGTCAAATTGAATCGCATCTGGTTCCACACGCCCGGCTGCTACTTCGTGCAGTTCGGTCATATACGTTTGATATGAATGTCGATCAATCAACGTAATAAGGACATCTTTATTTTTCTTGAAATGTTTAGATAGTTTTTTGGTCGCTGAAACCCCTGCAAAACCAGCACCAATTACTACTATGTTCGTTTTAGCCATCATCTCTACTCCTCTTTTATTCTATATATGTAAATGACTTCACAATCAATTAGTTGCTTACTTTAAGTTACTTACTTTAGCATTATAAAATATTTGTGAAATAAAGTCCAAGGTTATTTTTAATTAAAGATATTTTTTTTAATGGCAATAAAAAAAGAATTAGATTCACTCTAATTCTTTGAACTCTTTTGTATATTGAGCGTCATACCATCTTTTAGTCAATCGGTCGTTCTTGGCTTCTTCTTTTTGGAAGGTTTTAATCGCTACCACGCGTTCCATTAAATAGTTGGCCGCAATTCCTACAGCAATCCCTGAGAAAATCCCTGTAAAAGCTAAAATAGGTAAGTAAAGCATGACGCTAAAAGACTGAGCAATAGCGCTGGCAACAATTAATTGGCCTACATTGTGTAAAATACCGCCCGTTGCACTCACTCCTATTAAACTGACACGTTCTGGTCCTAGACGCCTCACTGCCCTCATACCAAAATAACTTAGAAAAGCTCCTGCAAAACTATACAGAAAAGTTGAGAGTGTTCCACCTAACAAGGTAGAAACTAATAGTCGCATCCAAACCACTTTGAGACTGTCTTTGGGTGGTAGTGTAAAAATAGCTAGAATGGTAATAATATTAGCTAAGCCTAATTTGGCTCCTGGTGCAAACCCAAAAGGAAATGGAATCGATCGCTCTAATAAGGTAATAACCACTCCTTGGGATGCTAATAGAGAGATATATAATAATCGTTTATTTTTTTTCATATTTGATACCCTTACTGTTTCATAGTTTTTTACAGTTTAGCATATCAATCAAGGAACCGTACATTATTAGATTAAAATTATAAACTATGTCATCCAAAAATCACCTTAATCTAGCATTTTTCTTATTGTAAAAATTATCACAAGGAATATAATATGGTTAATAATTTAGGCGCACCTAAAAAAGATCCAAAAGCTTATGAAATAGGAGGCGCTGTCATTGCAATTCGCGATGAGGACGCAAATTATATCAGCGTTGACAAGGAGGCGGTATAAAATGGCAGACACATTTGTATTACAGAATGAAAAAAATGGGCAGGCACGTCATCTCATTAGCAGGCAACCCTAATGTTGGCAAAAGCACTGTTTTTAACCAATTGACCGGCCTAAAGCAACATACTGGCAATTGGCCCGGAAAGACTGTTGGTTTAGCGGAAGGAATAGCAGACTTTAAAGGAAAATCTTATTGTCTGGTTGATTTGCCAGGTACTTATTCACTTTCATCCAACTCAGAAGAAGAGGAGGTTGCGCAAGCTTTTATTGAATCCGATCGATCAGAAGCAACCGTTTGTGTTTGCGATGCCACCTCATTAGAGCGTAGTTTGAATCTCGTTTTACAAATTATGCAAGCAAGTGATAAAGTTGTTGTCTGTGTCAATTTAATCGATGAAGCACGTCGCAAAGGGATACATATTGATATTGAGAAATTACAGTATTTATTAGGGGTACCTGTTGTAGCAACCGCAGCACGGCAGAACGAAGGTTTAGATGATTTGATGGCTGCTCTTTCAAAAATTGATTCCGGAACACTAAAAATGAATCCCTACATGAAAGAGGCCTTAGTTAGTTTACAAGAAAATCCTGAAGAAAATAAATTAGCACTTTTAGACCGTGCTAGTGCAATTGCAAACGACGTTGTAGAAATCACGGATGAATATTACAATCGCCGTGATCGAAATTTAGACAAAATTTTAACCCAAAAATCAACTGGCATTCCTATTATGATTTTGTTATTAATTATGGTTTTCTGGCTAACGATTCAAGGAGCCAACGCACCGTCTGATGCCTTAGCGACCTTTTTTGCTATAATTGGCGATTACCTCAATCAGTTCGCTCGAATCATTCAGATGCCTGAGTGGCTACGTGGTGCTTTAATTGACGGGATTTATAATGTTCTCTCAACAGTTATTTCAGTCATGCTACCCCCAATGGCTATTTTCTTTCCTTTGTTTACACTTTTAGAGGACTTTGGTTATTTACCTCGTGTTGCTTTTAATTTGGATAAATACTTCGCAAGAGCAGGCGCTTGTGGTAAACAAGCCTTAACCATGTGTATGGGATTTGGCTGTAATGCTGCCGGCATAGTGGGAACACGCATTATAAATTCACCTAGAGAAAAATTAATTGCAATTGTAACGAATAATTTTGTGCCATGTAACGGGCGCTTCCCTATTTTAATTTCTATTATTACTATGTTTTTTGTAGGAAGTTCGGTTAGCTTAGGCGGTAGTTTCCTTTCGGCAATTTTACTAGCGGCTACGGTTATCCTAGGTGTCTTGACTACTTTTTGGATTTCACAACTGCTTTCTAAAACGATCTTAAAAGGGGTTCCTTCTTCATTTACTCTTGAACTCCCCCCTTACCGTAAACCACAAGTTGGATCCGTGATTGTGCGTTCCATTTTTGATCGCACACTCTTTGTACTCTGGCGTGCCATCCTCGTAGCGGCACCAGCAGGATTGGTTATCTGGATGCTAGCTAACATTACAATTGGTGATTACAGTCTTTTAACTCGTGTTACCGATGTCATTGATCCTTTCGCTCGTTTAATGGGATTAGATGGAACTATTTTAATGGCTTTTATTTTGGGATTACTTGCAAACGAAATTGTTATCCCGATAATGGTTATGGGTTATTTAAGTAAGTCCACTCTGTTTGAGTTTGAGTCTCTAGACCAATTTAAAAACCTTCTGTTAAATAATGGTTGGACTTGGTTAACTGCTGTCAATATGATTCTCTTTACAATCTATCACTGGCCTTGTTCAACAACACTGCTTACCATCTATAAAGAAACAAAAAGTAGTAAATGGACTTGGATATCTTTCCTTGTCCCTACCTTAATGGGAGTTAGTGTTTGTATGCTAACGACCTTCCTTGCTCATTCGTTTAATTTAGTTTAGATATGCAAAAGGGGCTGGGACAAAACCTAGCTAAAAAGCAGCCCGGAAGTTTTTCTTCCGGGCTGCTTTGTTATTGGTATAAAAAAAGAAAGCCACCTAGTATAATGTAAATAACGACAAATACATTCAGGAGGGGCTTTCTTATGTATAAAAAATATAACACAAACCAAACCACTTTACCATTGGAATTATCCGCTTTGCTTCCCCAAGACCATCTTGTTTTTGTTATCGATGAATTTATTGAATCGTTAGATTGGTCTGCCTATCCTTTATTCGAGGCTTCCGAAGGAAGGCCTGGTTATCACCCGCGTTTGCTTATCAAGGCTTTGTTATTCGCCTACTCGGAAGGTATCTTCTCGGGACGGAAAATGGAAAAGATGATGTTGGAGAACATCGCTATGATGTGGTTGGTAAGCCAAGAAACGATTTCCTACCGTACAATCAACCGGTTTCGGTCATCACTGTTTTGCCAAAATCTGTTACCGGAATTGTTTGCGGAATTTGCAGCGAAACTGAAGACAGAAAATATGGTCACGATGGAAACCCTCTTCGTTGATGGCACGAAAATTGAAGCAAATGCCAATAAGTTTTCTTTTGTCTGGAAAAAGGCCATTGAGAGATACAAAGCTTCCCTTAAAGAAAAGGCGATGCAGTACTTTAAGGAAGAAATTCAACCATTGGTTGACCAAGCCATGCAGATTGATGATTCTGATGAACTGTCCACCGCTGAGTTGGAAGAAATTGCCACTATCATTGAGCAAGAAATTCAAGACCTGTCTAGTGACATCGAGGCGAATCCAGTTAAAGGGAAAAACCCTAAAAAGCAAAGACGACGGACGCTAAAGAAACACTTGCGTAAATTGGTCAATGACTTTATTCCACGTAAGAAAAAATATGCGGCGTATGAAGAAGTTTTTGAGGATCGGAACAGCTTCTCAAAAACGGATACCGACGCTACGTTTATGCGAATGAAAGATGACTATATGCAAAATGGACAACTTAAGGCAGGATACAATATTCAAATTGGTACTGAAAACCAATTCGCTTTGGCCGTCGGGGTGTTTCCTAATCCTACGGATACGCGGACACTCATCCCTTTTGTAGATTCCTTGACCATTTTACCGAAGACCATTGTAGCTGATGCTGGATATGGCAGTGAGGAAAACCTGGATTACTTGGACCAAATTGATGTGGAACACCTTATCAAATATAATGCGTTTGATAAAGAACAAAAGCGTAGTTATAAATCATCAGATAAAAACAGAAAAAATTGGGAGTATGTGGCGGAAGAAAATTATTTTGTCCATCCGGATGGTACGAAATATTATTTCAGCCATATCAGCCGCAAGAAGAACACGAGTGGTTTCGTTCAGATAATCCATGTATATAAACCGACTAATCCGGAAGAAGCCCCCCAAAAATCATTTAACTATAATTGGCACTATGAGGAATTAAAAGAACAAGAAACGAGTAAGCTTTTATCGCCCGAAGGGTCTCGGATTTTTGCACAACGCAAAATCGATGTTGAGCCTGTTTTTGGCCAGATAAAGGCTAATTTGGGTTTCACTCGATTCCATTTACGTGGAAAAGAAAAGGTAAAAGTTGATATTGAATTGGCCTTGATGGCCAATAACTTGAGAAAATATAATCTAAGGAAGGCTAGTTAACAGAATTACGCGACTTTTTAATACAAAACCAAAAAGATGATTGAGTTTTTTGAACTCATTCATCTTTTTGGTTAGCTGAGATATTTTGTCCCAGCCTCTTTTTAATTTTTCATATTTACTACGCTTTCAAATTCTTTCACTGGCATCGGTCGGTAAAAATAATAGCCTTGGAATTGATAACACCCGAGCCTTAATAAAAAGTCGACTTGCTCTTTCGTTTCTACACCTTCAGCCAAAAAGTCTACCTTCAATTCAGTCATTAATAGCGCAACGGCCTTAATAATAGCTTCATCTTTGATGTTAATCCCAATCCCTTGAACAAAGGACATATCTATTTTAATCTTATCTATTGATAATTCTTTAAACCTACTTAAGGAAGAATACTCTTTACCGAAATCATCGATAGAAATGGTAATACCCATCGCTTTAAGCTCTTTTAAGACTTCTTCTATCTGCTTATTTGTATTAACCGTCGCACTTTCGGTAATTTCTAGCTCCAGATACTTACCTTCTAAACCAGTTTCTTCTAATACAGACTGGACCTGTTGTACAATATCAGGATGGTTTATTTGATAAACAGAGAGATTAACCGCCATTTTCATTTGAGAAAAGCCCTTTTCTTGCCAGTCTTTACATTGCTGACAAGCTGTTTTTAAGACCCAATAACCGATTGGCAGAATTTGCCGGGTTTTTTCAGCCAATGGGATAAAGTCAGCGGGTGATATGAAGCCGTACCCGGGTCGGTTCCAACGTAATAAGGCTTCTAAACCTAATATCTCGCCGGTTCTACCGTTTACTTTTGGCTGGTAATAGAGTAACATTTCCTCTTTTTCTAAGGCTTGATGGAGAGCGTTGGTTAATTCTATCGTTTCAAGGGCATGGTTTTTTAATGCTTTAGAGGCTTTTTGGTACTGATTTCCGCCCAATTCTTTAGCTTTTTCCTTCGCCATTTCAGCATGCTTAATAAGTGTTTCCACATCTTCGCCATCTTTAGGGTAACGAGAAATCCCTATACTAGCTGTCACGGGGTGGTTTTGGTCTCTTAAAACAAAGGGTTTTTGAAAGACTTCCATAACCTGAGTAGCAATGTATTCTAAATCTTCTTCCTTTTCATAGCCATTTACATAGAGCACAAATTCATCTCCACCGAGACGACAAACGGTGTCAGCTTTACTAGCGACTGTGAGCAAGCGACTAGCGACTTGTTTGAGTAAATGGTCTCCTTCATCATGCCCCAACGTATCGTTAATTCCTCTAAAGCTATCAATGTCAATAAATAACATTCCGATTGGATGCTCTTGGTGGTCATTTTTGTTAATTTTTTGTTCAACCCGTTCAGTTAACGCACACCGGTTAGGTAAACCAGTTAAGATGTCATGATAAGCCATAAAGTCAATCTTTCGATTGTAATCCAGTTTGATAATTCCATTTGCGGTAATTTCAGCCATGGTATCAAGTAATTCAACATTTTCTTGTGACCATTCTTTATTTGCGCCCACAGAAACAAGACCGATAAAGGCCACAATCTCACCCTCTACTCTCACAGGAACCGATATTAAAGAATGCGATCCTAATCGGCGTAACTCTCTTTGTTCAGCATGAGCTTCATCCGGCATCTGATTAACGTCTTCTACATAAACGAGGTTATTTTTTTCTAGTTGGTTGATCCACCAAGGGAAAATAGCTAGCGGTACTTTTGTTATAGGACCGATTTGGGATTCAATTCCTTCGGCACACCATTCATGTGAATAGGCCATGGTTTGGTTCTCTGGATCTACTTCGAACAGGTACGTACGGTCCATATGGAAAAAACTACCAATTCTTTCCAACAAATATTCCACTTTATCATCGGCATTCTCTTGATTGATTGTCATAAATTCAAATGCAATTTCTAAAACCATTTTATTAAAAGCAAGCTGATGATCACTTGCGGCTATTTTATCTTTTAGAGTTTTTCTTCGATACCACTCAATAAATAAAAGAAAAGAGATGATTATAATAAAAAGTAATGCAAATCCAGCTCCCATATATTGTCTCCCTAAGCTTATTTCTGACATTTATATTTCTGCTTATTATACTTTATTTTGAGCATAAGGGATAGCTATCCGAAGGCGACTTTATTCAAATTTTTACATATGATAGTTTGTCAAATTAAGTGCAACACCTCTTCCATAAAGACCTCGTGAGGCGTTCGGTAGCCAAGACATTTTCTTGGTCTATTATTAATCAGGTACAAAGCTTTTTGAAGTTCTTCCTGTTCCACATGATCAAAGTTGGTTCTCCTCGGAAAGAACTCCTTCAGGAGTCCATTACTGTTTTCATTGCTTCCTCGTTGCCAAGAAGAATAAGGATCTGCGAAATAAACAGGGATGCTTAAGTCTTCTTCAATGACAGGATAACAGCTGAATTCCTTTCCTCTGTCTGTCGTAAAACTTTGGAAGGCAGTTTCAGGAAAAAGCGTAGTCAGTTTTCGTATAGCCCCTTCCATTGAGGAAGCGGAACGGTTGGGTATTTTGATAACGAGGTACCAGCGGCTTTTCCTCTCTAGGAAAGTAGCAACGCAACCTTTTGCCTGTCCGCGTCCTGATACGACGGTGTCCAGCTCCCAGTGACCGAAGGTCGTTCGCTTCTTGACGTCTTTTGGTCGTTTTGAAATAGAGGTTCCGATATTGAATCTTCCTCTGGTTTCTTTTGGTTTCTGTCGTTTGCCTTTTTGTCTCAGAACGGACAATGGAACTTGTAAGAGACCGTAATAGAGCCAGCGATAGATTGTTTTGAAAGAAATTTTCCCTTGAAATAGCCGGCCTACAATTTGTTCTGGAGACCAGGTAAGAGTTAGTTTTTCCTGAACCTTTTCTTTGATTTCAGAAGTCAACTTTGATTTTGCTCCACGGATTCGAGCGATCCGGCGGATCGAAAAACCTAGATCACGAAGCGTTTCTATTTTTGAGCGTTCGGCTATGGTAAAATGAGTGTAGCTCATGGCGAGTCCTCCAGTCGAATGTTGTGTGGTAACTCCATTCTACACGAGGTCGTCATGGGTTTCTTTTATTTTACCTAGGTGTTGCACTTAATATTACAATTCATCATGATAGTTTGTCAAATTAAGTGCAACACCTCTTCCATAAAGACCTCGTGAGGCGTTCGGTAGCCAAGACATTTTCTTGGTCTATTATTAATCAGGTACAAAGCTTTTTGAAGTTCTTCCTGTTCCACATGATCAAAGTTGGTTCTCCTCGGAAAGAACTCCTTCAGGAGTCCATTACTGTTTTCATTGCTTCCTCGTTGCCAAGAAGAATAAGGATCTGCGAAATAAACAGGGATGCTTAAGTCTTCTTCAATGACAGGATAACAGCTGAATTCCTTTCCTCTGTCTGTCGTAAAACTTTGGAAGGCAGTTTCAGGAAAAAGCGTAGTCAGTTTTCGTATAGCCCCTTCCATTGAGGAAGCGGAACGGTTGGGTATTTTGATAACGAGGTACCAGCGGCTTTTCCTCTCTAGGAAAGTAGCAACGCAACCTTTTGCCTGTCCGCGTCCTGATACGACGGTGTCCAGCTCCCAGTGACCGAAGGTCGTTCGCTTCTTGACGTCTTTTGGTCGTTTTGAAATAGAGGTTCCGATATTGAATCTTCCTCTGGTTTCTTTTGGTTTCTGTCGTTTGCCTTTTTGTCTCAGAACGGACAATGGAACTTGTAAGAGACCGTAATAGAGCCAGCGATAGATTGTTTTGAAAGAAATTTTCCCTTGAAATAGCCGGCCTACAATTTGTTCTGGAGACCAGGTAAGAGTTAGTTTTTCCTGAACCTTTTCTTTGATTTCAGAAGTCAACTTTGATTTTGCTCCACGGATTCGAGCGATCCGGCGGATCGAAAAACCTAGATCACGAAGCGTTTCTATTTTTGAGCGTTCGGCTATGGTAAAATGAGTGTAGCTCATGGCGAGTCCTCCAGTCGAATGTTGTGTGGTAACTCCATTCTACACGAGGTCGTCATGGGTTTCTTTTATTTTACCTAGGTGTTGCACTTAATATTACAATTCATCATATAAAAACCCCAAGCATGTGCTTAGGGTTGGTTTGTGTCCGAGGTTGTCAGCTTTAAATGATTTGGAAATTTAAATAAGTTTAAACTTACGTCGACAACGCTCTAAAGCGTTCCGCACTCTTATAACATCGATATTTAATTCTAAGGCAATTGCGCGAGTTGAAAAGCCTTGCATATAAAAAGTATATACTTGCTTTTCGAAGTCGGAAAGTAAAGAAGGGTAGGTTTTATAAGCTTCATTGATCTGTAAGATGCTATCAGGTGTTTGGTAATCCGTAAAAGATAACTGTAACATAGGATTCGTTTCAATTAATTCATCTAAAGAAGTTGCATTTCGATCCCCGATCCGTTTTATAGCACCTTCTTTTCTAATAATACCATAAATGTGGTGTTGTAAAGTAAGTCGGTAATAACCTGCAAAGTGCATCCCTTTACTAGAATCATATTTTTTTACCGCATCAAACATGGCCAGCCGCGCCTCTTGTAACAGGTCCTCATATTCAAAATAGCGTAAGTAATATTGTTGCGCATATTTTTTAACGAGCGGATAAAACCTATTGAATAGAGGTTCAAAATAATCCATTTCTCCATCTTTAATTGCAATTACCATTTCTTCAATATCATTAGTTTTTTCATTTTTATCAAGCATGTTATCCCCCAAAGACAACCTTGACACATGTTTATTATGTCCTAATTCAACTCATCCCGCAATACCTTTAGCTGATTTAATTGCTCTTCAGATAGGGTGCCCCGTTTGCGTATGCTGGAATGGTGATGATTCTGATGGGAAACTTGGTCTTGATGATTTTTGGAACGCTTTATTTCGATAAAAAGGTCTTGTGCTGACATGCGGTTAGCTCCCTTGGCAAAAACGAGCTGTTGTTCGGCTAAATCGCTAGTCGCTACGGTGACTTCTGTCAGGACATTCTTTAGTTTATCAACGATTCCTTCAATGTAGGTATCAGCTGTTTCGCCCTGAGAGGTAAAGACCACCTTCACCTTATAGCGGGTATATTCTTGGGTAATCCCTGGAACAAACTGGGCATCAAAAACCACCCATACCGTTACCCCTTCATAGGTTTGGTAGTTGGATAAAATGGTTAAGAGTCGGTCGCGTGCGTCCTCAATGAGACCACGATCCTTGAGCTTAACGAGTTCCGGCCAAGCACCGATCATATTATAGCCATCCACTACTAAAACATCTTTTTTCATCGTGATCTCACCTCCTAATCAATTTTAAACGAAATTCCGCCTGCGATAAACTTCATACATCATCAGTCCAGCCGCTACGCCGGCATTTAAGCTCTGTACGTGGCCTTTCATAGGGATTGTCAGCAAACCATCTGCCTTATCCTTTAAAAGTCTTGAAACGCCTTTTCCTTCGTTTCCGATGATAACAGCTACGGGTAAATTTGCGTCCCATTTCTCAAAAGATTCACCCTTCATATCGGTAGCATAAATCCAGACACCACGTTCTTTTAACTCATCCACGGTACGTGCCAGGTTCGTAACACGAGCAACCGGAACATGTTCAATCGCTCCGGTAGACGTTTTAGCAACCGTTCCGGTTAGTCCTACTGCTCGGCGTTTAGGGATAATCAAGCCATGAACCCCGCTGGCATCGGCCGTTCGCATAATAGAACCTAAGTTATGCGGATCTTCAATGCCATCTAGAATAAGAAAGAAAGGATCTTCGCCTTTTTCCTTAGCCACATCAAATAAATCATCCACAGTGGCATACTGGAAAGCGGCCGTTGCGACCATAACGCCTTGGTGAACGCCATCATCTGATAATAAATCTAACTTTGTCTTAGGAACGATTTGAATTTGAATGTGACGCTCTTTCGCGAGTTCTAAAATCTCGCCAATTCGTTCCCCACCTGCGCCTTCTTGTAAGAAGAGCTTGTTAATATCACGATCGGATTGCAACGTTTCATAAACAGCATGTTTGCCAATTACAAAATCATCTCTTTGTTCAGGACGTTCGTTCGATTTCTTTTCTACGGAACGCTTAGGTGCACGTCCCTTGTGGGAATCGTCTCTTCTAGGTTTTCGATTATTTTTATTCATTTACTTGGTCCTCCACTTGTGCGATGCACCACCAAACCAGAGCCTCGAAGCGTTCGATCTGCTTAGTCAAATGTAAAAAACCAAACAAAGCTTCAAACCCTGTTGAAATTCGGTAAGTCGTGACATCGGCATTTTTAGCGATCGTATGACTTTTGGCATTGCGTCCACGTCTATAAATATCCATTTCTGTTTCAGTTAAGAAGCCTTCTTCAGCGATCATGGCGTGCATCAACTGCGCTTGTGCCTTAGCAGACACATAGTGCGTCGCACGCCGGTGTAAATCGTTGGGTTTAGTCCAACCTTTTCGCATGAGGTGCTCACGAATATACACTTCATAAGCAGCATCTCCAATATAGGCAAGAGCCAACCCATTTAATAATGACCAGTCTTTTTCACTCATGCGCGTCTCCATCTCGTTCCTTGATTTGTATCATCCAAAATAATGCCTTGTTCTTTTAGATAATCACGAATTTCATCACTACGGCTAAAGTTTTTATCTTGACGCGCTTGTATGCGTTCATCAATTAAGGCTTGGATATCGCCATCTAGAATGGTATCTGCTTGTAATTTAATACCAAAAATCATCATCAGCTGCTCTAGCAAGCTAAGGGCTTTTTCTAAGACGACTTGTGAAACTTGATCGCGTTCGCTATACATATTCAGTTCTTTTACGAATTGATAAATCACTGTCATGGCATTATCTGCTTGGAAATCATCATCCATTTCCTTAACAAAGCGCGCTTCTAGAGCTTCAAATACTGCTAGATCAGTTTGGTCACTGGAAAGATCAGAATCAGCTGCTTCTAGACGATATTGGGCATTGTTATAGGCTGAACGGATTTTTTCTAAATTGTTACGCGCTTCTTCAACGGTGCGGTCACTAAATTTAATAGGACGACGGTAATGTGCTGCTGCTAACAGAAAACGCAAGACCTGAGCATCCACTTTCTTCAAAATATCGTGAACTAGAACAAAGTTCCCTAATGATTTACTCATTTTTTCTTCTGATTCGCCCATGGTCACAAATCCATTATGCATCCAGTAATTAACAAAGGTATGTCCGGTTTTTGCTTCACTCTGAGCAATCTCATTTTCGTGGTGAGGGAAGGTTAAGTCGTGTCCACCCCCATGAATATCAATGGTTTCGCCTAAATACTTCGTTGCCATTACCGAACACTCAATATGCCAGCCTGGTCGGCCTTCGCCCCATGGTGACTCCCAAGAAATCTCTCCGGGTTTGGCTTGTTTCCATAACGCAAAATCAATGGGACTCTCTTTTTTGAGATTTTCCTCTTCCATTCGTTCACTGGCGCCCATTCGTAAATCCTTAATAGATTGGTCGCTCAATTGGCCGTAATCATCAAACTTCTCAGTACGGTAATAGACATCACCATCTGATTCATAGGCGTACCCTTTTTCAATTAACGCTGCTATAAAGGCAATGATTTCTGGAATATTATCCATGACACGGGGATGAACCGTTGCTTCTAGGACTTCCAGAGCCTGAGTGTCTTCTTTAAAGGCAGCAATAAATTTATCTGCTAATTCTACTGGAGTTAGGGCCATTTCTTTGGCAGTTCGAATGATTTTATCGTCTACGTCGGTAAAGTTTGAGACATAATTAACTTCGTAGCCACGGTATTCTAAATAACGGCGGATTGTGTCGAAAGCGACTGTACTTCGTGAATTACCGATATGGATATAATTATAAACAGTAGGTCCACAAACGTACATCTTTACCTTACCTGCTTCTAATGGTTTAAATTCTTCTTTTTCTCGAGTGAGGGTATTATAGATTTTCAACATCCGTCGCTCCTTTCATTTCCTATATAATAACAAGATGGACCCTTTCAAGAAAGAGTCCGCTTGTTAATGCTTATTTGATGTCTGATAAGGCCATTTCCAAATGAGAAAGACTCTTTTCACGGCCTAATACTTCAATTGTTTTACCAATTTCTGGTCCATGCATTTCCCCACTAATAGCCACACGAATCGGCATAAAGAGGTTTTTTCCTTTTACGCCTGTTTCTTTTTGAACTTCTTTAATGGCAGCTTTGATCTCTTTCTCTTCAAAAGGTTCAACCGCTACAAGTTTTTCTTTGAAAGCTTCTAAAACAGTTGGCACGGTTTCGCCAGCTAGAACTTCTTTTTCAGCTTCGTTAAAGGTTACCGTCTCATTGAAGAAAAGTTCAGAAAGCTCCACAATTTCTGCAGCGTAGCTCATTTGTTCATGGTAGAGAGAAACAAGTTTTTCTACCCAGTCCTTTGTTTCTTGATCTGGGTCTGAAGGAATTTTCCCGGCTTCGATTAAATGTTTGGTTGCCAATGGCACCAATTCACTTAAGTCAGCTTCTTTAATGTAATGATTATTTAACCATTCAAGCTTTTTAGCATCAAAGGCAGCTGGTGATTTACTTAAACGATCGGCATCAAACATTTCGATGAGTTCTTCTTGACTGAAGACTTCTTCTTCGCCAACTGGCGACCAGCCCAGTAAGGTAATAAAGTTAAACATGGCTTCTGGTAGATAGCCTAGTTCTTTGTATTGTTCGATAAATTGCAAAATAGATTCATCACGCTTACTTAATTTTTTCCCAGTTTCACTGTTGATAATGAGAGTCATGTGTCCAAACTTAGGGTGGGCCCAATCAAAGGCTTCATAAATCATCATTTGTTTTGGTGTGTTGGCAATGTGGTCGTCTCCACGTAGAACATGGGTAATGGCCATTAAATGATCATCGACTACAACTGCAAAGTTATAAGTAGGGAACCCATCACGTTTGCGAATAATAAAGTCTCCACCTACACTGCTTGCTTCAAAGTTGATTTCGCCTTTTACAATATCTTGGAAAGAATAACTGTTTTCCATAGGTACACGGAAACGGATGGTTGGCACAATGCCTTCTGCTTCTTTTGCGGCTTTTTGTGCAGGAGTTAAATGTGCACAACGGCCGCTATAATGTGGCATTTCACCACGGGCACGTTGTTTTTCGCGCTCTTCTTCTAATTCTTCAGATGTACAGTAGCAGTGATAAGCTTGATTGGATAAAAGCAGTTGGTCAATATACGAGTCATAAATATCTTTACGCTCTGATTGACGGTAAGGACCATATTTTCCTGGTTTGTCTGGACCTTCATCCCAATCAATTCCAAGCCACGTTAGGTTTTCTAGTTGACTTTCTTCGCCACGTTCAACGCTACGTTTTTGGTCGGTATCCTCAATACGGATAATAAATTCCCCATTGTTATGACGTGCAAATAAATAATTGAAAAGCGCTGTACGCGCATTTCCGATGTGTAAATGTCCAGTTGGACTAGGTGCGTAACGCACACGAATTTTTTTAGCCATGTTCATTCTCCTTTATAATAGCTTTATTTGTGATTGATTCCTTTTTGCGAATGGATGGGTTTCGCAAAGATCATTCGTCCCGCTGCGGTTTGCAAAGCGCTTGTGACTACTACATCCAGTGTTTTATTCATATAGTGTTGTCCGTCTTCTACAACTATCATAGTCCCATCATCTAAATAAGCAACCCCTTGATTGCGCTCAGTTCCCATTTTCATGACAGTAACTGTCATTTTTTCTCCCGGAATAACCACGGGTTTGACTGCATTAGCCAGTTCGTTGATATTCAATACCGGGACATTTTGAAATTCACTTACCTTATTCAGATTATAATCGTTGGTCACAACCACTCCATCAATGAGTTTCGCTAAGCGAATGAGCTTACTGTCTACTTCCGCAATTTCTTCAAATTCCCCATCATAGCTTTCAACAGTCATCACTTCTTCTTTTTGAAGGCTATTTAAAATGTCTAAGCCGCGACGGCCACGCACTCGTTTTAAACTATCCGATGAATCAGCAATATACTGGAGCTCGCGTAAAACAAAGTTAGGAATAACCAAAACACCTTCTAAAAAACCTGTTTGAGCAATATCGTAAATACGCCCATCAATGATAACGCTGGTGTCTAAAATTTTATATTTACGAAAAGTTGAATCGGCCTTGCGCTCCAATAATTGTCCTTCATCAGGACGTTTCTTAGGAGTAAAAAGCTTACGAAAATCTTCAATCCGTGTGGTTCCTACATAAAAGCCTGCATAAGCAAGTCCAATTGATAAAATAGTTGGTAGAACATTACTAAAGACAGGAAGATCCCAAGCAGTCAGAGGAATTCCAATTAACCAAGCTAAGACCAGTCCGATAATAATCCCCATGGCACCAAATAAGATAAAGGTTGCGGACTGTTTACTGAAGTAATTCTCTATTTTTTTTAATGTCCTGACAATAAAATTCGCTGATGCTAAAGACAGTAGGAAAAATATAAATGCACCAATACCAAAGTTGACAAAAACATTATTAAAAGATGAGTTCAATAAACCGACGAGTTCCCAAAGATGAGGCATCAACGTGATTCCAACACTTCCCCCGATAATGAGAAATATTACCGAGATAATTCGTTTCATTTTCATTATTTATCCTCCTTCCATAATGATTTATTTTATTTGCGGTTAGGAAATACCTTGCGTAAGGTTTGCGAAACGGTTGTCACACCGATTAGTTCGACTCCTTCAGGATGGTCCCAACCAGACATATTGTTTTTCGGTAAATAAATACGTTTGAAGCCTAATTTCATCGCTTCATTTACACGTTGTTCAACCCGATTGACTCTTCTAATCTCACCTGTTAAACCAATTTCTCCAATAAAACATTCCGTAGATGACGTTTCCGTATCCCAGTAACTAGAAGCGACGCTGACCGCTACTGCTAAATCAATCGCTGGTTCATCCAAGCGGACACCACCCGTTGATTTGAAATAGGCATCTTGGTTTTGAAGTAATAAGCCTGCTCGCTTTTCTAAAACTGCTAAAATCAAGGCGACACGGTTGGAATCAAGTCCACTTGTCGTCCGTCTCGCGTTCCCAAAAGCAGTAGGCGTAATCAAACACTGGATTTCCGCTAAGATAGGCCTTGTTCCTTCCATGGAAGCCACTACAGCAGAGCCAGATGCACCGGCTAACCGTTCTTCTAAAAACATCTCTGAAGGATTGGTCACTTCACGCAAACCACCTTGCGCCATTTCGAATACACCGATTTCGTTTGTAGAGCCAAAACGGTTTTTAACCGCGCGTAAAATACGGAAAGTATGGTGACGATCGCCTTCAAAATATAAAACAGTATCTACCATATGTTCGAGCATTCTAGGTCCTGCAATATTTCCTTCTTTGGTTACATGGCCGACAATAAAAATAGAGATATTATTGGTCTTCGCAATTCGCATCAAGGCTTGCGTGGACTCGCGCACTTGAGAAACGCTTCCTGCCATACTATCGTTATCAGCCTTTACCATGGTTTGAATCGAATCAATCACTACTAACTGTGGTTTTAACCGCTCAATAGTTTGTGAAATGGCATCCACATCTGTTTCTGGATAAATGTAAAAGTCCATCCCCTTAACCCCGAGACGTTCGGCACGTAATTTAATCTGGCTAGCACTTTCTTCACCAGAAACGTAGAGGACTGGAATTTTTTTGTTATTTATCTGTGCGGAAACTTGTAGTAAAAGAGTTGATTTCCCAATTCCGGGATCCCCGCCAATTAAAATAAGTGATCCAGGTACGATTCCACCACCTAAAACATGGTTTACCTCTTCCATATCTGTTGTAATGCGCGGTATATCTTCAACCTTAATATTTTGAATTGCCACTGCTTCCGCTGATTGTCCGGAGAAATTAACGTGAGGTTGATGTTTTTCAGAAACAGCTAATTCTTTTTCTTCTTCCATTTGGTTCCAAGCGCCGCAAGAGGGACATCTTCCTAACCACTTAGCAGACTCATAGCCACATGCTTGACAGACATATTTAATTGTTTTTTTCTTTGCCATCTACTAAACTCCTTTTTTGCCCAATCGACATGCTCCTATTTTAACATATAAGCAGAAGGCCGCGTATGCGATAGCCGTTAATTTTATATTAATCTTGGTCGGAAGAACCGAATCCACCAAGGCGATATCCCTCAATGACTGCTTCATCATCCACCTTTAGAAATTTCATGAATATTCCTTGACCAATTCGGTCGCCTTTTTTAATCACTTTGTCGCGTAATCCATAATTCAATAATTGAAAGAAAATCTCCCCTTCATTATCATCGTTATTGTAATAGTCGGCATCTACGACACCTACACCATTTGGCAGGATTAAAAAATGTTTGATAGGGTTACTCGATCGATTAGTCAGTTGCAAGTATTCGTCATCTTGCATATATGCTTTTATTCCTGTTGGTACGAGTACAGGGGTTAACCCCTTCTTTGGTGCATTTCGGTCATGTTTAAAGAGTGTGTTCCAAATAGATGGTAATATCACTTCCTCAGAAGCTTGAAAATCATAGCCAGCTGAATGTTTGGTGGCACGTTTTGGGAGCTCTAACCCTTTGTCTTGATACTTAGAAACAATTTCAAATCCTCGCGTTCTCATTTAATCTTCCTTTCAACTATTTTCATAGGATAATTTTAACATATAAATACGAGTTAAGCTTTGAAAGCTCTATAATTATCAAATTTTGAAAGGGCTTTCGTAATTATGCACAAAAATAATCCTTAAGATTCGGTCAGTTTGACTTAGCTTATTAATGCGTTTTCATTTATTCTTAAGTCAGCAAATAAAATAGTTTAAAAAGGCGGTTATTCATTATGGTAGGTATGGAATTAAATAGTATTTATAAAATGTATGATAATGCAGATAGTTATTCAGTAACAGACTTTAACTTACACGTGAAAGATCGTGAATTTGTTGTTTTTGTTGGTCCATCAGGTTGTGGTAAATCAACGACCTTGCGTATGATTGCTGGACTAGAAGATATTACCGAAGGTGAGTTGAAAATTGGAGACCGTGTTGTAAACGACGTTGCACCTAAGGATCGCGATATCGCAATGGTTTTCCAAAACTATGCCCTTTACCCACATATGACCGTATTTGATAATATGGCATTTGGCTTGAAGCTACGAAAATATAAAAAAGAAGATATTAAACAACGTGTAGAAAATGCTTCTGATATTTTAGGTTTAAATGATCTTCTTGACCGTAAACCAGCTGCTTTGTCTGGTGGACAACGTCAACGTGTAGCTCTTGGACGTGCAATTGTACGGGATGCTAAAGTTTTCTTAATGGATGAGCCTTTGTCAAACTTGGATGCCAAACTTCGTGGTGCGATGCGTGCTGAAATTGCTAAACTACACCGTCGCTTAGAAACAACTACCATTTATGTAACTCATGACCAAACAGAAGCGATGACAATGGCAGACCGAATTGTTATTATGAAAGACGGCTTTATTCAACAAATCGGTTCTCCTAAAGAAGTTTATGACAAACCAACGAATCTGTTTGTTGCGGGCTTTATGGGATCACCTGCTATGAACTTCTTTACAGTCACATTGAATGACGGGGTTATTTCTGACGGTAAAGGTCTAGAACTACGTCTTCCAGAAGGAAAACGTAAAGTATTAGAAGCAAAAGGTTATAATAATAAAGAACTTTACTTTGGTATTCGCCCAGAAGATATTCAGTCTGAACAACTTGCAATCGACGCTAGTCCAGAAACCGTGGTTCGAGCAACTGTAAACGTTGCTGAGCTTTTGGGAGCTGAAACGATGCTTCACACGCAAGTTGGTAATACAGAATTTATCTCTCGTGTGGATGCACGTGATTACCACCAGCCAGGTTCAGAAGTAGAATTAGTCTTTAATATGAATAAGATTCACTTCTTCGATAGAGAAACAGAAGAAGTCATCACTATTCCTTAAATTTATTTTTATTAAAAACAAGTAGCCTTTTAAAATTGGCTACTTGTTTTTTATTGTACATCATAAAAATGATATTCTTATAAATTAAAATAGTAGCTGGAAGTTTATTTGTTTACATAAAAATACTGGTATAACAGTATTATGGATATATTTTAAAAAGACATATTTTGAACATTTGTATCCTTATTTGCTATTTTGTGTTTAAATTGTGACAATAGTATTAATTATCTACAAAATTATCTGTTTTGAAAGGGAGATGAAAATATGATTGAATTTAAAAATGTTACCAAGCAGTTTCCTAACGGGAACGTTGCTGTAGAAAATCTTACCCTTCACTTTGAAGCGGGTGAATTCATAGTCTTCATCGGTACAAGTGGAAGTGGAAAAACAACTTCTATGCGAATGATTAATCGGATGATTGAACCCTCTTCTGGTGAAATCTTGATTGATGGAAAGAACACCGCTGATGTGAATCCAGTTGAGTTGCGTCGTAAAATTGGCTATGTCATCCAGCAAATTGGACTTATGCCGCATATGACGATTTATGACAACATCGTAATGGTACCAAAGCTTTTGAAATGGCCAGAAGATAAACAAAAACAAATCGCCGAAGAACTAATTAAAAAAGTAGATTTACCAGTTGAATTTTTGGACCGGTATCCTGCTGAACTTTCTGGTGGCCAACAACAACGGATCGGTGTTATCCGTGCCCTTGCAGCTGACCAAGATATTATTTTAATGGACGAGCCCTTTGGTGCTTTGGATCCTATTACGCGTGATGCCCTTCAAGAATTATTAAAACAATTACAGAGGGAAATGGGTAAGACGGTTGTTTTCGTAACCCACGATATGGACGAAGCATTAAAACTAGCAGACCGAATTGTGATTATGGCAGAAGGAAAGGTTGTTCAGTTCGATACTCCCGAAAACATTTTAATGAATCCAGCTAACGCATTTGTTGAAGATTTTATCGGTGAAGAGCGGCTGACTCAAGCACGGACTAACTTGCGGACGGTTGAGCAAATTATGATTCGCGAACCTGTAGTTATCTCTCCTGAAGAGACTGTTTCACAAGCTATTAAGGTGATGCGTAAACGCCGTGTTGATAATTTATTTGTTACCGATTCCAACAATATGTTGCTCGGAATGTTATCGGTTGAAGGCATTGAACGAAACCGTCGCCGTGACGTTACTATCCGTGATATTATGGAAGAAGTTGCTTATGTGCGTGAGGGAACTTTAGTTCGGGATGCCCTGCAACGGATTTTAATTCTTGGTTACAAACATATTCCCGTTACTGATACCGAAGGGCATTTACTAGGTTTGATTACACGCGCTTCTGTCGTTGACTTGGTGTATGATTCAATCTGGCATGACCTCGATGTGAAAGAAATGGAAGACGTGATGCAGACAACTGCAGCTACAAATAATGAAGGACTCATGCAAGAGGAGTTGACTGAATAATGGACTTTTTAAGAGAAAATGGAGCAGAACTTCTTTTTAAAACGGGAGAACATTTTTATATATCGAGTATTTCCCTTTTATTAGGAATTTTAGTAGCGGTTCCTTTAGGAATTCTACTCACGCGTTCTGAGAAAATATCTGGCTACATTATTAGCTTTGTTTCTATTTTACAAACTGTCCCTTCTTTAGCCTTACTGGCTCTAATGATTCCCTTCCTAGGTGTTGGGAAAGTACCGGCTATTGTCGCTTTATTTATCTACTCGTTACTCCCAATTTTAAGAAATACTTATATTGGTATCCAAGCTGTCTCAAGTAATGTGATTGATTCAGCTAAAGGAATGGGTATGACAGAAAGCCAGCTCATTCGTAAAGTTAAGTTGCCCTTAGCCGCACCGGTAATTATGTCTGGTATCCGTTTAGCGGGTGTTTACGTTATTGCTTGGGCTACACTAGCTTCTTATATTGGAGCTGGTGGATTAGGAGATTATATATTTAATGGCCTGAATGTTTACGACCAACCGATGATTATTTGGGGTACTATTCCAGTAACGCTCCTTGCACTTTTAGCGGACTTTTTGCTAGGTAAACTGGAAACTTACTTTTCTCCTCGCTTAACTTCTGATAAAGGAGGATTATAATGAAAAGACTCAAAAAATGGCTCCTATTACCTATTACCATGTTACTCTTGTCCGCTTGTTCCTTGCCTGGTTTAGGTGCAACTTATTCCGAAGATGGCATTATTATTACCGGTGGTACAACGACTGAAATGCAGTTAATGGCCTTTCTAGTAGAAGGAATGGTTCAGCACTATCTTCCTGATGCACCTGTTGGGATGGTTAATAATTTAGGTTCTTCTACTCTTAATCATCAAGCTCTTATGAATGGTAATGCGAATATATCTGGTGTTCGTTATACGGGAACCGATCTCACTGGTGCTTTAGATCGCGATCCAATCACAGATCCAGAATTAGCCTTACAAACAGTTGTTGAAGGGTTTGATAAAGAATTCGACCAAATCTGGTTTCCTTCCTACGGGTTTGCCAACTCTTACGCCTTTTTAGTAACGCAAGAATTTTCTGAAACAAATGGTGTCACTTCTATCAGTGATTTAGCTGATATAGCTTCTGATTTACGCGCTGGTGTTGATACTTCTTGGATGGAGCGAGAAGGCGATGGTTATGATGCGTTTAAAGAAATTTATGGATTCGACTTCAACCGCGTCTATCCGATGCAAATCGGTTTAGTATATGATGCCCTGCAAGCGAATGAGATGGATGTGGCATTAGGCTACTCTACTGATGGGCGAATTGCCAGCTATGATTTAGTAGTGTTAGAAGATGATTTGAATCTTTTCCCACCTTACGATGCAAGTCCCGTTGCAAGCAAAGACATTTTGGAGCGTTTTCCAGAATTAGAAACCATTCTTCTAAAATTAGAAGGTGTTTTAACAGATACACGGATGCAAGAATTAAACTATGAAGTCGACAATAATTTGGTTGAGCCACAAACCGTTGCCTACCAATTTCTTGAAGACCACAATTACTTTGAAGATAAAAACGTCACCCCACTGAAGGAGAGAGAATAATGGACTTAAGCCAAATGAATACCTTAGAACAGCTTTTCTATTATTACCGCGAGAATGGGTTCTATGTACTAGAACAATTCTCCCGCCACTTCCTCATTTCAATATACGGGGTCCTATTTGCAGCAATTTTAGCGATTCCGCTCGGTTTTTGGATTGCACGTCATAAAAAATTAGCAGAATGGGTTATTGGTGTATCAAATGTTTTACAAACGATTCCCGCTCTCGCTATGCTTTCCATTTTGATGTTAGGGCTAGGACTAGGAGCGCAAACCGTTATTATGAGTGTTTTTCTCTATTCCTTACTCCCGATTTTAAAAAATACTTATACAGGAGTACGTAATGTCGATGATGCTTTGTTGGATACTGGTAAGGGCATGGGGATGACTCGAAGCCAACTAACCTTTATGATTGAGTTGCCACTATCACTTTCTGTTATCATGGCTGGGATTAGAAATGCACTTGTTGTAGGAATCGGAATTACCTCTATTGGAACCTTTATTGGCGCAGGAGGTTTAGGTGATATTATTACACGTGGCGTCAACGCAACAGATGGAACGGCGATTATTTTAGCCGGTGCAATTCCCACTGCTTTGATGGCTATAATATCTGATTTAGTCCTCGTTTATTTAGAAGGTCGCTTAGACCCATCTAGAAAAGTTTCCATCAATAAATAACAATAAAGGCAGAATCTAATCTGGAGTTTGACTCTAGATTAGATTCTGCCTTTTAATTAGTTATTTTCTTGGTATGCCTCTTCGGGAGTAATTCCTTCTTGCACCCAAACAGAAACAGAACCACCATTTACTAAGAAAACAGCTTTTCCTTCTTCATCAATTACAATTTTATCATCTAAATGACCAGTATAATCAGTAAAGGTTTTTCCTGCATACTGTTTGCCAACATACATTTCTTTTTCCCCAGCTTCACTGTTGGAAATAATAGCAGCCAAACCGTAAGGGTGGTTTTCGTCTCCCTCTCTTGTCCAGCCAACACAGTTAGGATGGTCAAAATAATCATGTTGCTCTCCATAAGCATGACTGCGTCTCAAGTAGAGTAAATTATCTAACCATTCAGATTGGGCTTCAACACTATCCTCGCCGCCGATACCATAGTAATCGCCATAAAATAAACATGGAAAGCCTTCTTCACGTAAAAGAATGGATGCATATGCCAATGGCTTGAACCAACTTGCTACAAACGATTCCAAAGCTTGACCAGGTTGTGAATCATGGTTATCAATAAAAGTCACTGCATGGGTGGGGTTCTCTGAAGCGAGCGTTCCATCATATAACTGACTTAAGTCATAGCTACTTCCTGCTTCTCCTGCCTCCTTAAAGTTAAAGTGCAAAGGCACGTCAAACAAGTCTAAGCCATAATCGGTATCTTCTAGGAACTCATGGATAGCTGGTAAATCGTACTTCCAATATTCACCTACCACAAAAAAATCTGGACGATTATTGGCACGGATTTCTTTTAGAAGATCGTCGATAAAAGGTGAACTAATATGTTTCACTGCATCCAAACGGAAACCATCAACACCGGTTTCGTTAATATACCACTCCGCCCATTTTTTTGTTTCTTCAATAACTTCCTCGTTTTCATAATCAATATCTGCAAACATTAAATAATCATAATTACCAAACTCGTTATCAACGGTTTCGTTATCGTTCCATCCTTTTTCTAAACCTTTAATCATAAAAATAGCTTTTTTTCCATCCGCATCATTGTAATCTGTCCCACTAAAATGACGCCAATTCCATTTGAAATCAGAATAAGTATCATTTCTACCTTCAAAATTAAATTTTGTCCACCCTTCAATTTCATAGGGTTCGCTTATTTTTTCTTGACGATTTTCTGGATTTACTTCGTAGGCCATAAAACGTTCCGTTTCATCTGCTCCAGCCTTATGATTTAATACAACGTCAGCGTAAACGAAGATATCATGGTCATGGAGCGCCTTAATAGCGGCGATATACTCTTCTTTTGTTCCATATTTCGTGCGAACTGTTCCTTTTTGATCAAACTCTCCTAAATCATATAAATCATAAACACCATATCCCACATCCGATTGTTGCGTACCTTTATAAGCAGGTGGAAGTAAAACAGATGTCACACCCATTTCTTTCAAATGTTCGGCATCATCCTTGATATTATTCCATAACTGTCCGTCGTTAGGTAAATGCCATTCGAAATATTGCATCATCAATCCATTTCTAGTCATATCCACACACCTTTTCTCATTCATTAATCATTCACACAGTTTTGTGTTCATTTGATAATTATACCCTTCTTCTCTAAACTTGGCGACTTTGAAGTATTCTTAACAAATTACATTTTACTGAAATCAACCCTACCATGCTTTTACTTTAGAGGTTTTATAGCTTCTTATCTTCTTATTCATTAAAAAATATACTCTTTTTTGAAAATCGCTTTCATTCACGTGCAATATTATGTAGAATTAATCTAAGAATATTATGAAGTGAGGCAAAAAAATGAATTACAAACGTTTACTAGCTTTTGTTATACCATCAGTTATTACTCTATCAGCTTGTCAAAGTGTTCTGGCAACAGAACTATCTCCTAATAATACCTTAGCTTCCGCTGAAAATATTGAAAATTACCATCAATATATTAGTGTAGAAACAGAAACAAAACAGAATTCTAACATCATTGAAAATACTTATACAGTGACCGAAGCAACCGTCTTTCCCGAAGAATCACTTGCATACGGATCGCGTATTAACAAGGATAGCGGTTTTAATGCCTTTAAGACATCCATTTATGCTGCTTCAGATGGTGCATATCAAAAAAAGAATAATGAGGAATGGTCCCTTGCAGCAACACCCGACCCTTTATTTTCTACGATTGTTGTTTACCCTTATGAATCTTTTTTAAAGTTAACAGAGCTATTTAAATCGGAAGGTAGTGTTTTAGAAAATAAAGAGGACTATGTGATTTATTATAGTGGTTACGATGAAGAATTAAATCGTGAACTAGCTGAGGTGATGAAACAGTTTCCTATTGCTGGTACGAATTATGAAGCTGAGATTGTCCTAGATAAAGCAACTAAGCAAATTGAGACCATTCATCTCGTATCCGAAACAAAAGAAGATGACAGTAACCGCGTTGCTAAACAACAATTTACAGCATTATTTTCAAAATATAACTACAATACACCTCGTAGTCTAGAAGAACAATAAAAAAACTCAACTGCCCCTATCGAGCAGTTGAGTTTTTTTATTGGCAAGTGAGGCGATATAAAGCTTCCGCATATATGTCCATAGCTTGATATAGATCTTCAAGTGCCATCCGTTCATTTGGACCATGCAAAGTTGCCTCTGCATGTGGTAATTGTGCTCCAAATGCCACACAATTTTCCATAGTACGCGCAAATGTGGCGCCACCTGATACAATCGGAGGCTGCATATCCCCCGTTTTTTTTTGGTAAACAGCCATCAAATTTTCAACCAATGGCGTATCGAGTGGTACATATAAGGGTGCGATAAAGTCATATTCTTCATAAATGAGTCCTGCTTTTTCAGCAGCAGCCTTTAATTTATCTCCAATAAAAGACTTTTCAACTGTCACAGGGTAACGAATATCAATCCCTAAAATAGTTTCTTCTGGATTAATGGACAAGGTTGCGGCATTGCAAGTTAAAATACCAGAAGCTTCGTCTTCTACTTCCCCAAATATATTTAAACCACGTGCATCCTCTTTTACATAATCACGTAAAAATAATAAAGCTTTGTTGTCATCTTTAGTTGTTAAAACATTCGCCAACCGAACGATAGCGTTGATCCCTTGTGGTGAATTTTTACTGTGAACAGACTTTCCTTTTACTGTAATTGATTGTTCATGGCGTTCATAAGAATAGTCATTTTTTTTGAGTTCAGATTCTAAATCATCCACCCATTGTCCTTCATAAGTAGCGTCTTCAGGAACGACATTCATAGCATCCCCTGCTTCTAGGCGATAAGAAGAAGTTTCCTTACTATGTAATTTAATTTGCAAAAGTCCTTTTTCAGCGTATGTTACTGGAAATGTTGAATCAGGCGCAAAACCCATCGTTGCTTTTTCTTCTAGCTCATTATAACGGTTTAAACAGCGCCATAAGTTTTCTTCATCAACACCAAAGATAAAACGTACACGTTTGTTGAGGGTTTCGCCCCCATCCATTACTGCTTTTAGTGCATACATCGCTGCTATCGTCGGTCCTTTGTCGTCTTGACTCCCTCTTGCAATGATAAAGCCATCTTTAATAGTCGGTTCAAATGGTTTACTATCCCACAGTTTTAAATTACCTGGAGGTACTACATCTAGATGACACAGAACTGCAAATAGTTCTTCCCCTTCACCCATTTCCGCATACCCATAATATCCTTCAGGATCAATATAAGTCTTAAACCCTAATTTTTCAGAAATTTCGAGTGTTTTTTCTAGTACTGCTTGGATATCTTTCCCAAAAGGCGTCTCGTCATCTTCTTGTAAATAAGAAGGATACGCTAAAATAGTTTTTAAATCGTCTAAAGCAGCTTCTTGATGTTTTTCTTGGATAAATTTTTTCATAAAAAAACCTCCATTAGTTATTTATCTTATTCTCTAATTTTACACCAATCTATTCTAAAGACAAATAAATACAAATAAAAAAGAAGCTAGCGTCTGCTAACTTCATTCCGATTAATATCTTAATATCTTAATATCTTAATATCTTAATATCGCTGCTACATCTTTCAACTCTGGCATTTGTGAGCGGTCCAATACGTAAACTGTCCCATTCGTACGAACGACATTCAAAGCAAGTTGGTTAAAGAAGTTTTCGTCTCCTTCATATCCTAATTGACCGTTTTCATCAATTGTTCCGGTCACTTTTGAATCTTTTTCAACAAATAAGGTTTCAATACGCCCTTCAAGGCTTGCTGTTGCAAGGTCTTGGTATTGGTCACCCAATTTATATTGTGGTGTCGTCTCTTGGTAGCGTTCTATATTAAGACTATGACGCTTATAAGATACTTCGTCTATTAATTTTTTAACGTGTTGTTTTATTTCATTGTCTGATAAAGACGTTGGCGAACTTTCAATACGCTCATCTTGTAGGTAATTATTTTTAGAAAGTTCACGGAAATCTGCTTGGTTTTCAGATAAAGCAAATAAAATTAATTGCGTTTGCTCTGGCTGACTGAAATTGTCCATAACGTATTTATCAACCATTCGGAAATAGTTTGTCTGATCAATATCTTGTTCGACGCTTGTCTCAGTAACGCCGTGCAAGTTCCCCGGTGTATTTCCACCTGAAGCCAAGTTATCACCACGTGTTAATTCCGTTCCGAGCGCAATTTCAAGCGTCTTCGGTGCATTTTCTGGTAAGTCTATCGGGGTGATTTCTTCCATTTTACCACGGTAGAGTCTCATGTCCTCACTCGTTAAGCATAACAAATGGTAATTATTCATATACTGGAAGTCTTCAATTAAAGGCAAGATGTTAGGTCTTTCACCATATGAAACAAAATCTTTTAATTTCGAACTCACTTCATAATAATAAGTTTCTTCAGGTGTGAAAAAGAACGCAATACCGCGACGACCCTCTGCCCAAAACATTCTATCTGTTGGGACATCTTCAAGTCTTTGACGTAATTTTTCATTATCAACTTGATTTAGAGCTTTCTTTATCATATTTTTAAATTTGATTTGCTCTGCATCCATCGATAATGTTGAGGGATCTTCTGCTTGATACAGTGTTACGAAGGGCCCTTCTGCACCTAAAAGTGTCTGATCTGGAAACTTAGTAAGTTGTCTCATGTAAAATTCCTCCTTCTGCTAACTTTTAAAAAAATTTTAGACAATTTAAAAGCAAGCACTAGCTTATATCCTTATTGTACGTGTAAATAAAGCGCTTGTAAAATATTAGGCTTATTTTTGTAAGCATTTGCAATTTAAAAGAAAAAGTAATGTTTTTTATGAAATGTTTGATACAATACTACTATACAATTCAGAGTGAGGAGAAATGATATGTGGACTATAAAACGTTTTAATGAACTAACCGTTGATGAGCTACACGCCATATACAAATTACGCGTCAAGGTATTCGTTGTCGAACAAAACTGTGCTTATCCGGATGTTGATGATTTAGATAAAGATGCCATTCACGTATTTAATGAAGGCATAAAAGCATATGCACGGATCATACCTGGCAAAGATTTTATTCAGATTGGACGTATTGTTGTTGAACCTGACTTTAGAAGAGAAGGCTATGGACACGCTGTTTTATCACAGGCAATTGATTATTGTCAAAAAAATTATCCTAGTACTGATATTCGGGTACAAGCGCAAGCTTATTTAGAGGATTTTTATATCTCATTCGGTTTTAAATCACAATCTGATGTCTACTTAGAAGACAATATTCCTCATATCGATATGGTTAAAGTGACTGCCCAAGATGACTAAATACACATTAGCCATTTTAATAGCTTTATTTAGTCTTGGTATAAACCTATGGATTATTTATCATCAACGTAAAGGAATCCCAATTGATCCACAAAAAAAACAAAATTTAGAACGCTTATCCTATGCCATTATCGTTGTGGCTATATTAGTTCTTACTTTTGCATAACTACCTTTTATAAGGGTTGAAGCTCTAATTCGCTCCAACCTTTATTTTACTGCGTTTTTTATTGAAAGCAATAAGTTAGTATCTATTGGCTTGCATTTTATAGTATAATTGGATTTATTAAATTATTATGAGGAGGTCAACGTTGGAAAAAAGTAATAGGCATTATGGCCTCGGAACCGCAGTCTCAATGATTGTCGGAATTTGTGTCGGTTCTGGTATATTCTTTAAAGCAGATGATATTTTAGGCTATGCAGGCGGAAATGTTGGTCTCAGTGTTTTAGTATTCTCGATTGGCGCGTTTTGCGTGATCTTTGGTAACATTACCCTTTCCCAGTTAGCGGCTCGTACAGATCGCTCTGGTGGGGTTATTGCTTATTTTGAAGAGTTTATTTCAAAAAAAGCCGCCGCAGGATTTGGTTGGTTTCAAATCTTTGCTTATTATCCCTCTATCGCGGTTGTAGTCAGTTGGGTAGCTGGTATTTATACCACTATGCTTCTAGGTTTACCGAGTACCTTAGAATGGCAAGTTAGTATAGGTTTGTTTTATTTAAGTTTTTTCTTCCTTTTAAACTATTTCTCATTAAAGCTAGGCGGGCAATTTCAAAACATTTCAACCATTATGAAACTTATCCCACTGATTGGAATTGGATTGATTGGATTATTTTGGAAAGCCCCGGTACCAGTGCCAACAGAAAGTTTAGTTGTTCCGGTTAATCAAGTAGGATGGGGTTGGTTAGCTGCTCTTGCTCCTATGGCTTTTTCATTTGACGGGTGGGTAATTTCTACCAGCATCACCCATGAAGTAAGAAATGCTAAACGCACCATGCCAATCGCTTTAACAATTGGACCTCTTATCGTTCTAGGTGTCTACTTGGCTTATTTCTTAGGAATGATTGCCATTGTAGGACCAGAATATATTTTGGAACACCAAGATAATACGATTTATAATATTGGACAAATTTTATTTGGTGAACGGGGTGGAACCTTAATATTATCTTTTATTCTTATTGCGGTTTTAGGTGTCGTTAATGGATTAGTACTCGGCGCCATTCGCTTACCGCAATCTTTAGCTGAAAAGGGTATGTTGCCATATAGTAGTAAAATCAAAATAATTGATAAGAAAACGCAATTATCACCGCGTGCAACGTTTATTTCTATTATTATTGCCTTTTTATGGATGGCTCTTCACTACCTGACTCAAAAATTTCAAATTCTGTCTGGTGGAGATGTTAGTGAAATTGCAATTGTTTTTTCCTATATTACTTATGTTATTTTATATTTAAAGGTTTTCCAGCTCAATAAAAATAAAATGATACCTGTTTTAGCAATAATAGGATCCATCATTATTGTTGTGGGTGGAATTATATCTAATCCTACTTTTGCTCCCTTCTTCTTGTTTGCTTGTTCATTAATATTTTTAAGTGGTTATACGTATTTCAAAAAAACATAAAGCAACGCAATTGCGTTGCTTTATGTTTTTAATTTTTAAATGAATGAAGGGGAGCTGGTATTCTACCACCACGGTTAATCAAACTCTCTGAAGAAAATTCGCTAACTGCAAGTATAGGGGCGCGGCCTAATAACCCTCCAAATTCAACGGTATCGCCAACATCCATTCCAGGAACAGCAATAATCCGTACTGCTGTGGTTTTATGATTCATAATACCAATTGC
Source organism: Jeotgalibaca dankookensis (assembly GCF_002005405.1). Lineage (NCBI taxonomy): Bacteria > Bacillati > Bacillota > Bacilli > Lactobacillales > Carnobacteriaceae > Jeotgalibaca > Jeotgalibaca dankookensis. The sequence continues at coordinate 1,820,542 of NZ_CP019728.1, forward strand.
TGCTTCGTCCGCAATTAAGGCTGAGAGTGTTGCTGCTGTCGTTTTACCAGGAACTGCAACCATATCAAGACCGACGGAACAGATTGCTGTCATTGCTTCTAATTTATCAATGGTGATCGAACCAACTTCGACTGCTTCAATCATTCCAATGTCTTCAGATACAGGAATAAATGAGCCAGATAAACCGCCAACATGTCCGCATGCCATTAATCCACCTTTCTTAACGGCATCATTTAATACAGCTAAAGCTGCGGTTGTTCCGTGGGTTCCTACACGTTCCAATCCCATTTCTTCCAAAATTCGTGCCACTGAGTCGCCAATAGCAGGGGTCGGAGCTAAAGACAAATCAACTATCCCGAAAGGAACGCCTAACCTATCTGCAGCCAAAGTACCAACTAGCTGTCCCATTCGCGTAATTTTAAAAGCTGCTATTTTAATCGTTTCCGCTACAATATCAAAAGGCTTGTCTTTTACTTTTTCTAATGCTCGTTTTACAACTCCTGGTCCACTAACTCCCACGTGAATAACAACATCTGCTTCTCCTACCCCATGAAAAGCACCAGCCATGAACGGATTATCGTCTACAGCGTTGGCAAAGACTACCAATTTCGCAGCACCTAGTCCGCCCATATCAGCTGTTAATTCTGCTGTTTGTTTCATAACCTGTCCCATTTGTGCAACGGCATCCATATTTATTCCTGCCTTAGTAGAACCAATATTCACAGAAGCACAAACCAATTCTGTTTCAGAAAGAGCGTGTGGAATTGATTCGATTAAAATTCGATCCCCTTTAGTATATCCTTTCTCTACCAACGCGCTAAAACCACCTATAAAGTCAACACCTACTTTTTTTGCTGCCGCATCTAAAGTCTTAGCAAAAGCGACATAATCTTTGTCAGAGCTCGCACCTGCAATCAAAGCAATTGGCGTAACTGAAATACGTTTGTTCACGATAGGAACACCAAGTTCTTGCTCGATTTCCCTCGCAACAGTCACTAAATCTTTAGCATAATGCGTGATTTTATTATAAATTTTTTCTCGAGCTTTCTCGCCATCCGAATCCGCACAGTCTAGTAAAGATATTCCCATGGTCACTGTCCGAATATCTAATTTATCTTCAGAAATCATTTGAATCGTTTCTAGTATATTTTCTTTTCGTTCCACGTTTTCCCCACCTTTATAGCGTATGCATTGCGTTAAAAATGTCCTCAGACTGAATTCGAATTACAAGCTGTTCTTTTTTCTCTACATCCCCTAACTTATCTTGTATTTCGATAATTGAGTAAGGAGAAGTTGAGAGATCAACTAACACTATCATTGTAAAGAAACTTTCCATTAAAGTTTGAGAAATATCTAAAATATTTACTTCTACTTCAGCAAGTTTGGTACTAACCGAAGCCACAATTCCTTTATGATCTTTTCCAGTCACAGTTACAATTGCTTTCATTTTTATACCCCACTTTAACTATTTTTTAATAGTTTACCATATTCTATGTCTATAAAAAGAAACATATCAATAAATTATTTAATAAAAAAAAGGTGAGCTATAAATAGCTCACCTTCTATCAATTATAAAATTAGTTTTTAACTACGTTTGTAGCTTGTAGGCCACGGTTTCCTTCTTCTACGTCAAAAGTCACTGATTGACCTTCGTCTAAAGATTTGAAACCTTCGTCTTGGATTGCTGAGAAGTGTACGAATACATCATCTTGTCCGTCACGTTCGATAAATCCAAAACCTTTTTCTGCGTTAAACCATTTTACTGTACCTTGTTCCATAATATAATATCCTCCTCGTGCTTATAAGCACAAATTTATTTAGTTATCTTTGTACGACACGAAGTGATATGTATTACGATCCCACTTATTTTAACGTTGTCCTAACCAAAAACACTATCGTAAGTATACACCATAGCAAGATTAATAGCAAATTTAATTACTTATGTCCGTTTAAATAAAAAGGCTCTAGAATATTAAGTGTTGATGGGCCTTTGGCCCTTTTGTGAAAAACACAAAGAGACAAATGAATTTTTCCGTTAAAATGAAGGTATCGAGTCTTTATTTTAGGAGGAAATTCATTTGTCTCATAATCATTTTATAGGAAAACTACTGGGAATAAAAGATAAAAATATCAAGGTGGATGAAGATAATTGGTTGAAGGAAGACGTACGGAACGGCTTGCGCTGTAAAATCATCTCCGCCACGCTCACCTACATACCGAAAGCGTGTAAATGCTGTGGCTGCGTGAACGCTGGTTCAATCGTAAAGAACGGGACGAAGCTGACCCACCCGCTGCTCCTGGATATGGCGGGATGTCCAACCTACTTAGAATTGAAGAAACAGCGGTTCCTGTGCAGGGAATGCGGACAAACCTTTATTGCGGAAACAACGATGGTCAAAAAACGGTGCCACATCTCGAATGATGTCAAACATTCCATCGCAGTCCAGGGGACGTGTAACATATCTGAAAAGGATATTGCTCGGGAGCACCGTGTATCAAACAACACCGTCAAACGGGTTTTCGGAGCCTTTTATAACACATTCCGTCAAACCTACACCTATCTGCCCGAGAACTTGGCCATCGACGAGTTTAAAAGCGTCAAAAGTGCTGATGGAGCCATGAGTCTAATTATTTGCGATTCCGATAGCCATCGGATTTTCGATGTCCTTGAAGACCGTCGAAACAAGTCAATCACTGATTACTTCCTGCGTTTTTCACAAGAACAACGCGCCAAGGTCAAGACCGTGGTTGTGGACCTGTATGGTCCTTATCAAAAGCTGTTCCAGGCGCTCTTTCCTCAGGCTGAATTGATTATTGACCGTTTCCATATCGTCACGCAGGTAAACCGGGCGCTCAATATGGCACGTATTGGCTTTATGAATACCTTGAAGAAAGCGAATGACTTGAAAGCAAAACGAGATTATAGAAAACTAAAAAAATATTGGAAATTGATTCTGAAAAAAGAAGAACTGTTGAATGGCACAGAATATCGTTATCATAGACTTTTCAAGGGCATGGTGACGGAACGGGGGATCATCGATTATATTCTTTCTTTGGACGAGGGTCTCCGCCTGAATTATAATGCCTACCAAACAATCGTCTTTACCGTTACGCACCGGAAACCGGATTTGTTTCGGTCCTTCATTCATGAGAAACAACGGGGGCTTTCTGCCAAGATGGACCAAGCTTTGAAGACATTCCGCCAATCCGAAAGAGCTATTGTAAACGCACTGAGCTATGACTATTCAAACGGATTAGTGGAAGGGATTAATAATAAAATCAAGGTCATCAAGCGGACAGCCTATGGCTATCGCAACTTTTCTAATTTCCGAAACCGCATCTTCATTGAATATAAATTACTAGAAATAAAAACAGTAGCTTAGGAACCTTTTGGTTCCCAGCTACTGCTTTATAGATTGTGAAATTTAACCTGCATGCAACTGGAAAAATACACTATCAACACTTCTTGACAAAGAGCCAATAAAAAAAGCCACCACATTGGTGACTTACATGTTATACCGGCGGCCGGGATCGAACCGGCACGCCCTCGCGGGCACAGGATTTTGAGTCCTGCGCGTCTGCCAGTTCCGCCACGCCGGCATGATATTTATCAATTTTCTAGTTATCTTCTAACTCTAACGAGAAAGGCGGTAACCGGATTTGAACCGGTGATGAAGGTGTTGCAGACCTATGCCTTACCACTTGGCTATACCGCCATTAAAACTGGGCTAGCTGGATTCGAACCAACGATGACGGAGTCAAAGTCCGTTGCCTTACCGCTTGGCTATAGCCCAAAAATGGGGCGACTGATGGGACTTGAACCCACGAATGCCGGATCCACAAACCGGTGCGTTAACCCCTTCGCCACAATCGCCATAAGATAATAATGGAGGGAGGCAGATTCGAACTGCCGAACCCGAAGGAGCGGATTTACAGTCCGCCGCGTTTAGCCACTTCGCTATCCCTCCAAAGGTGGCTTGGGACGGAATCGAACCGCCGACACCTTGAGCTTCAATCAAGTGCTCTACCAACTGAGCTACCAAGCCATAAATTAAAAACGGTCCCGACGGGATTTGAACCCGCGATCTCCTGCGTGACAGGCAGGCATGTTGACCCCTACACCACGGAACCAAATGGAGGTTGACGGGATCGAACCGCCGACATTCTGCTTGTAAGGCAGACGCTCTCCCAGCTGAGCTAAACCTCCATGCTGCTACAAAACTAATCTTATCTATATGACCCGTACGGGACTCGAACCCGTGTTACCGCCGTGAAAGGGCGGTGTCTTAACCGCTTGACCAACGGGCCTAGAATGGGCCTAAATGGACTCGAACCATCGACCTCACGCTTATCAGGCGTGCGCTCTAACCAGCTGAGCTATAGGCCCATAAAAAAAGAGCGGGTGAGGAGAATCGAACTCCCGACGTCAGCTTGGAAGGCTGGGGTTTTACCACTAAACTACACCCGCGTGGCGGTCCCGACGGGATTTGAACCCGCGATCTCCTGCGTGACAGGCAGGCATGTTAACCCCTACACCACGGAACCGTTACAACTTATTTAAAATATGCCTAAAGGCAATTGCGGGGACAGGACTCGAACCTGTGACCTCCGGGTTATGAGCCCGACGAGCTGCCAACTGCTCTACCCCGCGATAATAAAATAAATGATACTGACATATTGTCTATCAAACAATATAAGGAGGATAAGAGATTCGAACTCTTGCGTGCTTTTACACACCTGACGGTTTTCAAGACCGTTCCCTTCAGCCAGACTTGGGTAATCCTCCACAACAATTATATGACTTTAAGTATAATCAATAAGTTATACTATGACCCGTACGGGACTCGAACCCGTGTTACCGCCGTGAAAGGGCGGTGTCTTAACCGCTTGACCAACGGGCCAGATAAAAAAACAAATACGGAGAAGGAGGGATTTGAACCCTCGCGCCGCGTTAGCGACCTACACCCTTAGCAGGGGCGCCTCTTCAGCCACTTGAGTACTTCCCCATAACCTATATAAACAGCAATAACAAATGGACCTTGCAGGACTCGAACCTGCGACCGGACGGTTATGAGCCGTCTGCTCTAACCAACTGAGCTAAAGGTCCGGACTCTTGAAGTTTACCTGATTATAACTGGATCCATTTTGAAGAAATAGCGGCGAAGGGGATCGAACCCCCGACCTCCCGGGTATGAACCGGACGCTCTAGCCAGCTGAGCTACACCGCCATGTATCTAACCTTTACGGTTATTAGTACTAATCGGGAAGACAGGATTCGAACCTGCGACCCCTTGGTCCCAAACCAAGTGCTCTACCAAGCTGAGCTACTTCCCGTTTACAAAAAAATAAAAATGCAGCCAGTAGGAGTCGAACCTACAACCGCCTGATTCGTAGTCAGGTACTCTATCCAATTGAGCTATGGCTGCAAAAAAAAATGCCGAGAATCGGGATCGAACCGATACGGTGATCACTCACCGCAGGATTTTAAGTCCTGTGCGTCTGCCAATTCCGCCACCCCGGCATTACAATATAATATTAACATAAGTATAGACTATAAGCTACTTATGAAGCGGAAGACGGGGTTCGAACCCGCGACCCCCACCTTGGCAAGGTGGTGTTCTACCACTGAACTACTTCCGCAAAGTGCCGGCTAAAGGAGTTGAACCCTCGACCCTCTGATTACAAATCAGATGCTCTACCAACTGAGCTAAGCCGGCAAAAAGTGCGGGTGAAGGGACTTGAACCCCCACGCCTTGCGGCGCTAGATCCTAAATCTAGTGCGTCTGCCAATTCCGCCACACCCGCTTTATCTACTCTAAAAAATTACAATAGATATGAGTCATGCAGGATTCGAACCTGCGACCCTCTGATTAAAAGTCAGATGCTCTACCAACTGAGCTAATGACTCGAAAACTTAGTATGAGTATATTTTTAAGTTTTAAAAATATATCAATGGAGATTGACGGGATCGAACCGCCGACATTCTGCTTGTAAGGCAGACGCTCTCCCAGCTGAGCTAAATCTCCATATAAAACAACTTCTTAAATATCATATAATAATTATAGTAATACTGCAAGTATTAAATGACTTTTACCTTATAGTATTTATCATTAAATAGTATGCGCGGCAGCGTCCTACTCTCACAAAGGGAAACCCTTCACTACAATCGGCGCTAAGAAGCTTAACTTCTGTGTTCGGGATGGGAACAGGTGTGACCTTCTTGCCCTTGCCACCGCACATTTTCTATTTAATTGAAGAAACATTGCGTTCCCTCAAAACTGAATCCATAACACAATGAACAGCTGACCAAAGCCATTACAACCACCTTGTTTTATTCGTGGTTAAGTCCTCGACCGATTAGTACTAGTCCGCTCCATACATCGCTGTACTTCCACTCCTAGCCTATCTACCTGATCGTCTCTCAGGGGTCTTACTCATTCTAGATGATGGGAAATCTCATCTCGAGGGGGGCTTCACGCTTAGATGCTTTCAGCGTTTATCCCTTCCACACATAGCTACCCAGCGATGCTCTTGGCAGAACAACTGGTACACCAGAGGTGTGTCCATCCCGGTCCTCTCGTACTAAGGACAGCTCCTCTCAAATTTCCAACGCCCGCGACGGATAGGGACCGAACTGTCTCACGACGTTCTGAACCCAGCTCGCGTGCCGCTTTAATGGGCGAACAGCCCAACCCTTGGGACCGACTACAGCCCCAGGATGCGACGAGCCGACATCGAGGTGCCAAACCTCCCCGTCGATGTGAACTCTTGGGGGAGATAAGCCTGTTATCCCCAGGGTAGCTTTTATCCGTTGAGCGATGGCCCTTCCATGCGGTACCACCGGATCACTAAGCCCGACTTTCGTCCCTGCTCGACTTGTCTGTCTCGCAGTCAAGCTCCCTTCTGCCTTTGCACTCTACGAATGATTTCCAACCATTCTGAGGGAACCTTTGGGCGCCTCCGTTACTCTTTAGGAGGCGACCGCCCCAGTCAAACTGCCCAACTGACACTGTCTCCCCACCCGATTAGGGTGGCGGGTTAGACTGGTCCTGCTACAAGGGTAGTATCCCAATGATGCCTCCATCGAAACTAGCGTCCCGACTTCTACGGCTCCTACCTATCCTGTACGTGTAGCAGAAACAATCAATATCAACTTGCAGTAAAGCTCCATGGGGTCTTTCCGTCCTGTCGCGGGTAACCAGCATCTTCACTGGTACTATAATTTCACCGAGTCTCTCGTTGAGACAGTGCCCAAATCGTTACGCCTTTCGTGCGGGTCGGAACTTACCCGACAAGGAATTTCGCTACCTTAGGACCGTTATAGTTACGGCCGCCGTTTACTGGGGCTTCAATTCAAAGCGTCGCCTTGCGGCTAACCTCTCCTCTTAACCTTCCAGCACCGGGCAGGCGTCAGCCCCTATACGTCATCTTTCGATTTAGCAGAGACCTGTGTTTTTGATAAACAGTCGCTTGGGCCTATTCACTGCGGCTGACCATGTGGTCAGCACCCCTTCTCCCGAAGTTACGGGGTCATTTTGCCGAGTTCCTTAACGAGAGTTCGCTCGCTCACCTTAGGATGCTCTCCTCGACTACCTGTGTCGGTTTGCGGTACGGGCAGTTGATTTCTAACTAGAAGCTTTTCTTGGCAGTGTGACATTGGGAACTTCGGTACTAAATTTCCCTCCCCATCACAACTTGTCCTTCACAGCGGTAAGCATTTGACTCACCACTAGACGTGTTGCTTGGGCGTGCTCTTCCGATCGCACGCTTTCCTTAGCCTCCTGCGTCCCTCCATTGGTCAAACAAAATCAACTGGTACAGGAATATCAACCTGTTGTCCATCGCCTACGCCTATCGGCCTCGGCTTAGGTCCCGACTAACCCTGGGAGGACGAGCCTTCCCCAGGAAACCTTAGTCATACGGTGGACGGGATTCTCACCCGTCTTTCGCTACTCATACCGGCATTCTCACTTCTAAGCGCTCCACCAGTCCTCACGGTCCAGCTTCAACGCCCTTAGAACGCTCTCCTACCACAGAACCAATGGTTCTGTCCACAGCTTCGGTGATCTGTTTAGCCCCGGTAAATTTTCGGCGCAGGGTCACTCGACTAGTGAGCTATTACGCACTCTTTAAATGATGGCTGCTTCTGAGCCAACATCCTAGTTGTCTATGCAACCCCACATCCTTTTCCACTTAACAGATACTTTGGGACCTTAGCTGGTGGTCTGGGCTGTTTCCCTTTCGACTACGGATCTTATCACTCGCAGTCTGACTCCCGGACTTAAATCAATGGCATTCGGAGTTTATCTGAATTCGGTAACCCGAGAAGGGCCCCTAGTCCAAACAGTGCTCTACCTCCATGATTTATACGTCCGAGGCTAGCCCTAAAGCTATTTCGGAGAGAACCAGCTATCTCCAGGTTCGATTGGAATTTCTCCGCTACCCACACCTCATCCCCGCATTTTTCAACATACGTGGGTTCGGTCCTCCAGTGCGTATTACCGCACCTTCAACCTGGACATGGGTAGGTCACCTGGTTTCGGGTCTACGACCACATACTTTATCGCCCTATTCAGACTCGCTTTCGCTACGGCTCCGCCTTTTCAGCTTAACCTCGCATGGGATCGTAACTCGCCGGTCCATTCTACAAAAGGTACGCCATCACCCATAAACGGGCTCTGACTACTTGTAAGCACACGGTTTCAGGTACTCTTTCACTCCCCTTCCGGGGTGCTTTTCACCTTTCCCTCACGGTACTGGTTCACTATCGGTCACTAGGGAGTATTTAGCCTTGGGAGATGGTCCTCCCGGATTCCGACGGAATTTCGCGTGTTCCGCCGTACTCAGGATACTGGTAGGGTGACGGTCAATTTCGCATACGGGGCTTTTACCCTTTATCGCGCAACTTTCCAGTTGGCTTCTGCTATCTCACGTCATCCCATGTCCCAGTCCTACAACCCCAAAGAGCAAGCTCTTTGGTTTGGGCTTTTCCCGTTTCGCTCGCCGCTACTCAGGGAATCGATTTTTCTTTCTCTTCCTGCAGGTAATGAGATGTTTCAGTTCCCTGCGTCTACCTCGTACACGCTATGTATTCACGTCTACGTCATATCCTATAACAGATATGGGGTTCCCCCATTCGGAAATCTCCGGATCACAGCTTACTTACAGCTCCCCGGAGCATATCGGTGTTAGTCCCGTCCTTCATCGGCTCCTAGTGCCAAGGCATCCACCGTGCGCCCTTATTCACTTAACCTGAGTCAAGTTTCGGCCATTGCTGGCCATCATAGGGAGTAATCCTCTATGAACGCGGTATAAATGTTTTGGTCTTTCTTTGTTACTTTCATGTTATGGTATTCAGTTTTCAAGGAACAAGTATAAAATGAGAGTTGACCTCTCAAAACTGAACAAGAATGAACGAACCGGCAGGTTCCGATTTTTCCTTAGAAAGGAGGTGATCCAGCCGCACCTTCCGATACGGCTACCTTGTTACGACTTCACCCCAATCATCCGTCCCACCTTAGGCGGCTGGTTCCCCTAAGGGTTACCCCACCGACTTCGGGTGTTACAAACTCTCGTGGTGTGACGGGCGGTGTGTACAAGACCCGGGAACGTATTCACCGCGGCGTTCTGATCCGCGATTACTAGCGATTCCGGCTTCATGCAGGCGAGTTGCAGCCTGCAATCCGAACTGAGAATGGCTTTAAGAGATTCGCATGCCCTCGCGGGTTAGCGGCTCGTTGTACCATCCATTGTAGCACGTGTGTAGCCCAGGTCATAAGGGGCATGATGATTTGACGTCATCCCCACCTTCCTCCGGTTTATCACCGGCAGTCTCATTAGAGTGCCCAACTAAATGCTGGCAACTAACAATAAGGGTTGCGCTCGTTACGGGACTTAACCCAACATCTCACGACACGAGCTGACGACAACCATGCACCACCTGTCACCTTGTCCCCGAAGGGAACGGCCTATCTCTAGGCGTGTCAAGGGATGTCAAGACCTGGTAAGGTTCTTCGCGTTGCTTCGAATTAAACCACATGCTCCACCGCTTGTGCGGGTCCCCGTCAATTCCTTTGAGTTTCAGCCTTGCGGCCGTACTCCCCAGGCGGAGTGCTTAATGCGTTAACTGCAGCACTGAAGGGTGGAAGCCCTCCAACACTTAGCACTCATCGTTTACGGCGTGGACTACCAGGGTATCTAATCCTGTTTGCTCCCCACGCTTTCGAGCCTCAGCGTCAATAACAGACCAGAGAGTCGCCTTCGCCACTGGTGTTCCTCCATATATCTACGCATTTCACCGCTACACATGGAATTCCACTCTCCTCTTCTGCATTCAAGTTCCCCAGTTTCCAATGACCTTCCACGGTTGAGCCGTGGGCTTTCACATCAGACTTAAAGAACCGCCTGCGCTCGCTTTACGCCCAATAAATCCGGACAACGCTTGCCACCTACGTATTACCGCGGCTGCTGGCACGTAGTTAGCCGTGGCTTTCTGGTCGGGTACCGTCATGGTAAGCGCAGTTACTCGCTTACGTGTTCTTCTCCGACAACAGAGTTTTACGATCCGAAAACCTTCTTCACTCACGCGGCGTTGCTCCGTCAGACTTGCGTCCATTGCGGAAGATTCCCTACTGCTGCCTCCCGTAGGAGTTTGGGCCGTGTCTCAGTCCCAATGTGGCCGATCACCCTCTCAGGTCGGCTACGTATCATGGTCTTGGTAGGCCTTTACCCCACCAACTAACTAATACGCCGCGGGTCCATCCCTCAGCGACAGCACAAAGGCCGTCTTTCCTTCTCTTTCCATGTGGAAAAAGAACCTATGCGGTATTAGCACCCGTTTCCGGATGTTATCCCCCACTGAAGGGCAGGTTACCCACGTGTTACTCACCCGTCCGCCACTCACTTCCAAAGAGCAAGCTCTTCTTCCGTTCGTTCGACTTGCATGTATTAGGCACGCCGCCAGCGTTCGTCCTGAGCCAGGATCAAACTCTCATTAATAATGGATTCTTGTACAGAGATCCATAATGATACGTTTAATTGCTCATTTGTTGCTGACTTACTTGTGTTGCGACAGTTACCTGTCGACTAATTGTGCATCCCGAAGGATGCCCTGCACGTTTGGTTCGTTCATTCTTTGTTCAGTTTTCAAAGGTCAATAGATTATCACGTGTTACGTGTACTGCTCTTCGTGACAACTTCTAAATAATAACATGTGTTGTTCAATGTGTCAACACTTATTTGAAATTATTTTTTTATGTTGTTTGCTCATACACTTAGAACAGACAACTTAGATATATTACCATCGATTTAAAAAAAGGTCAACACTTCAATCTATTTTATTTTTTTTTTTATATAGTGATAATATAAAAAACTGTAACCTTCTATTATAGACAGAAGTTCACAGTTTTTAGGATGGGATATGCAGGGATCGAACCTGCGACCCACTGATTAAGAGTCAGTTGCTCTACCAACTGAGCTAATATCCCGTATTTTTGCCACATTTCAATAACAATTAATATTTTACTCCTTTAACTATTAATATACAAGAGTTTAATATAAAAAAGATTGTAAATTTAAACCTTGGTGCTGACCCCCAAAAGTTAGAGTTTAAAATTATGCAGCCAACTGGCTGGTTTGAGTTCGGTATTCCACTGGACTTAAACCTGCCAGTTTTTGTTTTGTGCGGACGGTATTATACCAATCGATATACTCTTCGATTTGTTTCTTGAGTTGATCATAGGTAACTAGAGGCTCTCCATGATACATTTCTTGTTTCATAATCCCAAAGAAATTCTCCATTGCGGCATTATCAGAACAGGTAGCTTTTCGAGACATACTTTGAAAAAAATTGTTCTTTTTTAAATGCTGTCTCCATTTTTTATGCTGATAATGCCATCCTTGATCTGAGTGAATCGTGGTGCGAACGGTACCGTTCTTTTTTACTATCTGAATGGCATCTTCTAAAGGACCTAATACTAGGTCTAATGTCGGACGTTTGCTAATACCAAACGAGATAATTTCACCATTATATAAATCATAAATCGGATTAAGATAAAGTTTCTGATCATTTAGACACTTGAACTCTGTTATATCGGTCACTAATTTTTGTAAGGCAAACGGAGTAGAAAACCGTCGGTTTATTAGATTTTTCGCGACTTTCCCAACTGTTCCTTTGTAAGAATTATACTTTCGAAGTTTACGAGTGAATTTAACGCACTTCAGCCCCAACTCTTTCATCAGACGATAAACCTTTTTATGATTAATTACTAGTCCATTAGGATTCAATTCATTAGTCATTCGTTTGTATCCGTAGCGTTCTTTAAATTGATAAAAGAGCTCTGAAATCTTATTTTTTAGATCTTTATCTTGGTCTTCTGAGTTCAATCGCTTTATATGGTAATGGTACGTAGCTTCTGGAATTCCTACAACGATGAAGATATCCTTTAATTTGTACCCTTCTTCTTTGAGCTCGAATGCCACCGCTGCTTGTGCTTTTCGAGGTAAGCATTCGGATTCTCCTCGTAAGCTTTTAACTTTTTTAAGTAAGCATTCTCCAGACGGAGAAGCTCATTTTCACGTTCAAGTGCTTGCTCTTTAGACATAGTCCCATTATCTTTTGGTTTCTTTTTCTTTGGTTGTTTAGACATAGAAGGTCGCCCCTTAGGTTTAGATTTCAGGCCTTCTATACCTTCTCTATTAAATGCACGATTCCAGTTCGCAATGATAGAGAGTTCTTTGATTCCGAAGGAATTAGCCGTTTCTTGATAAGAAGCACCTGTTCGTTTCATAAAGTGTCATACATCTAGTTTGAAATGAACAGAATAGACTGCTTTTGTTTTTTTTCGAATTAACCCTTCTTCCCCATAGTGAGCATATAGATTTACCCATTTTTTTATAGGTGAGGAACTTGGCATACCGTATTTTTTTGCCAATAAATTATATCCCAACGTTCCATTTTGATACTCTTTCACAACTTTCAATTTAAATTCAGCACTATATTTAGACATACAAAAAGACCCCCAAAAGTTAGATTATTTACTCTAACTTTTGGGGGTTGGCATCCTTCGTTTAAATTTACAATCTTTTTTAATTTGGCTCTGGAATGTATGACATAGATGAAAATTTGTTAAACTCTTTTTTGAATAATAGTTTAACAGTTCCCCTTGCACCACTTCTGTTTTTCTCAATAATGACTTCTACGATATTATTTTCAAACTCAGATTCTTCATTTTCTTCTGAGCCTTCCCGTTCATAATAATCATCACGGTAAAGAAAAGCTACGATATCTGCATCTTGCTCGATAGAACCCGATTCCCGAATATCACTAAGAACTGGCCGTTTATCTTGGCGTTGTTCTACCCCTCGAGATAATTGTGATAAAGCTAAAACAGGTACTTTTAATTCTTTTGCTAATTTTTTTAACTGACGTGAAATTTCAGAGACTTCTTGTTGGCGACTTTCACGACTGTTTCCTTCTATTAACTGTAGGTAATCAATGACAATTAAACCTATTTCTCCTTGTTCTTGCTTTAATCGTCTTGACTTTGCACGTATTTCTGCAATTCGGATACCTGGAGTATCATCGATAAAAATTCTAGATTGTCCTAAAGTTGCCATGGCCATAATCAAATTAGACCATTCTTCTTCTGACATTTGCCCAGTTCTCAAATGTCCAGCATCTATATTTCCTTCCGCACAGAGCATACGGTTAACAAGTGATTCTGCACCCATTTCTAAACTAAATATAGCTACGACCTGGTCGGACTTTGTGGCAACATTTTGAGCGATGTTTAAAGCAAAGGCAGTTTTCCCTACAGCTGGGCGTGCAGCTAGAATTATTAACTCTTCAGATTGTAGACCTGCTGTCATTTTATCTAATGCAATATATCCTGTTGGTATTCCTGTTACATCACCAGTTTGTTGAGAAAGTAATTCAATATTTTGTAGGGAAGTATTTACGACATCAGAAATACGGATAAAACCTGATCTATTTCTTCTTTCTGAAACTTTCAGAATAGTTTGTTCCGCACTATCTAATATAGTAGCAAGTTGATCAGATTCCTCGTACCCCTGTTTGACAATACTAGTAGCTGAACGGATTAAATTACGTAAGATCGACTTTTCTTCGACAATTTTTGCATAATACTCGACGTTTGCAGATGTCGGTACAAAGGTAGCAACTTCACCTAGGTAGTCTAACCCTCCTACATTTTCTAATTGATTTTTATTTTCTAGTTCATTTGTAACGGTTACAACATCGACCGCTTCGTTTCTATTGTATAGCGACAAAATGGCATCAAAGATGATTTGGTGACTTTTTCTGTAGAAATCTGTTGGCTCAAGGTACTCTAAAACATTTACTACTGTATCCGGATCAAGAAAAATGGATCCCAATACAGATTGCTCTGCCTCGATACTTTGTGGTGGTGTCCGGTCTTGGAATACTTCTTCCATAAATATCTTCATCCTTCTCTTAATTACTATTAGATAAGTAAAGCTTTTACGCTTAATTATTGTACTTTAATTTTAGCTGTGTGACAATTTTGGGTTTTAATAGCTCTTATCGATAAAAAAAGAGCTGTAAACAGCTCTTACTCTTCGACAACGTGTACCGTTAATGTTGCAGTAACATCTGTATGTAACCGCACGTCCATTTTAGTAAATCCAAGAGAACGAATTGGCTCTTTTAGATCAATCTTTCGTCTATCTATCTTAACGTTATATTGTTTTTTTAATTGCTCAGCTATCTGTTTACTTGTAATCGATCCAAATAAGCGACCGTCTTCACCTGATTTTGCAGTTAATTCGATAACAGTCTCTTCTTTTTCAAGAAAACCTTTTAATTCTTTTGCTTCTTCTAGAGCTTCTTGTTCTTTTTTATCTTGTGCTTTTTTCTGCGCATCGAGTGCAGAGATACTGGATTTAGTTGCTTCTTTAGCCAGCCCATTTTTAATTAAATAGTTCTGAGCGTAGCCTACTGCTACATCTTTTACCTCACCTTTTTTTCCTTTACCTTTTACATCTTGAAGAAATATGACTTTCATTTTATGTCTCCTTTCGATTTTTCATCATTGTTGATGACTTCAAATAGTTTTTCTTTTACTTCAGATACAGTACTATCTTCAACTTGTGTCGCAGCATTAGATAAATGCCCACCACCACCAAGTTCTTCCATGAAACGCTGGACATTTATTTGTCCTAAGCTTCGAGCACTGATTCCAACTCTGCCATCTCGACGCTTTGTAATAACAAAAGAAGCTTCGACTCCTTCCATAGAAAGCATTGTATCTGCTGTTTGGGCAGCTAGAACAGTGTCGTATACTCTATCATCTTCTCCGCTGGCTACAGCTAATCCGGCACTTACAAATTCCATCGTTTCTAACAAATGACTACGAAGTAAATACGTATCTAAGCTTTCTTTCAACGCTTTTTGAATAAGTAAAGTGTCTGCACCGTTTGACTGTAAATAGCTAGCAGCATCGAATGTTCGGGACCCCGTTCGCAGACTGAAGTTTCTTGTGTCTACTATTATACCTGCTAACATAGTTGTTGCTTCAATTTTATTTATAGAGTCAACATCATTAGATTGATACTCAAATAATTCGGTAATTAATTCTGAAGCAGATGAAGCATAGGGTTCAATGTAAACTAGAACTGGATTTTTAGGGAATTCTTGCCCACGACGGTGGTGGTCAATTATGACGACTTTATTCGATACTTCCATTAATTCTGGTGCCGGCACCATACTTGGACGATGGACATCTACCATCACAATTAATGAATTTTCTGTGACGCGATCGTTTGCCTGTTCTGAACTGATAATATGTTTAGAAATATTATAATCTTTATCAATCACTTCCATCATTTTAACTATATTCGTTGAAAGTTGATCAGATTCTAAAATAATCCAAGCTTCTTTATTATTCATTTGAGCAATTCGACGAATACCTAAACTTGAACCTAACGAATCCATATCGGGATAATTATGTCCCATTATAAAGACCTTATCAGCCTTAGCAATTAGCTCTTCCAGTGCTTGACTAATCATGCGCGCTCGAATACGCGTTCGTTTCTCTACCGGATTAGTTTTTCCACCATAAAATCTTGCATCTTCATCTTCAGCACGAACCACGACTTGGTCGCCTCCACGAGCTAAAGCAAGATCAACGTTCGTTTGTGCTAATTGTGTTACGTCTTTCCATTTAGACTGATTTGGCCCTTTCTGATAAGAACCCCCCATACTTAAGGTAAGCGGGAAATTTTGTTTAGAGGTTCTTTCCCTAATTTGATCAACAATTTCAAATTTACTCTCTTCAATATGTTCTAATGTTTGTTTCGTCATTAAAATAATAAAACGATCACTTTCAACTTTTTTCAAATAAATATTATTGATATTAGCCCAATTAGTCAATTGATTTGTTACATAATTATTTACATTAGATTTTTTACGGTCATTCATTGATTGAACTGCTTCATCGTAATTATCAATAATAATATTCCCAAAAACAATCCGTTCGTTCTGATACTTCTCTTCAATATTAGCATATTCAGTAATATCCATTAAGTATAAAACACCAATATTTTCTTGGATGACCATTTCGAAATGGCGGCTTCCCCATTTTATCTTCATCATCTTATTACTATCATAGCGTTTCATCCAATTTGCAAGTTCTTCATCTACTTCTTCTATTTTGCGTCCTAAAACATCAGTTTTATCAAAGTATCTTAATAGATATGGATTAGTCCATTGAATTTCGTTTTCTTCATTATAAAGTAAAATACCTATTGGCATTTGTATCAGAGCTTCCTGCTCGCCTTTTTTTATTCGATAGGATAGGTCAGAGACATATTTATTTGTTTCTTCTATTAAAAATTCAGTTGAATTATAAACAAAGAACGCTGTAACTGCTATCAGCAAGAATATGGCGATGCCAATTTTCCAATTAGCGATAAATGTCAAAATAATTAACAATAGCAATGATATAGCAATAGCAATAACTGGAATTTTCATTCGATCCGAACGCAAATATGCCGGAAGTTTGGCAATCTTTTCTCTAATGTTCATTGTTACTCCTTTCCTATCATTTAAATAGTTTTTGTCTCTCTATTTTAACATAAGCTTTATTTTATAGCCACAAACCGCTTATACACCGCATGCCCTAGTAATGAATTATTTGATTTTTCTGAATAAGTTTCGAATACACGTTCGTCTCTCTAAAAACCAGTCTAGGCTAAAATGTTTCACGTGAAACATTTT
Source organism: Jeotgalibaca dankookensis (assembly GCF_002005405.1). Classification (NCBI taxonomy): domain Bacteria; kingdom Bacillati; phylum Bacillota; class Bacilli; order Lactobacillales; family Carnobacteriaceae; genus Jeotgalibaca; species Jeotgalibaca dankookensis. Next base: position 1,837,799 of record NZ_CP019728.1, read on the forward strand.
AGCTTAGACTGTTAATAACTATCTGTTCTTCATCCAAACTTATCCCCAAGTCATTTATTAACCTGTGGATAACTTATAAAAAACTCTCTGAAAAACATACATAACACGGATAGTATCATTTCTTGTTTTGTGGATACTAATCACTGATATTTTCAGAAATAGTGGGGATGAGTCCGACTGAACTGTGGATAACTAAAAAAGCTACCACATTATCATTAGCATGATAGTGCGGTAGCTTTATAAACTTTGAATTATTCTGCAACTGTGAAAGGCATCAAAGCGATAATACGAGAACGCTTGATAGCAACTGTTAGAGTTCTTTGATGTTTTGCACAAGTACCAGTTACACGACGAGGTAAGATTTTACCTTTTTCAGATACATAACGTTTCAATAGATCAGTGTCTTTATAATCAACATGATCAATATGGTTTGCACAAAAATGACATACTTTTTTCCGCTTGCGACCGCGACGGCCACCACGTTGTTGAGCCATATTATTTTCCTCCTTTTTTTAACCCATGATTATCAAATATTAAAACGGTAGATCATCATCTGATATATCTATCGATTTCCCACTTGATAGAAATGGATCTTCATTCGAATTATAGTCATTAAAGCTATTTTCTTGGTTGTTTGAGTTAGAGTAAGACGATTGATTATTACTGTTTGATTGGTTGTTAGTTTGATTGTAATTAGAAGCAGGACTTGGAGAGTTTGTTTCTCTTGGTCTTTGTTCTGTTACACTTCTTGATTCAAGTAGCGTAAAGTTATCTACTACAATTTCTGTAACATACACACGTTGGCCTTGTTGATTTTCGTAGTTACGCGTTTGAATTCGTCCTTCGATTCCAACTAAAGATCCTTTACGTGTAAAATTAGCAAAGTTCTCAGCAGCTTTTCTCCAAATAACACAATTAATAAAATCAGTTTCTCGTTCTCCTGATTGACTTTTAAATGGTCTGTCAACCGCAATACTAAACGAACCTACTGCTGTACCATTTGACGTATAGCGTAAATCGACATCTTTAGTTAATCTACCTGTTAATACAACATTATTAATCATCTTTTCTTACATCCTCCTTAAAATGTTTCACGTGAAACATTTTATGCTTCTTGCTTAATGATGATGTGACGAAGAATATCTTTACTGAATTTCGCAAGACGGTCAAATTCGTTAATCGCTGTTGCTTCTTCTGCATTGATTGTCACGATATGGTAAATACCTTCGCGGAAATCGTTGATTTCGTAAGCTAAACGACGTTTTGACCAGTCTTTTGATTCAATAATCTCAGCACCATTATCAGTTAAGATAGTATCGAAGCGTTTTACCAATTCTGCTTTTTCTGCCTCATCGATGTTTGGACGGATAATGTAGTTAATTTCATATTGAGTCATTGAACTGTTCACCTCCTTATGGACTTTGGCTTTCACTAATAGTAAAAGCAAGGAGAGTATTTTTAAATACTCACGTCTTAATAGTCTACCATACCAATTTAAACAATGCAATATTTTTTTGAAAACAAAAAAGGCTAGAAAAGTACTAGCCCTTTTTTCTTATTCTTCTTCTGATTCTTTGAATATTTCCTCGGCAAAATCTTGCATATTTGCTTTTAATTCTTCACCAGTTTGTTCGGTTTCTACCGCGATTTTTTCCGTATTGTCACTTTCGTTAACTGGTTCAACAACTGCCATCGTTGAAACCTTTGAGCCATCATCTAAACGAATCAAGCGGACACCTAATGTCGCACGCCCAGTTTGGGAAACATCTTTTGCATGGAAGCGAATCATGACACCCGCATCGGTTATGATCATAATGTCGTCTTCTTCATTTACAGTTCTTAAACCAACTAGGTTACCATTTTTCTCGGTAATATTCGCTGTTTTAATCCCTTTACCCCCACGACCTTTAACTGCATATTCAGAAATATTGGTACGTTTACCATAGCCATTTTCAGTAATAACTAAAACTTCAGTACCCTCTTCAAGAATATCCATTCCGACGACATAATCGTCCTTACGTAAACGGGCGCCTCGTACTCCTGTTGCTGTTCTACCCATTTGGCGAACGTCGTTTTCGTTAAAGCTAATCGAATATCCAAGATAAGTTCCAATAATAATATTTTTAGTTCCATCTGTTAAGAGGACTTTAATAACTTCATCATCTTCTCTAAGATTAATGGCACGTAAACCACTTTGGCGAATATTAGTAAAATCGACTGTGGAAGTCCGTTTGACAACACCTTGACGGGTCACAAAGAATAAATTTTCTCCTTCAACGGGTGTATGTGTACTTAGATTGATAATGGTTTGTATTTTTTCATCTGCTTCTAAATTGAGCAGATTAATAATTGGTAAACCTTTAGCTTGTCGGCCATATTCTGGTATTTCATACCCTTTTGTCCGGTACACTTTTCCTTTATTAGAGAAATAAAGGAGCGTATCGTGCGTAGATGCAGTAAGCAAGTTTTCTATAAAGTCATCATCATGAACACCCATTCCTTGAACCCCACGTCCACCACGTCTTTGGGCACGGTATTCACTACTTGCAACGCGTTTGATGTAACCATTGTAAGTTAGGCTTATCATAACCTCTTCTTCTTCAATGAGATCTTCATCTTCAAGTGAAAGGACTTCTCCAATCATTAACTCAGTACGTCTCTCATCTCCAAAACGTTCTTGAATTTCTAGTAGTTCATCGTAGATAATTTGTAAAACACGCGCTTCGCTATTTAAAATTTCTTCTAAGTCAGCAATAAGCACCATTAGATTATCATATTCACCTTCTATTTTATCGCGTTCGAGACCAGTTAATCGTACCATCCGCATATCTAAAATAGCTTGAGCTTGTTTATCAGATAATCCGTAATCATCAATAAATTTCTGCTTCGCAATATCACCGCTTGGTGAACTTCTTAAAATACTAACAATTTCGTCAATATGATCGAGCGCAATTCTTAAGCCTGCTAGGATATGCGCACGCGCTTCTGCTTTTCGTTTGTCGTATCTTGTACGGCGAATCAGAACTTCTTTTTGATGATCCAAGTAGTGAACTAAAATACTTTTTAGACCCAATGTTTCCGGTACACCATTTACAATGGCAAGCATATTAAAGCCGAAAGATGATTGTAATGGAGTCAGTTTGTACAAATTGTTTAAAACAACCGACGCACCCATATCTCGGCGGACATCTATAACGATGCGCATCCCATCACGGTCTGATTCATCGGCTAAATCTGTAATCCCTTCAATCCGTTTATCACGGGCTAATTCGGCAATACGAGAAACAAGTTTCGCTTTATTAACAACGTAAGGTAATTCGGAAATGATGATTCGCTCGCGACCATTTTTTCGTGTTTCAATTTCGACACGTCCGCGCACAATAATCGAACCACGCCCAGTTTCATAGGCTTTACGAATACCTGATTTACCAATAACAATACCGCCAGTAGGAAAGTCTGGTCCTGGTAAAGCTTCCATCAAATCAGCAGTCGTAGCATCAGGATTATCCATTAAAATATGTAAAGCTTTAATAACCTCTGTTAAGTTATGCGGAGGAATATTAGTCGCCATCCCAACGGCTATCCCAGAAGCTCCATTAACTAAAAGGTTCGGGAAACGTGCCGGTAGAACATCCGGTTCGCGCTCACTGCCATCATAGTTATCGTGAAAGTCTATTGTATCTTTATTAAGATCACGAAGCATCTCTAGAACTAATTTTGACATCCGCGCTTCTGTATAACGCATTGCCGCTGCACCGTCACCATCAATCGACCCAAAGTTACCATGGCCATCAATGAGCGGATAGCGATAACTAAAATCTTGCGCCATTCGAACCATTGACTCATAAATAGCACTGTCGCCATGAGGGTGATATTTACCCATTACATCTCCGACAATACGTGCTGATTTTTTATGCGATTTATCAGGTGTAATACCAAGCTCGCTCATTCCGTATAAAATTCGACGATGGACAGGTTTTAAGCCATCTCGAACGTCTGGAAGGGCACGTGAAACAATAACACTCATTGCATATTCCAAAAATGACTGTCGCATTTCTTTACTTAATTCACGAACTTCCATTTTTGAATCTAATCCTTTATCTTCTACGTCCATTTATGTGATAACCTTCCTTCCTATACATCTAAGTTTTCTACGTATTCAGCATTATCTTGAATGAAAATCCGTCTAGGCTCTACCTTTTCTCCCATTAACATGCTTAATACGTTATCCGCATCAATAGCGTCTTCGACTGTTACTTGCGCAAAACGTCGATGCTCTGGATTCATTGTGGTATCCCATAGCTGCTCAGCATCCATTTCACCTAACCCTTTATATCGTTGTATAGATGGTTTTGGTGTAGCAGGTATAGAAGCTAAATACTCATCGAGTTCTTCTTCTGATTGTAAATAAACTTCTTTTTTACCTTGTTTCACCTGGAAAAGAGGGGGCTGTGCAATATAAACATAACCAGCTTCTACAAGCGGGCGCATGTAACGGTAAAACAGAGTGAGAAGGAGCGTTCTGATGTGAGCGCCATCGACGTCCGCATCCGTCATAATGACTAATTTATGATAGCGTGCTTTAGAAACATCAAATTCTGCTCCAAAACCTGTCCCCATTGCTGTAAAGAGTGCTCTAATTTCTTCGTTTGCCAAAATACGATCTAAAGAAGCTTTTTCCACGTTTAAAATTTTCCCACGGACAGGTAAAATAGCTTGGAAGATACGCGAACGTCCTTGTTTAGCTGATCCACCCGCGGAATCACCTTCGACAATAAAGAGTTCAGATATAGAAGGATCTTTACTAGAGCAGTCTGCTAATTTACCAGGTAAGTTAGAAATTTCAAGACCACTCTTTTTACGTGTTACTTCACGGGCACGTTTAGCAGCTAAACGTGCTCGCGAAGCCAGAATACCTTTTTCAACAATTCTTCTGGCTGTTTGTGGGTTTTCCATTAAGAATTTCTCAAACATATTCGAGAAAACACGGTCTGTAATGGTACGTGCTTCAGAATTACCCAGTTTCGTTTTTGTTTGACCCTCAAACTGAGGATCGGGGTGTTTAATCGAAAGAACAAGGGTTAACCCTTCGCGAACGTCATCACCGGTAAGATTTTCTTCATTTTCTTTAATGATTTTTGTTCTTTTACCATAGTCATTAATGACACGAGTGAGAGCCGTTTTAGCACCTGACTCGTGTGTCCCACCTTCATAAGTATGGATATTATTGGCGAAACTAAAGAAACTCGTATGATAGCCATCTGTATATTGAAGTGCAACTTCAACTTGAATATCATCTTGTTCTCCTTCAACATAGACAACTTCATCAAATAATGGTTTCTTATTTTGGTTAAGGTATTCAACATAACTTTGAATACCACCTTCATAATAATATTCATTAATAATTTCTTTTTCAGGTCTTTTATCTGCAATTGAAATATTTAATCCTTTATTTAAGAATGCTAGTTCTCGAACACGAACCGCTAATTTGTCATAATCAAATACTGTCGTCTCTGTAAAGATTTCATCATCCGGCCAAAAATGGACAGTTGTTCCGCTCTTATCTGTCTCTCCAACTACCGTTAATTCTTGTTTGATATCACCACGTTCGAAACCTATTTCATGAATCTGACCATTTTTATAAACCTGCACAATTAACTTCTTAGATAGTGCGTTTACAACAGAAGCACCTACACCGTGTAATCCACCCGATACTTTATAACTACCGCCACCAAATTTACCACCAGCATGTAAAACTGTATAAACTGTTTCAACAGCTGGACGGCCTGTTTTGGATTGAATATCAATTGGAATACCACGGCCGTTATCAGAAACGGTCACACTATTATCTTTTTCAATAGTTATTTTGATTGTAGAAGCAAAACCTGCCAGAGCTTCATCGATTGCATTATCAACGATTTCCCAAACTAAATGATGTAGCCCGCTTGCACTCGTGGCACCAATATACATACCAGGACGTTTACGAACTGCTTCTAATCCTTCTAAAACTTGAATTTGACTTGCATCATATTCTTGAACGAATCCTTTTTCTATTTCTCCAAACTCTGCCATTATCTTCATACACCTTCCTTTTCTACTGATCCCTTGGAGATGTGATAGATAGTTGGTTCTTCTATCTGATTGCGTCTCACACCATCTAGACTTGTAGTTGTTAAAAAGGTCTGGACTTTCTTCTCAATTGTTTTTAATAGATGGGTTTGTCGCGTTTCATCTAGCTCTGATAAGACATCATCTAATAAAAGAATTGGATATTCGCCCAAAACCTCATTCATACATTCAATTTCTGCTAATTTCATACTTAAAACGGTCGTTCGCTGCTGCCCTTGCGATCCGAATTGATGAACATTTTTACCATTTACATAAAAAATAAGATCGTCTCGGTGAGGGCCAAAGAGGGTCATTCCCTGCTCCTTTTCACGATTACTCACACGCGACTGCTCAATTAATAATTTTTCATATAAGCTTTCTTTACCTTCGTCATCTTTGTAGTCAATGGCTGATTTATAACGGATAGCTAAATTTTCTTTATTATTGGAAATTTGATAGTGCAGCTGATCCGCCCATTTTTCTAGTTGTCTAATAAAGTTTAAACGTGCCTTAACAATACTAGCTGCTTGTGTAGCTAACTGCTCCGTTAGAACTTGTAAATAGACTAAATCACTTGAACGCTTCATCAATAATTGTTTTAAATATAAGTTTCTTTGTTTTAGTAACCGTTGATATTGAACAAGTTCATATAGGTAGACTTGGTTCATTTGCCCAAGCTCCATGTCTAAAAATTTACGGCGATTAGTTGGCGGTCCTTTTACTAAATCCAAATCTTCTGGCGCAAATAAAATAACATTTAATCTCCCGACATACTCAGAGAGTTTTTTTTGCTCCATATGATTCACTTTAGCTATTTTACCTTTTTTAGTAAACTGTAATTCGAGTGGATAATCCCCAGCTCTTCTTTCAACTTTTCCTGACAAATAAGCGCGCTCTTCTTGCCAACGAATCATTTCTTTCTCATTGGCAGTACGTGGACTTCTTGCCATGGAAAGAGCATAGATCGCTTCCATCAAATTCGTTTTACCTTGCGCATTTTCTCCAAGAAAAATATTAATTCCTGGAGAAAAGTTTAAGGTTAAGTCTTCATAATTACGAAAATTTCGTAACGTTATTTCTGATAAAATCATGACATTGGCACATCAGAATTCATTTCTTTTCGTTCGATAAAAAAAGTTCCCTCACCGGGAATTTCTATCGTCGTCCCCGGATATAGTTTTTTTCCTCGACGGTTCTCTTCTTCTTGATTTACGAACAAGACATGCTCTGATAAGTACCACTTAGCCATACCACCACTCGATATAACATCGACGTGTTTTAACAACTGTCCAAGTGTAATAAAATCTTTATCAATATACACTATATTTTTCAAGATTTTCACCCTATCTCATTAAAATAAGTGCGGATACTTAAACCCACACTCTCTACTTGTTATTATACACTTTTTTTAGTAAATATTCAAATAAACGCTAAAAAATAGCGGTTTTAGCGTTTTTAATCTTTAAACAACAAATCAGTACAATGTGTTTAATAATACGATATGTAGATAAATAAAGAGAAAGAAGCAGCTTTAGCTTCTTTCTCTTTATTTGTCTTAGTAAGTTCTAACGGGCGTGATTAATTGAATAAATGATTGTGCAATATCACTATTATCATCAGCAGGTACGACTGTGAACGGACGGATGGGTGCAGTAAAACCAATTACTACATTTTGATGGCCGAAGGTTCGAAGCGCGTCCTTTAAATAATCTGGGTTAAAAGAAATAACAAGTGGATCGCCGGTTGCTTCAATATAATTTAATGCTTCTTCGACTGTACCAATTTCTGGTGAATTCCCTGACAATTCAACATGATCATCGGTAAGCGTCAGTTTAATAACATTATTTTTACCCTCATGTGAAAGCAAAGAAGCACGATCCGTTGCTTGAAGTAAATCATTTGCATTTATAGTTAATTTTGTTGAGTCATTTGCGGGTATTAAGCGGTTTGTATCTGGGTAATAACCTTCTAACAAACGCGAATAGAAATAAAGATTTTCTGCTCTAAAAAGAACTTGGTTTTGAGTCACCATCATTTCTATTGTATCTTGGTTTTCGACAATTTTAGATAGCTCAATCAAACTTTTGCCAGGAATAATAATTTTATAACTATTTTCTTTTAATGATTCCGGTACTTCTATAGGAATGATTCGCTGACTTAAACGATGACTATCGGTTGCTACGGCTTTTAATTGGCCATTTTCGATTGTTATATTAACACCTGTCAAAATAGGGCGACTCTCTTGTGTGGAGGTAGCGATGACAGTATGTTGAATAACTTGTTTAAAGAGAGTAGTGGGTAATGTAATAACTTCATTTGAATCAATAACTGGAAAATTAGGGTAACTCTCTACATCAATACTATTGATATTAAAAGCAGCTTTTGCTGATGTAATCGACGTTTGTAGATTCTCACCAACTTCTATAGTGATTGTTTCATCCGACATTTTTCTAACAATTTCATTAAATATCTTTGCTGGAAGAACAATTCCGCCTTCTTCTATAACTTCTAATTGGTTACTTTCATCTGCTACGGGAATATAAATTTCAATAGAAATATCCGAATCACTCCCACTAAGCATTAATCCATCTTTATCGATCGTTATTTTTACCCCTGTTAAAACAGGAATTGTTGTACGTGATGAAATCGCTCTTTGTACATCTGTTAAATATTTTATGAATTTGGAACGATTAATTGTGAACTTCATATTTCTTCCCTCCGGTATATATTATATTAATAAAAGCTAGTAGTAGTAGTAGGGCATGTTGATAATGTGCAAAACAGATAAAAGCTTATAAAATAAAAGACTTTCCACATGTTGATAAGTTGTTGATAAGTAGAGTGACTCAAGTAAAGATATCCACATGTTTAGAAGTTATTTATTTGTCAAATTATTAGTAATCGTCTTTATTTCATGTTCGAGTGCGCTATCTTTCTTAATAATTGTTTTGATTTTATCGTAGGCGTGTAAAACAGTCGTGTGATCTTTCCCACCGAATTCCTGACCAATTTTCGGTAACGAACTATCGGTTAATTCACGACAAAGATACATAGCTATTTGTCGGGGAACAACAATGTTCTTAGTCCGTTTTTTACCTTTTAATTCTTCTAACGTTAATTGATAGAACTTACAGACAGCTTGTTGAATGGCGTAGATTGTGACGGCTTTGGGTTTATCTGTAGGTAAAATGCTCTTTAATGCATCAGCAGCTAGGCTTGTTGTAATATCGCGACCTTGAATAGCTGAGTAAGCTTGAACGCGAACCAATGCACCTTCTAATTCACGAATATTAGAATCAATTTGACCAGCAATATAACTCAGCGTGTCATCGGGAATTTCTAAATGCTCACTGTTTGCTTTATTTCTTAAGATAGCAATTCGCGTTTCCAAATCAGGTGGTGTGATGTCGACAGATAACCCCCATGCAAAACGCGAGACAAGTCGCTCTTGTAGTTTAGGGATTTCATTAGGCAGACGATCACTAGTTAAAACAATCTGTTTTCTTTCATCATATAAAGCATTAAACGTATGAAAAAACTCTTCTTGTGTCCCTTCTTTATCGGCAAAAAACTGAATGTCATCGACTAGCAGCAAGTCAACGCTTCTATATTCATTTCGGAATTGTTCTTGGGTCCGATTCTGAATAGAATTAATGAAATCATTAGCAAATGTTTCACTACTAACGTATTTTACTTTAGCATTTGGTCTTAATTGGATCATCTGCTGGCCAATAGCGTGCATTAAATGCGTTTTACCAAGCCCTACACCACCATAAAAGAATAGCGGATTGTAAATAGTCCCGGGTTCTTCAGCAACTACCAATGCAGCTGCATGAGCCATTTGGTTTCCTTTACCAATGACAAAAGTATCAAAAGTATATTTACCATTTAATTGGGCTTGTTTAAAGGGTTTCTTACCTTTTAAGTGTGTTCCTTCTTTATCGGGAGATTTTACTTCTTCGTTTTTTATCATAAAAATGGGTGATACTTCTCTATTGGTAAACTCATAGGTCCCTTCCACAACACGGGTAGCCAGATTGTTTTGCCAATAATCTTTATGCAAAGAAGATGGGACTTCAATAATAATATTTGTTTCGGTTAAACGAATAGGAACAGCACTGTCGATCCAAGTATCGTAGCTAACTTTTGATAAAGTTTCTTTGAATCTTTCTTGAAGGTAATGCCAAAGCGAATAAATATCTTCCATATAGGAGCTTCCTCCTTTTCTTTAAATTTTTGATAATAAATTGCAAATACCAAGTATACATTATTTTAGCATTATTACGCGCAGTTTTCCACAACTCTTTCAACTGTGTATAAATCTGTCCCAAAGCAGTTGAGAAGTTATCAACAGCCCTGACAAAGAATGTTGATAAATAAAAGGGAGAAAGTGATCAACACAGGACGTGTGGATAACTCTTTGAAAAATAGCCTTTACTATCAAGGTTTTAAAAGGTTATGCACAGCTTGTCTAAGTTATCCCCTAGCACCTACTCACATCATGTTGCTATGTGCATAACTTCTGAATAAGCGGAGTATAAGCGACTAGGCCTTCGTGACTTATGAAATAAGATGTGTATAAAAGTGAAGGCTGTGGATAAAGATATTTGTTAAGAAATCGAAAAAAAGGTTCGCAATTGCTGGGAAATATGCTATTATATTCAGGTGAGTTAAATTATTAACTTTTACTTGACAGATAAGCTCGTTTTCCTTATAGTATTAAGGACTGTCTATAAGGATTTACATAAGTCATCATAGATTGATAAGTATTATTCAGGAGGTGCACCACTATGAAAAGAACTTTCCAACCAAAAAAACGTAAACGTCAAAGAGTTCATGGTTTCCGTAAACGCATGAGTACTAAAAACGGCCGTAATGTATTAGCAAGTAGACGCCGCAAAGGCAGAAAAGTATTGTCTGCATAAGATCACTGACCGTCAGTGGTCTTTTTTTTTACAAAATTATAGAAAAGAGGGGTGCGCAGTGCGTAAATCTTTTCGAGTAAAAAAAGAAAAAGAATTCCAAAAGGTTTTTCACAATGGCGCTTCTAAGGCAAACCGTCAGTTTGTAGTTTATGTTCTACCAAAAGAAGGTCAATTGCATTTTCGAGTGGGCCTTTCTGTAGGAAAAAAAATTGGAAATGCCGTTGTTCGGAATTCTGTTAAAAGGAAAATAAGACAAGCATTGTTGGAGATAAAACCAATGATTAAGTCGGAAATTGACTTTATTATTATTGCGCGTCAACCGACAGCAAAATTATCTACAGAAGAAGTTAAAAAAAATCTCTTACATGTGTTAAAATTAGCACAGGTGGTATAGATTAAAGGAGGAAATACTGTTGTCAAAACGAAAGCGATTACTATTATCTTTAGGACTTGTTACACTCGTACTTTTTTTATCTGCTTGTGGTAATACGGAGTCTATAACTTCTGACAGTACAGGATTTTGGGATGGATTTGTAATTTATAATTTTTCCCGTTTTATCATTGCACTCTCAGAGCTATTTGGAAATAACTATGGTGTTGGTATTATAATCTTTACAATCATTATTCGAGTGATTTTAATTCCTTTGAACTACTTTCAAACAAAAAGCACTCAAAAAATGCAAAAGATTCAGCCTCAAGTAAAAGCTTTACAAGAAAAATATCCCTCAAAAGATACACAAACACGCGAGTTGTTACAAGCGGAAACGTCACGTTTGTATTCTGAAAACGGCGTAAACCCTTATGCCGGTTGTTTGCCAGCGCTTGTTCAAATGCCAGTAATGATTGCTCTTTATCAAGCGATTAGTCGAACAGAAATCTTAAGCTCAAGTAATTTCTTATGGATGAACTTAGGGGAACGCGATCCATATTTTGTTTTACCAATTTTAGCAGCTATATTGACTTACTTTACATCTAAGTTGACCATGATGTCCCAAGTAGATGGTGGCGGTCAAACGAAAGTTATGTTGTATATGATGCCGGCGCTAATTTTATTTATGGGTAGTACCTTACCAAGTGCTTTGTCTTTATACTGGGTCATTAGTAATGCTTTCTCAGTCGGTCAAACTTTAATTTTAAATAATCCTTATACCATTATCGCGGAACGCGAAGCAGAAGAAAGAGCAAATAGAGAACGAGAAAGAGCACTCGAAAGAGCGAAAAATCCTAAGAAAAAGAGAAGAAAAAAATAACGATATTCTTTGAAATGAAAGGATGGATTATGAATGGAAAATAAAAAAATTGTAGTTAGTGATGTAACAGTTGATAGAGCAATCAGCAAGGGGTTAGATCAGCTTAATTTAAGTAGCCATGAAGTAGACATCACCATTATTTCAGAAGGAAAAAAAGGGTTATTTGGCTTTGGGAAAAAGGAAGCAGAGGTTTCGCTATCACCTAAAACTTTAACGGATCCACAAGACGATCGACAACTGGATGCGAATGAGTTGGTAGAAGATGCGGTAGAACGTGCTGAAGAAGCTCATGATGAAATTTCAGATGAATCGGTACCAGAAAAAGAAGAATTAGATGAGGTAATAGAAGAAAATGCTGATTTTGAATCTTCTCGTGAAGCAGCTATTAATGGTGTTATTGACTATTTATCCGAGACAATAAAAACTTACGGTGCTAGTGCAGAAGTCAAAGCTGAAGTTAGCAGAAATGTAATAACTTTCCATATTGATACTGACAAGCCAGGTCTTATAATTGGAAAACACGGTAAAATTATTAATGCTTTGCAAACATTAGCGCAAACAATCTTTCAACAACATGAGCGTAATCGCGTTTCTGTAGTTGTTAATGTCGGGGATTACCGTGAACGTCGTGCAAAGGTTTTAGAAAATATGGCCGACCGCACGACTGAACGTGTCTTGCGTACCAAGCAGCCTGTGTTCTTAGAACCACTACCCGCATTTGAGCGAAAACAAATTCATGCCTATCTAAGTAAGACACCCGAGGTCTCAACGCATTCGGAAGGGAAAGAACCACACCGATATTTAGTTGTTGAACTTGCAAAATAATAAAAACCAGAAACAGTTTCTTAATCAAGAAATTGTTTCTGGTTTTTTTTGTTAAGCTTTAACGTTATTATTTATCGGGAATAATCTTAAATAACATAATGGTTAAAAAAATTAATAAACCAAATAAAAGGCCTTTAACCCATAAAAGAGGAGCTATGAGAATCGAAATTCCCATCAATATACAAATATTTAGAAATATGTGTCGTTTCTTTTTACGAGGGATGAATTTAGTTTCCACATAATCAGCAACATAAAATTGATAAAGTTTTGTTTGATGAAGCCAGGTAGTAAAGCGTTTAGATGATTTAGAGAAGCAATAGCCTGCTAGTAATAAAAAAGGAGTAGTCGGTAATACTGGTAAGATTGCTCCAATACTTCCGATGCCGAAGGAGATGATTCCGATGGTTAGAAACATTATACGTTTGACAGTCAATCACCCTTTTCATAAAAAGTCTGTCTTTATTATACCATTTAATTGATAAGTTAAAAACGAATACAATATTAAAAGAATCGATAGAATCTACTTAACTAATTAGTAAACTTACCGATAAAAGAAGTATCGTCTAAAAAATAGTAAAGACTAACTTTTGATGGCATTAAATGAGGAAAGGCTGAGGCGTTAAGATCTCAGCCTCTTATTTTAGAGAAGAGGAGTAATATGGAAAAATATATTAATTTTGTTTGTAATGACCAACACTTTGCACTTTCAATTAACCAAGTAGAAAAAATTTTGCTCTTTCAGCAACCCGCACGTATACCCGATACGCTAGATTATGTTGCTGGTTATTATTCGTATAACGAAGCACCTTTACCTTTAATTGATATGAAAAAAAGACTTTTTGAGGAAAAAACAGTTCCCGATGATCAAACGAAAATCATGGTCGTCCATTGGCAAGGCGATAAGTTGGGTTTGATTGTTGAGAAAATTACTCATGTGAAAGAATTTCAAAACGATAGTGAGAACAAAGATATTGAAGAAAACTCACAAATTAGTTACTTACTTGAAACCTTTCACGATCAGGATGGAATCATTCTCCACATTGATATTGATAAACTATTTTCTGAAGAAGGCGTAAAAGAACTTCATACTTTAATGAGGAAATGAGAGGACGAACAGTATGGAGGATAGCATAAGAGTTGGGATAGGTGAATATAAAAGTTCGCGCGATCCCCAGTCATTAATGACCATTGCATTAGGGTCTTGTGTAGGAATTGCTCTATATGAGCCGAATACAAAGGTAGGAGGGTTAAGTCATATCATGCTACCTGACAGTACTGTTTTTCACGGTGATAAAAAAATCGGAAAGTTTGCAGATTTGGCCATCCCTTCTCTAGTAACCGAGATGGAGGCTTTAGGTGCAAAAGGGCCTCTCACTGCAAAAATAGCAGGTGGTGCAAGTATGTTTAAAGGAAGAAAAATGGAGTCACATATGCAAATTGGACAACGAAATTTGGAAGCTGTTAGAGAAATATTAGCAGCAATGAATATTCCTATTGTGGCAGAGCATACTGGTGACCATATTGGGCGATCAATGAAATTTGATTTATATGAGTTTTCTGTTTGTATTCGCACTGCAACACGGGAATATATTAAATTATAGAAGGAGCTGGAATAATGGTCAAACGTATTTTGGTAGTAGACGACTCAGCATTTATGCGAAAAATAATATCTGAACAGATTAATCAAATTGATGGTTTTGAAGTTGTGGCAACTGCTATGAATGGAGAAGCAGCCATCCAAAAAATGGACCAATTTAATCCAGATGTAATTACGTTAGACGTTGAAATGCCTAGAATGTGCGGATTAGAAACGGTAAAGCGAATTAGAGAAAAGTCTCAAGTTCCCGTTTTTATGTTGAGTTCACTAAAGGGGCAAGACACCACCATTCAGGCACTCGAATCCGGTGCTACTGATTTTATTGAAAAACCTAGGAATATTCGTGAGCGCCCTGGAGAATTTCAAAATGAGCTTGCTTGTCGGATTAATGCTGTTTTTCAAGAACCTTTAAAAAACTATACTCATAATAAAAAGTTAATGAAAATTAATAACTTAAATGATAAAGAAATTAAAGCGATTGTCATTGGAGCGTCAACGGGGGGACCACGTGCGCTATTGGAAATTATTTGCCAGTTGCCAACTCATTTAGCCGTTCCAGTATTCATCGCTCAACATATGCCGGAAGGATTTACGACATCTTTTGCTAAACGATTAGATCAATGCGCATCTGTTCCTGTTAAAGAAGCGAAGCACGAGGAAATCATCAAACCAGGAACCGTTTATTTAGCACCAGGTAACTATCATATGGAGATAGTGGGTCACGAAATTAACTTAACACAAACTGCAAAAATCAACGGCGTTCGTCCAGCTGTAGACACTTTATTTCAAACGGCAGCCTGTGCATACGGGAAACACCTACTAGCCGTTATACTAACTGGGATGGGTAAAGATGGTACAGTGGGAATGACCCATGTTAAAGAAAGGAAAGGGCATACGCTTGCTCAAGATGAAGCATCTTGTGTGGTATATGGAATGCCCGGGAATGCCGTGAAAGCAGAAGTAGTTGATGCAATAGCAAATTTGGGAGAGATAGCTTCGATATTAAACGAAGTTTCAAAGGTGAAGAAATGACACAACAATTTGAAGTTTTTTATAATTGGTCCAAACGTGAACTAAATCTTCAGCTAGATGGCTACAAGCAAAAGCAATTACAACGACGGATTACAACCATTATGACTAAAAGTGGTGCATCAAACTTAGCGGATTATGCACAAAAAATAAAGCAAGACACTCAAATTAAACAAGATTTTTTAGATTATATTACAATTAATGTAACAGAGTTTTATCGAAATGAGTTGATGTTTTTAGAATTTACACAGTTACTCGTCGACAAAATCGCTCCTCAGTTTTCCCACTTAAAAATATGGAGTGCAGCTTGTTCGACGGGAGCCGAAGCCTATTCCGTTGCAATGGCCTTAAAAAAAAATCACTTTCACACTCGTAGCACTATTATTGGTACAGATCTTGATTTAACGGTATTAAAAAAAGCTCGTGAAGGAAAATACCGAGACGTGGAAGTAAAAAATGTGCCAACTGATGAATTAAAGAAATATTTCACTCATGATGATTATCATTATTATTTAAACCAGGAAATTAAAGATTTGGTATCTTTCAAAAAACACGACCTTATCTTAGATCGCTATGAAAAAGACTGTCATGCCATCATTTGTCGTAATGTCACCATTTATTTTAATGACGAAGTGAAAGAGGCGATTTACTCTTCAGTCAGTGATGCTTTAGTTCCGGGTGGTCTCTTTTTTATTGGTGCCACAGAGACGATTTATAATCCTCAAAAATACGGTTTTAAGAAAGTTGGTTCTTTTATTTATGAAAAAATTGAATAAAAGGGGGAATAATATTGGACGATAATAGCCAATATTTAGATATTTTTTTTGAAGAAACAGATGAAAATTTATTAAAGTTAAATGAATGGGTTCTTGAATTTGAAAAAGACCCTACTGATATCAAAATATTGAATGACATTTTCCGTGCTGCCCATACTTTAAAGGGAATGGCTGGAACTATGGGATTCGAAACGATGATTGAAGTCACCCATCATTTAGAAAACGTCTTTACGGTCTTAAAAGATGAGCGAATAACAGCAGATGAAGAAGTTATCTCACTCGTTTTTTCAAGTTTAGATGCCCTCTCTGAGATTGTTGCTGATTTAAGAAATGGTCAGGATATTAAACGTGACTATTCAACGATTATTCAGACATGTGAACGTATTTTTTTAGAAGCAAACCACAAAGATTATTCACTTACTCTTAAAAAAGACACTAAAAGTACTGTCATCACGGTTCTAGATGAAGCTGATTGGGAAATAGTTGAAAATACTAAGTTAAATAACTTTCACGCTTATTCCATTCATATTGAAATTGAATCAATAAGTATCATGGCAGGAGCACGTGCTTTTTTACTTTTGAATAAGTTAGAAGAATTCGGTCATGTTTTAAAAACGCAACCCACTATTGAAGTGTTAGAATCGGAAGATTTTGGTTATGAATTCCAAATCTTTTATATGACAGAATTAGAAAAAAATGTAATAGAAGAAATGATAATGGACCAAAATGAAGTAGAAGCTATTCATATTGAACGATTAGAGAAAGACACGGTAACTAAAGAAGTAGAAGAACCTACAATAGAAGAAAATAAACCGGCCACAAAAGTTAACCAACCACATAATCAGTTTGTACGGGTTGACCTAGAAAAATTGGATGCCTTTATGAACTTGGTTTCAGAGTTAGTCATTTACCGAACTCAACTAGAAGATATTAGTCAAAAAACAAATAATAAAAAGTTAGAAGAAACACTCACTTATGTCTCGCGAATCACGGATCAGTTACAAAGCTTGGTTCTCAATATTCGAATGCAACCACTCCATACAGTGACAAGTCGCTTTCCTAGAGTTGTCCGCGATTTAGCTAATGAATCTGGTAAATTAATGGAACTTATTGTTGAGGGGGATGACACTGAATTAGATCGAACCATTGTTTCAGAACTGAGTGAACCCTTGATTCATTTAATCCGCAATAGTGCAGATCATGGTATCGAGTCTCCTGACAGACGAATTGTATTAGGAAAGCCGGAAAAAGGAATCATTAAAATTAGTGCTTATCAGGAAGGAAACCGGGTATTTATTACTGTTTCTGACGATGGAGCGGGTCTGGATACAGAGGCGATTAAAAAAAGTGCGGAGCGTAAAGGTATACCCACAGATGATTTATCTAAACAGGAACTTCAAGAACTCATTTTTCATCCCGGATTTTCTACTGCCGAAAAGGTTACAAAAATTTCAGGTCGAGGAGTGGGCATGGATGTCGTTAAAACGAAAATTAAAAAGTTAGGTGGTTCGATCGATATAAAAAGTGAGCCTCATATGGGGACAGCATTCCGATTAAGTCTTCCTTTGACACTTTCAATTATACCGGCTCTATTAGTTCGCGTTGGCACACATACATTTGCAATTCCTCTCAGTATTATTGGAAAAGTTATTCATATCGAGAAAAGTGAGATTCGACAAACACATAATGGAGAAGTTTTGATTGATAAAGGAAAAACAATTCCGATTATTCACCTTGCTGAGCGCTTAGGTATCGGTCATGAAGAAAGTTCTTCCAGTCACATTGTCATGGTTACAATTGAAGGAAATGAATATGCTCTATGTGTTCATTCTATTATTGGACAACAAGAAATTGTTATTAAGGAACTTGGACAAGAATTTATGCATCAAAAATATTATCTGGGTGCAACGGTTATGGGAGATGGGCGTATTATATTAATTTTAAATGTAACAGCTATTTGTTTGGAAAGGAATGCAACTACTTATGTCCAATAATTTTTCAGAGTCAGAAATAGATCTTTTAAAAGAAATGATTAATGTTGGTGGGGGGAATGTAGCTACCAGTATCTCTGAAATATTTGGTAAACGGGTACATATGAATGTCCCTTTTATTAATCAATTTACTTATGAACAAGTTTTTCAAACAGTCATGCCGGCTGAAAAGTTTGTCAAAGCCGTTCAAATTCAAGTTGTTGGTGACTTAGAAGGACAATTCCTATTTATCCTTGATGAAAGTGGCATATCACGCTTAGATCAAGCCTATAAAGAAATTTTAAAAAAGGATAAAAAATTGGCAAATTCTGCTGTGACCGAACTGGCTAATATTTTAGTCAACCAGTTTTTAAACGCTATTATTCAACTTTTTGATTTGTCAGCTCAATCTTTGGTTCCTATTTTGGCCGAGGATATGTTTGGATCTTTGTTAAGCAGTGCCTATTTAGAAGAGTTTCAATATGATGATTTAGTTTGGATTTTTAAAAATGAGTTTTGGATAGAAGAACAAAAATGGGAGTCAGCATTGTACTTCGTACCACACAGTGGTAATCTAGAAAAATTGATAACAGAAATAAACTTTTAAAAGGGGAAATTAAAAAATGATAAAAAATATTTTAATTGTAGATGATGCTGCATTTATGCGAATGAAATTAAAAGATATTTTAGAAAAAAATGGTTATGAAGTTGTAGGCGAAGCAGCAAACGGTGCTGAAGCAGTTGCTTTATATGAAGAAGTAACTCCTGATTTGGTAACCATGGATATTACAATGCCAGAAATGGATGGCATTGAAGCTTTGAAAAAGATTAAGAGTGTAGATTCTTCCGCTAAAGTTATCATGTGCAGTGCAATGGGACAACAAGGTATGGTAATGGAAGCAATAAAAGCAGGCGCGATAGACTTTATTGTCAAACCATTTGATACAGCGCGCGTGATTAAATCATTGAGTAAAGTTACTAAGTAAAAGGAGGCAACCTCATGCAACTGGTCATTTTTTCTTTGCAAGATAAGTGCTATGGTATTCCTTCAGAAGTCGTAGAGGAAATAACCGGTGCTGTGGAGTGGACGAAAGTTCCACAGACACCAGACTGGATTATGGGACTTATTAATCTTCGTGGCAATGTTATCTCTTTGATTCATTTGGAAAACTTTTTGAACTTTGATAGAAAGGATATACGACAAGAAAATATATGCTACAATAATACTGTTATCATAAAAAATGGTAAAGAAAAGACAGCATTTGCAGTGGATAAAGTGCAAGAAGTCATTGATATAGATGAATCGTTGATTCAACTTGCCGGTGAGAGTAACTCTTTTATCCAAGGAATCTACTCACAAAAAGATACTGCTATTAGCCTTATAAGCTTGTCTATGTTATTTCAAAGAATGAGGGATCCACTTGAATCCAGTTTTATCGCAACAAGAAATTGATGCATTAATGGCCGGTATGCAAAACGGCGAAATTGATGTTGCTGTTTTAGAAGAACAAGAGCAAGTAAAAGTAAAAGATTATGATTTTAAGCGACCCGTACGTTTGTCTAAGGAATATATTTCTACTTTAAAATTAGTTTTTGAAGAATATGCTAAAATCATGGAAAATACGTTGACAACACAGTTACGTACAAATGTTTCCTTAGTTTTAAAATCAATTGAACAAATCAGCTTTGACGAGTTTTTACATTCTGTTTCTTTTTTTACTCTGATGGGAATCTTTCATGCGGATCCTCAGCCAGGGATTCAAATGATAGAGATAAATCCACAAGTATCTTTCAAATTAGTGGAAATTATGTGTGGAAGTGCCAACGATGTTACTTCCTCTCAAGAACCAGACCGCGATTATTTTACAGAAATCGAGCGTGCCATTTTAGAAGATGTTATGGCGCAATTTGGCGCTGTTTTCCAAACTGTTTGGCGAGATATCATTGAATTAGAAGTTCATATGGATTCAATAGAAACAAATTCGCAAATGGTACAGTCTATTTCACCTAACGAACCGGTGGCTTTAATAACTTTTGAAATAGAACTAATGGGTTGTACATCATTTGTGAATTTGTGTATCCCATATGTATTTTTTGAGACAATTCTTGATAAATTGAGTGTCCGTTATTGGTTTCATTTGGGAAAAGCAGTAGATGTTACAGATAAAGAACGTCTAAAGTCTAGTTTACAAGAAGTAGAACTTAACTTGGAAGTGATTTTAGGTGAGGCAGAAGTAAGTTTAGAGAACTTCCTTCAACTGGAATTAGGAGATATTATCCCACTTCGCAAACGAACTAACGATCCCTTGTCGTTATTAATTGAGAATCAACCTTATTATTTAGTTAAGCCCGGGATTGTTGATAATCAAATGGCTGTGGAAGTGTTACAAGATATTGGGGGGAATCCAGAAGAATGAGCAATGATAAATTGACACAAGAAGAGATTGACCGGTTGATGAACCCATCTTCCGAAACCATGTCTTACCATTCAACTGACGAACTGAGTCAAATGGAAAAAGACATCATTGGTGAGGTAGGTAATATTTCGATGTCACAAGCCGCTACTACCTTATCGGAGTTACTCGCCCGTCAAGTGCGGATTACCACACCACGGGTTAAATTGACTAGTATTGAAGCAATTATTCACGAATCAAAAAAACCTAAAGTGATTACTTCTATTGAGTTTAAAAAAGGTATCAAAGGAAATAATACCTTAATGTTAGATGTGAATGATTCTGGTAAAATTGCGAACCTTATGATGGGTGGAGACGGTCAAAATGCCATCGATACATTAACTGAATTAGAACTGAGTGCAGTTGGAGAAGCGATGAATCAAATGATTGGCTCTGCTTCAACAGCAATGGCGACCATGTTTAGTCGTGTCGTTGATATTTATCCTCCCGATGTACAATTGTTGGATGAAGAAACGCCTAAAGAATCAGAAGATGACATTTTTTCAAAACCTGTTTGTGAAATATCATTTGAATTAGAAGTAGAAAATGTTTTGAATAGCACTATTATGCAAATCTTTAGTTTGGATGCTGTTCGTGATATCGTAGAAATTATGTTAAATGATAAAGCAACGGTAATCAGTGATGAAGTGGCAACACCGCCCACACAAGAAAAACCATCTAAAAAAACAGAAAAAGTAACGGTGCAACAACCAACTTTCCAACCGCTTGAGGAAAAAGCTGTTAAGCAACCACCGAATAACTTGGATTTGATTATGGATGTCCCATTAGAATTTAGCGTTGTACTCGGCAGAAGTAAAAAAACGATAAAGGATATCCTCTCTTTAGGAGCCGGATCCGTTGTGGAATTGGATAAAATGACAGAAGAACCGTTAAGTATTTATGTAAATGGCAAAATGATCGCAGAAGGCGAAGTCGTTGTCATCAATGAAAACTTTGGAATTCGAATTACCAATATTTTAAGTAAAGAGAACCGCTTAAAAAATATATAATAGAGTGGCGTAAGATGGAGGTGCTAGCCTCCGTCTTATTTTTTTTACAAATAAAGCTTAATTTTTATTGAAACGTTCCGATATAATAAGAGAAAGCATGAATATATCGGGAATGATAGCCTAGAGGAGGCATTTAAGATGAAAATAACTAATGGACAGCAGCATTATCTAAATGCAATTAGACAAAATAAAAAAACAACAATAGAAATGACAAATAAAGCAGCAGAAGTAAAAAAGCAAAGTGAACAGACATCGGTAGAAATTTCGGATGAAGCTAAAAAGCTTGCACAAGCTAACCTGGCAGCTGCGCCAAGCGAAAAAGCCAAAGCAATTAAGCAGGCCATTCAAAACGGTACCTATCAAGTTTCTACGGAAAAAATTGCTCAAAGCATTGTCAATCACATAACTGAACAGAAAAAGGCGGCCGAATAATGAAACAGACTGAAACGGTTCGCGGACACTTAACTGCCTTTGTTCAACTACTAGAAAGTGAAAGAGAAGCGCTCTTAGAAAATCGAGGAGAGAGAGTTGCTACTATTGTTGAAGAAAAACAAACGTTTCTTCATACAATGGCTGCGGTGGATTTAAAAACGGTTGATTCGAGTATTCTTAAACCCTTGATTGAGACAATTCGTCAGTTACAAGAAACAAATCTTATTTTAACTAAACAAACACTTCACTATCATAAAGTAGTTCTGGATGCTTTAGGTGAAGGCAAAAAAACTGGAAAAACATATTCGAAGCAAGGAACGCCTACCAGCAGCAACCAAGCGAATTTATTGAACCAGTCATTTTAGGAGGAGTATTGTGTCAGGATTATTTGGATCATTAAATATAGGTGTCAGAGGTATGACCGCAGCACAAACTGCTTTGCAAACCACTAGTCATAACCTTTCTAGTATGAATACAACAGGATATTCTCGTCAACGTGTTAATTTAGAAGCAAATAATCCTTATACCTGCCACGGTGTCGGGCAACTTGGTACAGGTGTGCGCATTTCTGGTGTTGTTCGAATTGCTGACGACTATGTGACTAAGCAAATTCAAAAAGAAAATGCTTCGTTAACGCGTCATGCTACAAAATCAGAAGTTTTGGGACAATTAGAAACTATTTTTAATGAACCCTCTGACACAGGACTTAGCGCTGGATTTGGACGTTTTTATTCAGCTTGGAACTATCTAGGAGCGAATCCTGAACTGGCTACTGCTAAAACAATGGTGAGTCAAGAATCTCAAACTCTGACAGATACGGTTTCGCAAATGGCGAGTCAACTTGAAAGCTTACAAGGAGATACTATCCATTCAATTGAAAAAGATGTTTTAGATTTCAATGAAAAGGTGGATCAACTCGCAACACTTAACAAACAAATTTTCAATGTGGTCATTAAAGGGCAATCACCCAATGATCTTTTAGATCAACGTGATGTTTTAACAACGGAACTTGCTAGTATTGCGGATTTAGAAATTACTTACGACAAATTCCAAGGTGTCAGTTTGAAGCTTGATAAGGTGAGTATTTTAGAAGGGGATACAATCAATAAGCTAGCCGTTATTTCTGATAGAACGGTAGACGGTGAATTAGCTATATCAACGGGTAGTGGTAAACCAATCATACAAACAGGAGATTTCGCAATTGGACAAATTGTGATTGCAGACCAAAAAGGATCTTACCAACCCCTTACTCTTTCTAATGGTAGTATCAAGGGATCTCAAGAAGCACTTGAAATAGTGGAAGCTAAAAAAACAGAACTCAACCAACTTGTTGGTAATTTTGCTCAAGCAGTTAATACGATTCATAGTGACGGTAGTAAAGGACTTAATTTCTTTGAGTTTTCAAGTGATGAGCCAGCTAAGACTATTAAGGTTAATAAAGAACTAACAAGCTCACCAATAAAAATTAATGCAGGGAAAGATATTGCTCATCCTGTTTCCGGAGACGGTTCACGTGCAACTGCACTATCATCATTAGCAAATGCAAAGTTAAATTATTTTACACAGGACTTTAATGCGACCTACAAGTCAGACTCTATTGAGTTTGAGGCACAAGTTGGGGGCAGCTCAACTGGAGATGCTTATAAAGGTATTGTCACCAGTATGGGTATTATGAAGCAACAATCTGATAATGTAGTCGCTAGCCAATCGGTAGTTGTTGGTTTTCTCCAAGACCGACAAGCAGCCATTTCTGGTGTAAATATGAATGAAGAAGTAATTGATATGATGCGCTTCCAGAGTGCGTTTGAAGCCAATGCGCGTATTATTTCAGTCATTGATGGCATGCTTGATACCCTAATTAATCGAACAGGAGTGTAGGAATGCGAATAACTGACAATATGATGACCAAAAGCTATTTAAAAAATTTAGCACGGAACCAGCAAAATGTTCAAAAATATCACCACCAACTTTCTTCTATGAAAGAAGTATCCAAACCGTCAGATAATCCACTGTTAGTTTCTCAAATTATCGGTTTGAAAGAGAATGTGAATAGCAACCAACAGTATCAATCAACTATAAAAGACGCAATCGATTGGAGTAATATGCAAGATGCCTCACTCGGTAAAGCGACCGATTCATTAATGCGAATTAGTACGCTTGTTCAATCGGCTGCAACGGATACGATGAATGCTTCTGATCGATTAATTGTTAGAGCAGAAATTGAAACTGAAATTCAAACCTTTGTAGATGCCTTGAATACAAATTATGGAGGTCGTTATATTTTTGGCGGAACGGAAACGCTCAAGACACCCTTTGAAATGAGTCAAGATGCCGATGGTGCTCTAACAGGCATTATTTATAACGGCACATCGCAAAATATTTCCCGTGAGATATCCCCTGGTGTCACTGTTGATTTATTAACTAACGGAGCGGGTGTTTTAAATGATAGTGGCCAGAGCCTCGGAGCGCTTTTTAAAGAAGTTGTTTCTGCTTTAAAAAATGATGATACAAAAGCAGTGGCTGCTACAGTAGGAAAAGTTACAACTGCTATTGATCATGTCGTCAGTTTTCGAACTGAGGTTGGCGCAGTATCCAATCGCTTAGGTTCAGCCTTATCACGAAATGAAAGCCAAGACCTAAATTTGCGTGAGATGTTATCCTCTAAAGAAGACATTGATTTTGCCAAAAAATACATGCAATTTAGTAACGAACAAGTAGCCTACCAAGCGTCACTTCAAATGGGTACCAAAATTTTGAACACAACAATCCTTGACTACCTATAAAGGTAGTCTTTTTTTTTCATCAAAGTTGCAAAAAAAAGGCTCGCTTATGATGAAATATCAACAAAATTCATCACTAGAGGTGCCAATAGGTCAGCTAATGATGAAATATGGACAAATTTCATCATTAATTGATAATTTAAAGGTCTTAATGATGATAATTCGACTTAAATTTATATCTTCCTATTCCGATATAGTAAATAGATCGTTTATTAGTTTTATAGGAGGATACGGAATGAAGAAAAAGAAGCAAGGTATTTTATTTTTTAAAAGGAGTATTGCCAGGATGATACTTCCTTACATATTGGTAATAACTATATTACCCATGCTATTAGTATTTTGGGCCGAGTCTTTTTTTACCTGGAGTAGAGGAATGCTACTAATCAGTATTTTTGTTATAGGTATTGTGATTTCAATACTAACGTATTATGGAGTAGACAAAATTGTGAAGTCTATAACTAACATGCTTGTTGATAGTTTTACGCGTGTAGGTGAAGGAAATCTGACAACTCAAATCAGTTTACAAAATTACAAACAAACGATTGGAAAAGCGAACCCCCATCAACGTTACACGTATTCTAATGAGTTTGAAAACATGAACTCCGCTTTTTCTGATATGGTTTTACGGTTTAAAGAGTTGATTGGGAACATTCAAGATCAAGCGTGTCACACGTTTAATAGGTCCAACCAGTTAGTCAGCATGTCTACACAAACGACGCACGCCACAGAAGATGTTGCCGCAACCATTCTATCGGTGACGGAGGAAAATAACGCGCAGTTAACGGAAACGCAAAAAATGGTTCAAGATGCTACGGTTCTGGCAGAGTTGTTAAATAAAACAGAAGCAACCATCATGGAAATTGGAAACTATATGGATGAAACGAATATTGCAAACGGTGTCAACGAACGTAGTGTTCAAGGTGTGAGTGAAAACTGGCAACAGGTTAATGAGGAAATGACGTTATTGACGACAAGTATTTATGAAGTGAGTCGTGCTGTAAAAGAAGTCGAAGCGATGACTCAATCTATTACTACTATCGCCAGTCAAACCAATCTTCTTGCACTGAATGCTTCTATTGAGGCAGCACGAGCGGGAGAACAGGGTCGGGGCTTCGCAGTGGTAGCCGATGAGGTCCGCAAACTAGCTGAGCAAAGTACCCACGCCTCTAATGAAATTCAAACCATTATCCGTACAATTCAAGTGAAGTCAGATGAAATGCTTACCAATGTGCAAGGTACAAGCCAACAAGGAATTCAGCAAACAGAAATAGTTGAAAAAGCTCTCAATTCTAGTATCACCGTGTCAGATAAAATTCTTCAAGTTGCGGAGAAAATTACAGAACTATTTATGATGAGTAGCGAAATTGATGAAAAGAAAAATAGTTTAATTGCTAGCACCACTCAAATTCTAACAGGTGCAGAAACAAATGCTTCCAATATGGAAGAAGCATCAGCTAACACTGAAGAAATTCTAGCGACTATTCAGGAGATGTCAGCGAATATTCAACAGCTCATGCAAGCCTCTGATAGCTTAAAAGCCCAGTCAGATATCTTTTTAACTGATGTTGAAGAACCAATAGCTGAACTAGCATCCGAATTTTGATAAAATTAAAAATTATTTGTTATTTTCCCTTAAATAATTACCTCTACACCCGATAACTATTATAGAGGCAAGACCTCATTAAAAAAAATTAGGAGGCAACACAAATGAGAATTAATACAAATATTTCTGCAATGAACACATACTCCCGCCTAGGAGCTGCAAATGCTTCAAAATCTGGTTCTTTAGCAAAGTTATCTTCAGGTTTAAGAATTAACAAAGCAGGAGACGATGCAGCAGGATTGTCTATTTCTGAAAAAATGAAAAATCAAATTTCAGGATTAACTCAAGCAACTCGTAATGCACAAGACGGAATTTCACTGATTCAAACAGCTGAAGGTGGACTAAATGAAATCCACGGAATTTTGAATCGTATGCGTGATTTAACAGTTCAGGCATCAAATGACACAAATACTAACGATGATAAGAGCGCGATTCAACTAGAGATTACTGCATTAACGGAAGAGATAAATCGAATTGCAACTGATACAAAATTTAATAATAAAAACTTACTTGGGGTTGTAGAAAAAGATTTAAATATTCAAATTGGAGCAAACCAAGGTGATAATGCTTTAACAATAAAAACTGTGGATATGTCAACAGGCAAGTTATTTGCAACGGCCTTAGAGGCTGTGAATGGAGCCGATGATGATAGCGAAGTTATTGGAACAACTATCAAAAATAATCTAACTTCTCTTGATACTGCCATTAAGACTGTTTCTAATGCTCGAGCAACTTTTGGTGCTCAACAAAATCGTTTAGAGCATACCATAAATAATTTAACTACAACCAAAGAAAACTTATCTGAAGCAAATTCCCGTATCCGTGACGTTGATATGGCGCAAGAAATGATGGACTTTACGAAGTCAAACATCCTTTCTCAAGCAGCGACTTCAATGCTTGCACAAGCAAATCAAATGCCACAAGGTGTTTTACAATTGTTGCAATAATCAACCACATAAACACGCCCCAACGACTTCAATCGTTTGGGGCGTGTTTTATTATGATAAACAGCTATTAATTTATTTATGATTCATCCGATAAAGAAGATAGAAGCGTGTAGAGATCATTTATCGGGGGCTAGGATGATGGAAGGAATAACCAATATTAACCGTATTTTATTTGACGCCAAGCAACACTACTTTGAAAAAAATCCAACAGCAAAGGAATTCGCTACACCGGACAACGAATTTAGCGATGAATTAGACGAAGTAGCTGAGTTAAAGCGAATTGTCAGTGAAGCCAATCGTTACGTCGTAGGAGTCAACGCTGAATTTTCAATTGAAACACATGAAGGGACTAATCGTACCATTGTGCGGATGTTAGATATGGAAACGCATGCGGTTATTAAAGAATTCCCACCTAGTGAAATGTTAGATGTGATTGCCGGTATCTGGGAACAAGCCGGAATATTAGTAGATAGAAGGGAGTAAATCAATGGCCAGTTCAATGAATATAATGGGAACCTATTCGGGAATCACGATGGAAACAGTCGACCAATTAATCCAAGCAGAATCAGGTAAAGGCGTTAAATTTTCTAACGATCAAGAAAAACTCAGAACCGAACAAGCGGCATGGAAAGATATCCAAACGCGGTTAACGAATCTATCAGAGAAACTCAGTGGCTTGATGAAACCGGAAACTTTCAATTCCAAAAAGATGAGCCTTTCTCAAGAAGGTAAATTTAAGTTAACAGCTAGCCCAGAGGCATTGTCGAGTGATTATACTATTTCGGTAACCAATTTAGCAACCCGCACGCAGGTGACGGGAGAGTCCTTTACACAAAAGGGTTTAAAGCTAGGGGATGCATTAAATGAGTCGGGCGAGCTTGTTTTAACGATACCGAAAAAAATGGCAGATGGAACGATTGAAAATAAAACAACCGTTGTAGCCATAACGGCTACAGATAGCATTGAGAATATTGTCGACCGTATCAATGAAGGTTCCAAGGATAGTGGCGTTTCAGCAGCTATCATTGATAATCGGCTTGTTCTTCAAAGTCAAGAATTTGGAGAACGACAGCTTTCTGTTACCGGTGATTTAGCTGATAAATTAGGGTTAGCTCAGGCCACAACGCAATTAGGTCAAAATGCGGAATTAACAGTAAACGGCATTAAGATTGTTCGAGACAGCAACCATCTTACGGATATTACGAAAGGCGTAACCATTGACCTTATTGCTACTACTACTGATCCTGTTCGTGTATCTTTGACCCAGGATTTGGATTCGACAGCAAAAGCTGTCCAAGATTTCGTTGATCAATATAATTCAACTTTAGCTTTTATTGGCGAACAATTAGACGTTGGAGACCCTTCACTAGCAAATAATAAAACCGGATCTTTAACAGGAGATAGTAGTCTCGTGCGCCTTCAATCGCAACTGCGCACAGCTCTTACCCAATCTCTTCAAAATGGCCATAAAGAATTGAATTCAGCCAAGTCAATTGGGATTGAGATTGACCGTTATGGCGTTGCAACGCTTGATACAAGCAAATTAAAAGAGGCCTTACGTGAAGACAGTCAAGCAGTCGCACATATTTTCAAGTTTGATAAAGTTACTTCCACGACTCAAGAAGATGGAACGATTTTTAAAAAAAAGGAAGAAATTGGTTTAGCTCAAAAAGTAAACCACCTCTTAAATAGCTTTACCGACTCAAAGGCCGGTGTGATTGCAACTAAAAATGAAAGTTACGATAAGTTAATTAAGGATCTTGGGCAGCGAATTGAGAAATTTAATGAGCGAATCGAAGTAAAACGTCAACAATACATTGAAAAGTTTACTGCCTTAGACATCGCGATGATGGAAGCAGAGTCCCAGTTAAACTATCTAATGAGTCAAATAGGTGGTACAAAACCAAATCAAAACTAGAGGTGGCATAAAAGATGAGTAAACGAATAGAAATTCTAACGGGTATACAAGAAAAATTGCATACCTGGGATCAAACTGCTCAGTCGGCACACGTAATAATAGCGGATACTAAAGAATTTATTTTAGCTTTAAAAGAAATGCAGCCAGTAGCCTATTCAAAAGAAGAAATACTATTAATAGAAACCATTATCAATCAACAAGAAAGATTAATTACCTGTATAAAAGAAGAAAAAAGCAAACTTGCAACAGAAATACGGGCGATGAATAAAAAAGACACCCTCCTTGATAGTTACCTCTATCCTAAACGTCAACCGGTATTTTTGAATCAACAAGTGTAAGGAGAAAGAAACATGTATAATCAAAACGCTAAAAGTATGTATCAGACCAATCAAGTACTCACCGCTTCTCCAAAAAAACTGGTAACCCTTCTACTAGAAGGAAGTGTTAAAAATTTAAAACTTGCTAAAATTTATATTGAAAAAAAACACTATGAACAGTCAAACAAGGCATTAATTAAACACCAAGATATTATTCTTGAACTACAAAGAACCTTAGATTTTGAAGCAGGTGGTGAAGTTGCTCAAAATTTAGAACTTATGTATGATTATTTAATTGAACAGGCAATTAGAGCAAATGTTCACAAGGATGTCACAATTATTGATCACTCTATTGAAATCGTTCAGGGAATATTAGAATCTTGGATACAAATAGAAGTTTAATTTATAATAAAGAAAGCATTTTTACTGGTATATCCGGTCAAAATACTTTTTTTTTTTATTTTTAAAACGTGACAATATATTCATATATATATTTTAACATAATTAAGAAAAAACATGTAAAATGAGAAAGAATATAAATTTTTTAAAAAAATTAAACATAAGTTTAAAAAAATAAGAAATGCATAATATAAAAATTAGGTGGGCAGATAGCGACATGGAAATGAATAACCTGGCATTAATAAAAAAAACACTCCAAGCAACAAGTCTTCGGCAGGAAGTAATAGCTAGTAATATCACGAATGTTAACACTGATGAATATAAGAGAAATCAAGTCGATTTTGAAAGTTTATTGCACGATGCTAAACGCGGCGTGAGCTTAAATAAAACACAACCCAATCATTTTGGTGTAGGGAATATCAATGATTTAAAACCTAGTGTAACAAAAGTAACCGATACCATCGTTAAGGAAAATGGTAACAATGTTGATTTAGATATCGAAATGGTGAACCTTTCCCAAAATGCGCTTCATTATCAAGCATTAATTTCACAATTAAATAGTCAATATTCTCGAATGGCTACAGTCATTAGTAAATAAGAGGTGAAAAAATGAGTGTTTTTGATTCTTTAAATATAAGTGCAAGCGGATTAAGTTTAGAGCGCTTGAAGTTAGATACGATTTCTACTAACGTTGCTAACGCTAACACAGAGCAGACAGCAGCAGGAGGTCCTTACCAGAAAAAAACAATTGCTTTTGAAGAAGCTTTTCAAAAAAGCAACCAACTGCTTGCTTTAGGTGGTAAGAAAAGTTTTGGAGTGCGTGCAACTGAAATAATATCCGACGAAGCAGAAGTGCGGGCTTACGATCCCACACATCCATTGGCTGACCAAGAAGGTTATGTGCTGCAATCAAATGTCAATATGGCGGATGAAATGGTGGATATGATGACGACCATTCGTGCCTATGACGCGAATATTACAGCACTTGATGCCGGTAAAAATATGTTGAAGCAAGCATTAACAATTTCAAGTAGATAAAACGAGAGGGGGTTTGAATCATGAATATCGAAGCAAGTACACGTCTTTTATTGAATCAACTAAATCAAACATCCCCCATTAAAACAGCTACAGAGGGGGATAGCTTTACCAATATTTTCGGTAATGCCATCAATCAACTGACTGAAACGCAAATACATGCAGATCAGGCGACACAAGCATTAGCGATGGGTGAAGATATTCAATTACATGATGTCATGATTCAGTCGACAGAAGCACAACTGTCATTAGAATTGGCTGTTCAAGTACGTAATCGTTGCCTTGAAGTTTATAACGAAGTAAAAAATATGCAATTTTAATTGTTACTAAGGGGAGCTAAGGGGAATGATGGGGGTTTTTAAAAATTTAAAAGATACACTGAAATCAGGATGGGGTAACCTAACGCCACTAAAACGGGTCGGATTGATAAGTTTTCTTACAATAGCCATAAGTTTAGGTCTAATTGGCACGCTATTATCTCAAAGAATAAACTATTCCTTATTATTTTCAGAAATAGAAGAAGCTGATTCAGGAAAGATTGTAGCAGATTTGGAGACGCAAGGAATTGCTTATCGATTAGAAGATAGTGGAACTACGATTTACATTGATGAAAAGTATGTAGATAAGTATCGAATTGAATTAGCTGTTAATGATATGTTGCCACGTTCCTCAATGGGATTTGAAATTTTTGATGATACGAGTATGATGGCGACCGATGAAGACCGAGAAATTATGCAGCAACGTGCAATCCAAGGTGAGTTAGAGCGAGCAATCGGAGTCCTTGATGGTGTGTCTAGTGTCAAAGTTCTTCTATCTCTACCAGAAAAGAACGTCTTTACTCGCCCAGAAGATGTGAAAACAACGACGGCTTCTATTGTAGTCACAACGGACCGGAGTCGTGATTTGTCTTCTGCAGCTATACAAGGAATTGCTGCCTTAGTGAGTGGAGCCGTTGATCACTTACCTTTAGAAAATGTGTCCATTGTAGACCAGACGGGACGTCTGTTAAGCGGTTTTATTCAATCAGGAACGAATCTTCAGTCTGCTGATTTAGCTTCACAAAATCGCCAGATTGAAAATGAGTATGCGCAAGAATTAGAGCGAAAATTATTAGAAACATTAGCGCCTGTTTATGGTCCAGAGAATTTATCCGTTTCGGTTAATGTCAAAATGAATTTCGATGTGGCTGAAGAAGAGATTGTCAATTATGGCGTAGACCAAGCGGGAAAAAAGACGGAGCCGTATATGCGTAGTCAAGATATTACGGCGTCTGGCGGTGAAATTTCAAGTGGGGATAATGCTTTAAATGGCAATAATGTTGCTATTAATGAAGTGCTAGAAGGAGAAGGTGGTAATACTGCTTCTTATGATAGTACTACGAATTATGAATACGACACGACTAAAATAAAACGCATTGTTGAAACAGGCGAAGTCGAAAAGATATCCGCATCTATTCTTTATAATGCCGGCACAGCTGATGTTAAAGAATTAGATGTTATAGCTCGAAACATTTTGGGAGCAACCGAACGCGATAGTATCCAAATTACCGCAACTAAATTTTTAGTCGAGGATTTACCAGCTGAACCAGCACCAGAGCTTGATGGCGTCATTGGCACGGTTTGGAGAGGTTACAAAACCTGGATTTTTGCAGGGAGTGGGTTTTTGCTTTTAACAGCTCTTTTAATAGTGTTACTCCTTTCTAGAAAACGTCGTTCTGGTCTTGAAGATAATTTTGAAGAGGAAATACCCAACCAACAAACGCTTCATTCAGAAAAAGCTGATTTAGATTCCTTACAAGATTTGTTAAAAGATGAAAAACTAGAAAAAGAAAAAAATGCTTACCAACAAGCGAAAGAAAACCCCGATTTAGTGGCAGACATGATAAAAATGTGGCTAAAGGATGAGTAAAGATATGGAAGAAACAGCTGGAGTAACTGGAATGTCTGGAATTAAAAAAGCAGCTCTTCTCCTTATTTCACTGGGAGTAGAAACATCTGCGGAAATTCTCAGACTTTTACCGGACAGTATGATTCAAAAAGTCAGTTATGAAATTGCAAATATTGACTATGTAAACCCAAATGAACATGAAGCGATATTGGAGGAATTTATTGAATTATCGCAGGCGCGTCAATATGTTGTGGATGGCGGAGTTGAATACGCGCGTGAAGTCTTAAACCGTGCCCTAGGAGCCCAACGTGCTAAGGAAGTCATCGATATGCTGACGCAAATACAATTACGTGAACGGCCTTTTAATATTGCGCGTAAAGCAGATCCGATGCAATTGAAGAATTTGCTATTAAATGAACAGCCACAGACGGTTGCACTGATTTTATGCTACATGCAGCCGGATAAAGCGGCAGCAATTTTAGCACAGTTTCCAATTGAGTTGCAGACAGATATTTCCGAACGGATTGGAACAATTACACGGACGTCACCACTAGTTATTGAGAAAATTGAAAAAGTCATTGAAAGTAAATTTTCTAACTACATTGAGAATGAGACTGAAACAGTAGGTGGTGTTCATACCTTAGTAGAAATCCTCAACTCGGTTGGAAGAAGCACTGAGAAAAATATTTTAAGTGCACTAGACTTGAGTCAACCAGCACTTGCAGATGAGGTACGAGCAAATCTATTTACGTTTGAAGACATTATTACCTTACAAGAATCTGATGTTCAAAAAGTCTTGCGTCTCGTTGAAAACGATGATCTCATGTTAGCTCTTAAAGGTGTTTCGGATGAAATCCGTAATATTATTTTCCAAAATATGTCGCAACGTGCAGTGGATACACTGAAAGAAGATATGCAATTTATGGGACCGGCTCGCTTATCAGCAGTTGAAGAGGCGCAGCAAAAAATTGTGGCTGTTATTCGTAATTTAGATGAAAGCGGCGAGATTTACTTGAGAAGAGGGGAAGAAGATGCAATTGTTTCATAAAATCATTAAGGCTGAAGAGTCGGTTTCAGATAGCGTAAAAGCCTTGGTTCAAACTGATTTTCAAGTAGATTCTGTCAGCGTAGCGCCACCCGCTACGCTAGAGAAAGACGTATACTATGAGGAAAAACAAGCAGCAGCCCGTTACATGGAAGATGCTCAAGCAAGTAGCATGGTGCTTCTACAAAAAGCTCAATCTGAAGCAGATGAGATACGATTTTTAGCTCAAGAAGAGGGGTTTCAAGAAGGAGAAAAAAAAGGGCAAAAGGAAGGTTTTCAGGCAGGTTATCAAAGGGGTATAGAAAAAGCGCATCAAGAATCTCGAGAAATAAAAGAAAGTGTGCAACAGATGTTGAAGGACGCGAGTCGTGAAGTGCTTGCTTTTTATGAGGATAAACGACTCGAAATCATCAACTTAGCAGCCCAGATGGCAGAAAAAATTGTTCACGAAAAAATTGATAGCTCAGATGATAAGATTTTGACGCTACTTTACCCCGTTTTAAATCAAATGGAGCAAGAAAATAAGTTTGTTACCTTAACCGTAAAACCAGAGCTAGAGGAATTCATGAAAGAAAAAGTAAAGGAACTTGAAATAAAATTCCCTCTTTATCGCTTTGCAATTCTTCTAGATGCACACTTAGAAGAACATGGGTGTATCGTTGAGAGCTCGCACGTCATTATTGATCTACAAGTAAAGCAACAACTGGAAACGATGGTTAGAGAGCTAGAAGAAGTTCCGGTGATTGAATATGTTTAGTCTCCCATTCGAAACATATGAAAAAAAAATAAAACAGAAATCTTTTTACCATGTAAAAGGTAAAGTAAGCGAAGTTATTGGCTTGGTTATCAAAGTGGAAGGGCTAGAGGCTTTTATTGGCGAGGTATGTGAAATTACTATTAAGTCATCTGAGAAAAAGGTCTTATGTGAAGTCGTCGGTTTTGTAGAACGTACAGTTCTTTTGATGCCTTTGGATAATTTAGAAGGTATTGGACCTGGTTGCGTGGTTTATCCGACGGGGCACTCCTTACGTGTAGAAGTTTCCGATCAGTTGTTAGGAACAACGATAGATGGTTTAGGGAGACCCATGTCTCATCAAATAGATATAAAAGGTGATTTTAGAGAAGTAAATGGTGATGCACCAGATCCCTTCAAACGTAAAAGAATCGAAAAAATACTACCAACTGGTATAAAAGCGATTGATGCTACTCTTACAGTAGGAGAAGGACAGCGAATTGGCATATTTGCTGGATCAGGGGTTGGAAAAAGCACCTTACTCGGCATGATTGCTCGCTATTGCGAGGCAGATGTCATTGTCATTGGCTTAATAGGTGAGCGGGGTCGTGAAGTGATGGAATTTATCGAAAACGATCTAGGTGAAGAAGGATATAAAAAATCAGTTGTCGTTTGTGCGACCTCTGACTCACCGCCACTTGTCCGTTTGAAGGGTTCCTATACAGCGACTGCAATTGCCGAATACTTTCGTGATCAAGGTAAACGCGTGGTGTTGATGATGGATTCGGTTACCCGCGTTGCCATGGCACAGCGTGAGATTGGTCTTGCAACAGGTGAGCCACCAACAACCAAGGGCTACACGCCCTCAGTTTTTACTACGCTACCAAAGCTTTTGGAGCGTAGCGGTATGTCGGATAAAGGCTCGATTACAGCGTTTTATACCGTTTTAGTCGAAGGAGACGACATGAACGAGCCGATTGCCGATACAGTTCGTGGTATTTTAGATGGACATATTATCCTTTCACGCAAAATTGCTGCTGAGAATCAATACCCGGCTATTGATATTCAAAATAGTATCAGTCGATTAATGAAAGATATTGTAACCGATGAACAATTCAAACTGGCAGGTAAGTTAAAAGAAAATATGGCTGTTTATGCTGAATCAAAAGATTTAATTGATGTAGGGGCTTATCAGCGTGGTTCCAATTTGGCGATTGATCGTGCTATTCAGCTGCACCAACCCATCAAAAACTTTTTGAAACAGCAAGTCGAAGAACCATTTGCTTTTAGTGATAGCCAGGAACTATTAGAAAAGACATTAAATTATTAGTGATGAGGTGAATATAGGTGGCAGAACCTTTTTCAATGGCAAAAATACTGGATTGGCGAATAGATCTTGAAGAAACTGCTCGTTTAACTGTTACGCAGTTACAAGCACGGCTCCGTTTAGAAAATCAACAACTCCAATCTTTAATTACAGAAAATATAAAAGTAAAAAATGAGCATATACATTCTAAGCAAATCCACTCATTACGCTATAACGATTACTATAAAAACGTGATTACTGAACAAATCATTCAGCAAAAAAACCAAATCGATTCAACTCTGGCAGATATTCAATCTGCACAGAAAAATTTGGTTCAAACATATTCAGATCGCAAAATAATGGATAAGTTAAAAGAGAAAGAGCTAACTACCTACTATCAAAATGAACGACGCCGCGAACAAATGGAACTAGATGATATAGCAACGATGAACTATAAACGTAGAGTTTTTTAGTTTATCTGGTTTAGAAGAAAAGAGGTGAGAGAACTGGAGAATACGATTGAAACTTCACCACTCGTAAAGATAGCTGCCCAAAATAAAATACTACCAACTCCTATAGAAGACGCTTTTCTTTTTCGTCAGTTTTTAAATGATTTTCAGGCAGAAGAACCACAAGTTAAAAATGAGCAAGAGGATAATAAGCAAGAAAAACAATTAGAAGAATTGTCGAAAGAAAGTACTATAGAACCAGTCATTACTGAAGCAATTTATGCATTGATTCGTCCAAAAACACCAGTGATTACTCTTGATGTGTCTTGTGAAGAAAAAAGTAAAAGTATTCAAACGCCTAATCGAATACCTAGAGAAATGAAAGAAGTAGCTGAAACACAAAAAGACCAACCAGATTCTAAAAAAGAAAAATTAGTAGATCATTCATTTAAACCAACAATAAACGGTGAAGAAGTGCAGGACGAGTCTGAAATACCAAAAAATTCTATAGATGTTTTAACGCTTGGGGAGAGTGAAAGTGCTAATCAAGCAATCTCTACTAACAGGCCCTTACAAGAACTAAACCAACTTAACCGTGAAATCAGTGACCTTATGAGGATTCATATAGAAAAGACACCTGTTCAGGAAATACCTACGGTAATCCCTGTTAAAGATCAGGTGCAATCAAAATCTATTTCCTCTGATTTAGAAAAAAAATTATCAGAACCAGAGAATGCTGGACAAGTTATCGCAAAAGATTGGTCGGTCCAAACAGCTGTTCCAAAAAAATTGGATACTTTTGAAATTAAAGTACATGAACCAAATCAACTGAGTCGTGAAATCAGTGACCTTATTACGGTGACTGTAAAAAAAATGCCTCTAGAGAAAACTTCTACAGCTAGCGTTCATGTTAAATTATCACCAGAAAAATTAGGGGATTTAGAAATCGAGTTGACTTGGCGTGGGGACCAGGTGGAGGCAAAAATTATCGTCTCAAAACCTGAAATGAAACAACAACTCGTAGACCAGCTGGCAATTATTCATGAACAGCTACCAAAAAATCCAATCGTTCAAGTGATTATGATTGAGGTAAAACCGCCGATTGACTTAAGCCAACAATCATATCCGCGTAAGCAAACCCAATCACCTCCAAAAAACCGCCATACTTCAAATGGGAGAGGCGAGGAAGAAACAGAAATAAGTGACAATTTAGCCTTACTGGGCTTGAGCTTATATGTTTAAGGAAAGGATAAAAAAATGGATATATCACCAAATTTTACAATTGGATCTACAAACCAAGCAATTAATCAAAGTAAGAAATCTAATTCTGAAATGAATATGGAAGATTTTCTAAAAATTATGGCTGCTTCATTACGGATGCCTGCTCTATCATCCAGTGAGGGTGGTAAAGATAGTTCTTCAGATTATATGAATCAAATGATTCAATTCAGTACGATGGAACAACTCAAGAGTATGAGTGATTCCGTTACAACCACCATGTTAATGACACAACAGCAACAAGCGATTTCCATGATTGGTAAAGAAGTAACAGTTTTACAAGAAGGTCAGCAAGTAACAGGAACAGTAGAAAAAACACGCTTCTTTAACGGTTATGCAACTATTCAAATAGATGGTAAGGATTACTATATGAATAATATTTTGGAAATAGGGATAAAGAAGGCGTAATAAAGTGATTACTATACCTTATCTCATGTGAATACAACTACAGTTAGTGGAGGAATTAATATGTTAAAGTCATTATATTCAGGTGTTAGTGGTATGAAAAATTTACAAACTAAAATGGATGTTATCTCAAATAATATTGCAAATGTGAACACAACCAGTTTTAAGACAGGACGCGTTCGCTTTGAAGATATGATTAGCCAAACAATGGAACAATCGCAAGAAAATAAAAATAGTAAACAATCAGGACTAGGGATGCAAGTTAGTGCAGTTGATAAGGTTATGGCCGGCGGAACGTTACAAGCAACGGGACGTGCACTAGATTTTGGAATTGAAAATGGCGAAGATTCTTTCTTTACGGTTAGTAGTGATGGCACCAGTCAAGACGTCGCATATACACGCGATGGTGGTATGTATTTAAATGCAGATAACCAACTCATTACGGCTTCTGGTTACCATATTCTAGGTGTTATGTTGGACACACCAGTGGTCTACCAAGGAACAATTCCAGCTGGATTGACTTATGATGCAGCAACGAATCCTATGGAGGCAATTGCTATTCCAAAAGAAAATAATGGAACGAATTTAGATAGTTATTCCATTTCTGATACCGGTTTAATTCTTGGAGTTTATAATGATGAGATTATGGTTATGGGTCAAATTTCTTTAACTAAATTCAATAACGCAACAGGGTTAGATAAAATGGGTGGCAATATGTATAAAGAGACAATGAATTCAGGTCAGCCTAATGTAGGTGCAGCTGGGCAAGAAGGGTTTGGATCTGTTCGCTCTGGTTTTTTAGAGATGTCTAATGTGGATCTATCAAACGAATTTACAGAAATGATTGTAACGCAACGGGCTTACCAAGCGAACTCTCGTAGTATTTCAACTTCAGACCAAATGTTAGAAGAACTATTAGCCTTGAAACGCTAAGTTAGGGATTAAAAGACGATGATTAAGTTAAAAACAATAACGGGTAGAGATTTTTATCTCAATAACAATCTGATTTACCGCGTTGATGAAAAAATCGATACCATCATCACGCTTGTAGATGGAAAAACCATTAGAGTAAGAGAATCAGCGGAGGAAGTCAGACAAAAAATTATTGAATTCCAACAAGAAATAATGTATCCGATGAAAAGGAAGGAATTAGAGTGAAGAAAAGCTATACAACCGTTTTAGCTCTGGCATTTGGATTTATTTTAATATTTTGGGCCATTTCAATCGATGGTTCAGTAACATCTTTTATCAACGTTCCTTCTATTGCCATTACTGTCTTTGGGTCTTTTGCTGCTGTAGTCATCAGTTTTCCTTTTGACAAGATTAAAAATGCTCCAATCGTCCTTAAAAATTTGGTAACTAAAAATGATAACAATAAACAAGAACTGGTTGAAACAATCGTTAGCTTATCCCGACTTTCACGCAGCCAAGGTTTGTTAGCCTTAGATGCGGAAATAGAAGGAATTGAAAACACCTTTTTAGCGGAGAGTATGAAGATGGTTGTTGATGGTATGGACGCTGACAATATTCGAGAGATTCTGGAAACGAAAATTGATAATATGGAAGATCGGCATTATATAGGACAAGAAATATTTTTAAAATGGGGCGAACTGGCTCCAGGATTTGGGATGCTGGGAACCTTGATAGGCTTGATTAATTTATTAGGTTCTTTAACCGATCCTTCAACAATTGGGGGCGGGATGGCCGTTGCATTGCTAACGACTTTTTATGGGAGTTTGTTAGCTAATCTTATCTTTTTACCAATTGCCCAAAATCTAAAAACTCGTACCGAAGCAGAAGTGAATACGAATGAAATGATCATGGAAGGGGCACTAGCCATACAAGCGGGTAAAAACCCGCGTGTCATCGAACAAAAGCTAGAAAGCTATCTCGAAGGTGGGCGCTTGAAAGAGAAACCAGAAGCGACGGTGGCAAGCGAGGAAAGAGAATATGTCTAGAAAAAAGCGGGATAAAAAACAGAGCGACTCAGGTTCTGCCTCTTGGATGACGACCTTTTCAGACTTGATGTCATTACTATTAACTTTTTTTATTGTTTTATTTTCGATGTCAAGTATTAGTAATGAAAAATTTATGCAAGCTGCGCAATCGCTATCTCAATCTTTACTGAATGGAGGAGACGGTATCATGGAGGGAGTTCTCGTCCCATTTGAAGAGACCGTAGCACCTGACG
This sequence comes from Jeotgalibaca dankookensis, assembly GCF_002005405.1. Lineage (NCBI taxonomy): Bacteria > Bacillati > Bacillota > Bacilli > Lactobacillales > Carnobacteriaceae > Jeotgalibaca > Jeotgalibaca dankookensis. Next base: position 1,878,467 of record NZ_CP019728.1, read on the forward strand.
TAACGACTCAACCAATTGAAACCATTGATTTAGCAGAACTAAACCCGCAGCTTGTCGAAATGTATGGCTACGTCATGCGGTTTATTCAAAATAATAAACTTGAAGACCAAGTTTCAATTACCGCAGATGCAAAAGGTATTTATGTCAATATAAACAATTCAGTTCTGTTTGGAAAAGAAAGTGCTTCTGTTTCTCGAGAGGGACGACAAGTGTTAAAGACGGTTGCAGAATTAATTAATCAACTAGGAAATGAAATTATTATTGAAGGACACACAGATAATATTCCGACTGCCTATGGACAATACCCGACTAACTGGGAATTATCAGTAAGCCGAGCTGTATCTGTCTTGCGCTATTTAACCGAAGAAGAAAAAGTAAGGGCAAATCGGTTATCAGCAGTAGGATACGGGGAGCAACGACCTTTAGTTGCTAACGATACACCAGAAAATCGTGCTCGCAACCGACGTGTGAATATTGTCGTAGTATACGGAGCGGAGGAATCCAATGAAGAATAAAGTAGAAAAAACAAATCTCCCCTCATTAAAAAAAAAAATAATAGCAGTAATAGTAGCTATTTTTATTATCGGAGGAAGCGCGATAAGTTTTTTCATTTTCTCTGATCAGGCAAAAGCTTTTTTTGAGTCAACACAAGAAGAAAAAAAAGAACAGATTATGGTGCCATACTCTGAATTTTTAATTAATTTAAAGCCTTCTTTAACTGCGGATAAACGTTTTTTAAGAATTGAACTATCTTTTGAAGTTTCTAGTATAGATAGTGAAGCGGTACTAGTAAGCCAAGAAGCCATGATTCGTGACACAATTATTTCCCTTTTACGCAAGCAAACTTCAGAAACTATTTTCAGTGAAGTAGACGGAAACTTGAGTATTAAACAAGAAATAAAGGATGAATTAAACCAAATACTTGGCGAGACAATTGTTGAACACGTGTATGTGACTGATATGGTGATGCAGTAATTTTAAAAAGGGGCTTTAATGAATAAATGGGAATTGAATATGTAATAAAAAGTATAGGTGCGCTCGCAGTAGTTATTCTAATGGCAAACATCCTCTTAAAAAAGATGAACGCAGTAACGACTAAAGGTGCAAAAAATATGAAAATTTTAGAGAAAATGCCTTTAAGTCGCACATCATCCTTATATATTATTGAAGTAACGGGGAAGCATTACTTGATGAGTGGGACAGAACAACATAATGAAATTTTAAAAGAGCTGGATGAAGTCCAAATGGCTAATTATCTAGACAATCAGACCCAGCAAAACGAAAAAACAAAAGTATTCTTAACAGAAACAATAGTGGGTAAGAAAAACAAATGGTTAGAAAAGAGGAAACAAGGGTGAAAAGAACTGTACAGATTAGCAGCAGCGGGCTGTTTTTTTCATTAATTTGGCAGCCCCAAATAAAGGCGGCTGAACTTGAAACCTTTTTTACGGAAATACCAGCTACACCCGATACCATTAAGCTCTACGTCTTATTAGGAATACTCAGTCTTATTCCAGCCTTTTTAATCTTAACCACAAGTTTTACAAGAATTATTATGGTCCTTTCATTTTTAAGAAGTTCTCTAGGGACACAGCAAAACCCACCTAATCCAGTTTTAATCGGCTTAGCAGTTTTTTTAACGATTTTTATTATGCAGCCTGTCTATTCTGTCGTCTACGATGAAGCGTTAGAACCTTTGATGCAAGATGAAATCAATCTAGAAGAAGCTTACACACGAGCAGAAATGCCTATCAAAGATTTTATGCTCAATCAGACTCGCGATAAGGATTTGCAGTTGTTTTTAGACTTATCAAAGACAGAAACAACCATCCAGGAAACAACAGATATTTCACTTGCTACGGTTATTCCCGCCTTTGCGATTAGTGAAATCCGAACAGCCTTTACAATCGGTTTTTTACTATTTATACCCTTTTTAATTATCGATATGGTAGTTTCGAGTATTCTGATGTCAATGGGGATGTTTATGCTCTCACCAGCAATGATTTCACTACCGTTTAAGTTATTATTATTTGTCCTAGTAGATGGTTGGTATTTAGTTGTTGAGTCTGTTGTTTTAGGATTCCAATAGGAGGTAAATGATGACCATACAAGCCAGTTTGGATATTTTACGTGAAGCTTTTTTGACCATTATAACAGTAGCAGGCCCGGTTTTACTCATTGCTTTAGTGATTGGATTGGTCGTGAGTATTATTCAAGCAGCGACACAAATTCAAGAACAAACTTTAAGTTTTGTACCAAAGGTTTTAGCTGTTGTGGGTTCATTGATTATATTAGGCAACTTCATGTTAAATAACTTGATTGCATTTACCGAAAAGATTTTCGAAATTATTTCAGGGTTGTAGGTGAGTAAGCAATGATGATTCAAATCCAGCTGTTTCTATTGCTACTCATGCGGGTAGGTTCCTTTATTATGATTTGCCCAGGGTTTTCTTTAAAAGGTATGCCCCAACTATTAAAAATTGCTTTGTCTTTTGAGTTGACTTTACCGTTATATCAAATGGTTTCAGGGTTAGAAGTGGAACTAAGCGTCAGCTTATTCGCTTGGATGGCTCTCAAAGAGGTATTTTTAGGGTTGGCAATTGGATATGTCTCTTTATTATTTTTTTCTGCTGTTGAGATGGCAGGTGCTTTTGCCGATGTTCAAGCAGGTTTTTCAATGGCACAAATTTTTGATCCCTCGATTGGCTTGCATGCCTCCTATTTAGGGAGAATTTATTACTGGGTGTCACTCACTATTTACTTTATTGGAGACTTTCACCACTTAATGTTGGCGTCACTTGCCTATTCTTTTGATGTATTACCAGTATTTTCGACATCTATCCAGCTTGATGTATCAGGAATTTTAACTGTTTTTACCTCGGTGTTTGAAATTGCTTTAAATTTAGCGGCACCTTTAATTATTGTAGCGTTATTAACTGAAATTCTGCTTGGAATACTTTCCCGAACTGTTCCACAGATAAACGTTTTGATTTTAAGCATGCCATTAAAGGTTCTGGTCGTTGTGTTCTTTCTATTAGCTTTTTTACCAACGCTTTTTAGAACGATTAGTATGGTGATGCCGGATATGATTCGTTATACGAATGAATTTATATATTCTTTAGGGGACTGATGAGAGGTGAGCGAAAGTGGCTGAACGTGATGGAAAAACTGAAAAACCGACTTCTAAAAAATTACGTGACGCCCGAAAAAAAGGTCAAATAGCCAAAAGTCAGGAATTAAGTTCTGGTTTAAGCTTTGCGTTTTTTTCTTTAGCAGGTGTGAGCCTCGTTAGTGTTACTTTGAAACAAATGGTGCCTTTTATAAAACGAATGCTAACAGTGAATATGAATGCGGATCACCTCGCCAATAACGTCAATCAACTAGGTATACAAGCAATTATTTATTTTTTCTTACTAGCGGGACCATTTTTAGCACTCGCTTTTTTAATTGGTATAGTTGCAAATATTATCCAAGTCGGATTCTTCTTATCGAGCGAACCGATGAAGCCACAACTTAAACGGTTAAATCCCATTTCGGGATTAAAAAATATTTTTAGTAAGAAATCCTTGTTTCAGTTATTAAAAAACTTAGCAAAATTAGGCCTTATTTTTTGGGTTGTTCAATCATCGTCTAATCAGGTTGGGTATTATGCTTTAAATGCTGGAACAGTCGGAACAGAGAAGATTTTCTTTGTCATCCTTGAAATTATCAAAGTCGTCAGTAAGCAATTAGCCATAACACTCATTATTTTAGGAGTTGCCGATTTCGCCTATCAAAAATACGATCACCAAAAGCAATTAAAAATGACAAAACAAGAAATTAAAGATGAGTTTAAGCAAATGGAAGGCGATCCTTATATAAAATCGCAACGAAAACAAAAACACCGCCAGTTAACGAGGCGAATGCTTCGGGATGTGGAAGAGGCGACAGTTGTCATTACGAACCCAACACATTTAGCGGTAGCACTACGCTACGATAAGGGTAAAGACGCTGTTCCAACTGTTGTAGCTAAAGGTGCAGACTATATGGCTGCTTTAATTCGTGAACGCGCAACAGAACACCAAGTCCCTATTATGGAGGACAAACCAGTTGCACGAAGCCTCTTTAAATCAGTTGAAGTGGGACAGTCAGTCCCATTAGATATGTATCAGGCCATTGCAGAAATTTTAGCCATCGTCTATCAGATGGAAGCAATGAAAAAAAATAAAGTCTAATCAGGTAAGACATGGAGGAAACAGCGTATGGCAACCATTTTTTCAAAAAATAAAGGAAGATCAGCAGCAATTATGGATTTAAGTGTATCCATTTTTGTGGTCATAATCATGATAATGATTGTCATACCCTTACCCGCGGTAATGTTAGATTTTTTATTGATTCTTAATTTGGCTCTTTCTTTTACGATTTTACTTTTAACGCTTTTTACCAAAAGTGTCTTAGAATTTTCCAGCTTTCCAACTGTACTTTTGATTACGACGATGTTTCGTTTAGGACTCAACATTTCTTCAACTCGGCTTATTTTGACAGTTGGTTCAGCGGGTGATGTCATTGCTACTTTTGCGAATCTGGTAACCGGTAATAACATAATAGTTGGGGCTGTTATTTTTTTGATTATTTTTATTATCCAAATGATTGTTGTGACGAGTGGTTCCAGTCGTGTTTCTGAAGTATCTGCACGCTTCTCTTTAGATGCGATGCCAGGAAAACAAATGTCCATTGATTCAGATTTAGCTTCCGGGCTAATAAGTGAAGAAGATGCTAAGAATCGTCGTAAGGATTTAGAACGCGAGACTCAGTTCTATGGGGCTATGGATGGTGCCAGTAAATTTGTCAAAGGAGACGCTACAGCGAGTATTATTATTACAATTATTAACCTTATAGGCGGTATATTAATTTTTACGGTTCAAAATGGCATGGGTGTAATGGAAGCATTGAATCAATTTGGGAAGTTAACTATTGGAGATGGACTCGTCAGTCAGATTCCCTCCTTACTTATTTCCATCGCATCCGGTATTTTAGTTACCCGTTCTGGTAATGCCAAGAGTTTCGGGAGCTCGCTTGTTCCCGAATTGTTTTCTACTGCTAAAGTATTGTTCATCTTAAGTGGTATTATGCTTGTTTTTTCTTTTGTACCTGGGTTTCCTTTTTTTCTGTTTTTTATGATTGCAACAGCAGCAGGAGCAGCGGGTTATCTAGTAAATGAGAGTAATCAAAAAGAAAATAATCGTCTTGCCCAAGAAGAACGCGCTACGATTGCAGCAAAACGGACAGAGCGCCACCGAAATCATGAAAATACCATTGTCCCTCATCAAATTGATGCGATTGCCATCGAAATCGGATATGGATTAATTGAAATCGCCGATGAAACTAAAGATGAAAATATTATGAATCAAGTCTTAGTCATTCGAAAACAATTTGCCCAAGAATTGGGTATTTTATTAGGACCCATCCGAATCCGTGATAACCTACAGCTTGGCTCCAATGAATACGTGATTAAAATAAAAGGAAATGAGCAGGCCAAAAATGAACTCTTTATGGATAAAGCATTGTTGTTGATGCCGGATGGCGAGTCGGTTCCAGTTAAGGGGATTACGGCTAAGGAACCAGCCTTTGGTTTAGATGCCCTGTGGATTGAAACAAGTGACCGTGAACTCGCTGATTTACATGGTTTAACGGTAGTAGATCCTTTAACAGTGATGGTAACGCATCTCAAAGAAACCATTCGCCAACATAGCCATGAGCTATTAGGACGCCAAGAAGTTCAAGCGTTACTAGAAGGATTAAAAGAAAAATATAACGTGGTCGTAGATGAATTAATACCAGATGTCTTGCGCCTTGGGGAAGTACAAAAAGTCTTACAAAACTTGTTAAAAGAGCAGATTCCTATTACAGATATGGTAACGATTCTTGAAACGTTAGCTGACTATGGGACGACGGTGAAAGATTCCGAGTTGCTAACTGAATATGTACGCCAAGCTTTGAAACAAACGATAGTTCAGCCTCACCTTGATGATACGCGCACGTTACACGTTGTAACCGTTCATCCTGACGCAGAAGAAATGATTAGTCAAAGTATCCAAAAATCATCTGCAGGGTCTATTCCAGTGTTACAAGGGGATGTCATTAATCATCTCTTCGATCAAGTCAAGAGTATCCATTCTCATTTAGAGAGACAGGGGATACCACATGTCTTATTAGTATCTCCGAAAAATCGTCCAGCCCTACGAAATTTGTTAGCATACAATTTTCCTGAGTTGGCCATCTTATCTTTAAACGAAGTACCAAATGAAATCGCCATTACTGCAGAAGGCATGGTAGATAAAGTTAATTAAGTTAATGATCGGGAGGTGACCTATGATTAATAAACAGACCCCTGAAGAAGAAATTCTCACTTATCTACCTTTAGTAGAGAAGGTAGCAAAGGGTATGACTATTAAAAGCCATCAGTATGAGTATGATGACCTTTATCAATTTGGAGTCATTGGGTTGCTAGATGCAATGGAAAAGTATGATGCTTCTAAGAATGTTGCGTTCGAAAGTTACGCTTACACGCGTATCCGTGGCGCAATTATTGATGAGGTAAGACGGACTTCGCCCGTAACACGTTCAGGTATGGATTTATTAAAAAATTATTACCAAACCAAAGAATTGCTAGAAAGAGAGTTAGAAAGAGAGCCAAAAGAGGCGGAAATTGCTGCCTACATGGATGTGACAGTCAAACAGCTTGATGGTATTTATACAACCATTCATCATTTGTCCGCGATTAGTTTAGAAAAAGTCATTTTTTCTAAAGAAAACTCACATACGACTATCGGTGATTACATTGCTGATAATAGGATTGAAGATTTTGATCAAGCTTTAATTTTAGAAGAGGAAAAAGAGACTTTACGGCAGGCCATTCAAACATTAGCGGGACGCGAACAAGAAATTTTACAGCTCATTTACGTTGAAAAATTGGCAATGAAAGAAATTGCTTACATTTATGATATTTCTATCCCTAGAGTTTCTCAAATTCACGGGAAAGTCATTAATAAGTTGCGTGATGAATTAAGGAGGAAGATTATTGATTAGAAGCATAGATACATTAAAACATCATTTTAATCTGCTACAAAAAAAACAAGAAATGGTTAGTACAAATATTTCTAATCTAAATACGCCAGATTTTGAATCTTTGCGGATGATCCAAAGCACAAGCGTAGAAGCACAGCTGGCAAATCGGATGGGTCAACCAAATCGAGGTAAACTAGTTACTATGGGCAATATACCCTTTAGCAAGCAAGTGTCTGAGGTCTATCGCCTTCCAGAGGTAAACCTCGTAGATGAAATGGCTGAAATGATTAAAATTTCACGTGATTTCGAAGCTAATCAGAAAGTTTTACATGCTAGCGATGAAACATTACGACGAGCAAGTAGTGAAATCGGCAAAGTATAAGGAGGAATATCAGGATGAATCAATCACTTAGTATTTCAAAAACAGGACTCCATGCTATTCAATATCAGATGGACACTATTGCTCATGATATCGCGAATGTTAATACAACAGCATATAAAGCTAAGGAAACCAGTTTTAACGAATTAATGACAAATACTTATGTCAATAATAATCGACTATTACTAGGAGATAATGTTGAGCTTTCTATTCAGGCGGGAACGCGCTCCCACGATTATACTACTAATTTTTCACAAGGGAGTTTAGTAGAAAGTCCAGGAGAGATGCAATTTGCTATCTCAGGAGAAGGGTATTTTCAAATAACTGGGAAAGATGGTCGTACCTATTACACCCGCGATGGAAACTTTCATCAAGACGAAGAAGGCATTGTTAAAAATGCGCACGATGAAGTCGTACTAATGAATAGAGATGTTCCAGCTGTGTTTAATTCTAGTGAAGGAACGCTAATGTTTGCTAAGGGTGAAAACCAGTATACTGCTCAAGGCCCTATGGAACCTTCAAGGAGCGAGATTTTAATAGGTTACTTAGAAGCATCCAATGTTAATCTAGCTGATGCCTTTAGCCAAATGATTATCGCCCAACGTGCTTATGGGATGAATTTGAAAGCTGCTCAAAGCACCGATGAAATAATGAGTCTTATTAACCAGTTTAAACAATAGAAAGAGTGTCGAGACAAATGGAGATTATTGTGTGTAATCAAACTCAGAAAACATATTTTAAAGGTATAAGAGGAATTGACAGTGTATCATTTTCCGTTCAAGAAGGAGAGTTCGTTTACCTAATGGGGGCAAGTGGTTCAGGGAAGTCCACGCTCTTGAAACTTTTATACGGTGCTGAGAAAGCAACAAGCGGGAACATAATGGTTTGTGGGTATGACTTAGCTAAAATGAAACGGAAAGATTTGTATAAGCTACGCCGTGAAATTGGTATTGTTTTTCAAGATTTGCAATTACTAAAAAGAAAAACAGTGTATGAAAATATTCAGTTTGCTCTAGAAATTGTTGGTGTACCTGAGGAAAATATGGATGCACGCATTCGTCAAACCCTAACACTGGTTGAATTAGCTGATAAAGCAGATTGTTTTCCCGAAGAATTATCGGGTGGGCAAATGCAGCGCGTCGCAATTGCCAGAGCCCTAGTGAATAACCCCCGAATTTTATTAGCAGATGAACCGACAGGAAATCTTGATCCGCAAACTTCTAGAGAAATTTTCCGTCTGTTTATGCGGATTAATCGCCGTGGAACGACGGTTATTTTAGCAACACACGATCAAACGATTTTTCAACGCTTCCAACACCGTGCGTTGACCATGTCGGATGGTTTCTTAGTTGCAGATGAATCAAGAAAAGAAGTAGGAAGTCTTCAATACGATTACCATATGAAAGATTTTTATATTGTATAAATAGGAGGAAATCGAATGAAATTCACGCCAGTCATTATGGGCGCTAATCGCGGTTCTTACGGGCTAGCACGTGCGTTTTATGAGGAATATGGTGTAAAATCAGCCTTAATCAGCCCTTACCGAACAGGATCAGTCAAGCATTCTAAGATTATTAATTACTACAAGCAACTGCAGATGACTGATATTGAAAGTATGCTCGAGACGATGGTGGCAATTGAAATCCAAGAACCAGAAACGAAAAAAATAATTTTTGGAAGCGATGATCGCTATGTATCTTTTTTAATTGAAAATCGAATGTTATTTGGACCGAACTGGATTGTTCCGTACCCTGATGAACAAACGTATGAAGCGGTGACGGATAAAACCCTTTTTTATGAGCTTTGTGAGCAGTTAGACGTTGCTTACCCACGTACAGTCGTTTTAGATCAAATGTCCACCTTTAATTTAACCTATCCCGTTATTATCAAAGCTGCTCAGACACCTGAGTATCAAAACCTAGATTTTGAGGGTAAGAAAAAAGTTTATTTATGTCAAACTCAAGAAGAAGCATGGCAGAATATTGAGTTAATCAGACAAGCAGGTTATACTGCTGCTCTAATAGTACAAGAGTATATTCCAGGCGATGATACTTCTTTAGGTATTGTAACAGCCTATGTTGCTAAAAAGGACGGCCAAATCAAACTCGTTTCTTACGCAAATGTTCTAGTAGATGATCCCACTCCTTCTGCAATTGGAAACAGTTTAGCGGGATTTGTTCGCGAAGAAGAAAGTATAAAAGAGCCAATTCAACGCATTGTAGAAGCTTCTGGGTTTTATGGATTTATGACTTTTGACGTCAAATATGATGCGCGTCGATGTGAATATATCTTTTTTGAGGTGAATGGGCGGTTAGGTTTAAGTAACTATTATGTAACAGCAGCTGGACATAATGTAGCCTGGTATTATATAGAAGATTTTCTTCTCGAAAATAATCTTTCTATGGCTACTTTTCAGAAAGAAATTGTCTACAGTAATTTAACCAATCATTTACTCTGTCATAACCTTCATATCCCACAAAGTGACAACAAACAACCAATGGTTCATCCTTTGGTTGCTCCGTATGAAAAGAGTTGGCGCAGGAAGTTGTATATACTCATGTCTTCTATAAACTATTATCGGAAATTATGGAAACATGCTTCCTTAGAAAACATCGTTATAAAGAAAGCAAATAGTTTACCAAAAACAAAACAAGTGGTAAATAATCAAACACTCCCATTGAAGTAGATTCTTTAAAAGAAATCTGCATTCAATAGGAGGTTTTTGTTTTTTACTCTGCTACACAGACGTACAATTACGAAAATCACACGTAAGGAGATGATCATTGACCATTCCAATAGCTTGCATAAAAGAATAGACAATAGTAGGGCCAATAAACTTAAACCCACGTTGTTTGAGGTCTTTACTGATTATACTTGATAAAGCGGTTTGGCTTGGAACTTCTGTTGGGCTTTGCCAATTATTTTTTATAGGGGGAGAAAAAGACCAGATATAAGTAGAAAAGCTTCCGAATTCCCTTTGTATGTTTTGGAAAGATTGAGCATTAGAACGAACAGAATAGAGTTTTAATTTATGTTTGACAACAGAATGATTGAGACGAATCTCCTCAATTTCTTGATTAGTCAACCTCGCACAAACAGCGACATCAAAGTGGTGGAAGGCATCGCGATAGGCTTGACGTTTATTTAAAATAATTTGCCAGGAAAGACCAGCCTGCGCGCCTTCTAAGGTCAGCATTTCAAAGAGATAGGTGTCATCGGTATGGACGATTCCCCATTCTTTATCGTGATATTCTTGCATCATAAGGCTTGTTTCAGCCCAAGGGCATCGACTACACATCTCTATATCTTCTCCTTTTTAACTTGAGTTTATTTTAGTATATCCTCATTATACAAAAATTTAAAAAAACTAACAGAAAACGCTTGCAATTTAATTAATAATAACATATGATATAGCCAGCAAGCAGCTTGTATAGACAAGTTGAAAAAGGAGGAATAAAAATGGCAGATTTTAAAAAAGACGCGTCCGATTTGTTGGAGTATATAGGCGGTTCGGATAATATATCAGCAGTCACGCACTGTGCGACACGGATGCGTTTTGTATTGAACGACCCAGCAGAAGCAGATGTCAAAAAAATTGAATCGATCCCCGCAGTCAAAGGTACTTTTACGCAAGCAGGACAATTTCAAGTTATTATAGGGAACGAAGTAGCAACGTTTTATAATGAATTTAGTAAGGTATCTGGAAAAGAAGGTGTCTCAAAAGATCAGGCAAAAACAGCAGCAAAACAAAATCAAAACCCAATTCAACGGGCTATGTCTGTATTGGCTGAGATTTTTACACCCCTGATTCCAGCAATTGTTGTAGGTGGACTTATTCTAGGTTTCCGTAATATTTTAGAAGGAATTGAATTTCAAAGTTTAGGACAGCTAATGGAAGATGGTGTTGCACAATTCACCAATTCCGGCGAGCCTATTTATAATCGTATTGTAAATGTCAGTCAATTCTGGGCAGGTGTGAATAGTTTCCTTTGGTTAATTGGTGAAGCGATTTTCCACTTCTTACCAGTTGGGATTACTTGGAGTGTCACTAAAAAGATGGGGACAACCCAAATTTTAGGGATTGTCTTAGGGATTACTCTTGTCTCACCACAATTGTTAAATGCTTATGGTGTAGCAGAAGCTACTGCAATTGGTGAAATTCCTTTTTGGGATTTTGGATTTTTCCAAATTGATATGATTGGTTATCAAGCCCAAGTTTTACCGGCGATGTTAGCTGGGTTTACCCTTTCTTATTTAGAAATTTGGTTGCGTAAATGGATTCCACAAGCTATATCGATGATTTTTGTTCCATTGTTCGCACTTGTTCCAACCGTTCTTATTGCTCATACCATATTAGGACCGATTGGTTGGCAAATTGGGAACTGGATTTCTGGTATTGTTTACGCAGGAATTACGAGCAGTTTCAGTTGGTTGTTTGGGCTTGTCTTTGGAGCGCTCTATTCGCCACTCGTTATCACCGGTCTCCACCATATGTCCAACGCTATTGACTTACAGCTAATTGCAGATTTTGACGGGACGCAACTATGGCCAATGATTGCTCTTTCAAATATCGCACAAGGATCAGCTGTTTTAGCAATCATCTGGATGCATCGTGGAAATAAGGATGAAGAGCAAGTTTCTATTCCAGCGATGATTTCTTGTTATTTAGGTGTAACAGAACCAGCTATGTTTGGTATTAATATCAAGTATATTTACCCGTTTGTTGCAGCAATGGTAGGATCTGGTCTAGCTGGACTCGTTTCTGTCCTATCTGGTGTCACAGCTGCTTCCATTGGTGTGGGTGGTATACCAGGATTCTTATCTATCAAGTTTGAATTCTGGCCAATGTTCTTTGTAAGTATGTTAATCGCCTTTGTTGTACCAATTCTATTGACAATTTTCTTCGAAAAAAGAGGAATATTTGTACCAAAAGGTGAAGTAGACGATGCACCAATAATAGAAACATCTAACTAATTAAAAAAATGAAGGGAGCAAAAGGGAGGTATCTTTTGCTCCTCTTTTAGATTAAGAGAGGGGATATTATGCAAGATTTTAAAGACAAAGTAATCTATCAGCTTTACCCGAAATCATTTAAAGATTCCGATGGAGATGGGATCGGTGATATTCAGGGAGTTATTGAAAAAATACCTTATCTAAAAGAACTAGGTATTGATATGATTTGGATGAATCCAATTTTTCTTTCCCCGCAAAAGGATAATGGCTATGATATTACCGATTACTGCGCAGTTGATCCTCTATTTGGAACGATGGAAGATTTGGAGCAATTGATTAAAGAAGCAAAAGAGAATGGGATTGACATCATGTTTGATATGGTCTTAAATCACACCTCGGTAACCCATGAATGGTTTCAAAAAGCTTTAGCGGGAGACAAGAAATATCAAGACTTTTATATTATTCGTCCTCCACAAGAAGATGGCAGTCTACCAACAAATTGGCAGTCTAAGTTTGGTGGGGACGCTTGGGAACCATTTGGTGATACGGGTAATTATTATTTAAGGCTCTATGACGTCTCTCAAGCTGATTTAAACTGGCGGAATCCAGAAGTCCGTCAAGAACTTTTTAAGGTTGTCAATTTTTGGATGGAAAAAGGGATTAAGGGCTTCCGTTTTGATGTTTTAAATGTGATTGGTAAAGAAGAAGAATTAGTTGACAGTGAAGGGGATAATGAAAAGAGCCTTTATACAGATACCCCAATTGTTCATGAATGGGTTCAAGAATTAAATCGTGAAACCTTCGGTAAAGCCGATAATATTATTACTGTAGGGGAAATGTCTTCCACAACGGTCGAAAATGGCATTTTATATTCAAACCCAGATCGTGATGAGCTTTCGATGATTTTTAGTTTCCATCATTTAAAAGTGGACTATCAAGATGGGGAGAAATGGACAGACGCGCCGTTTGACTTTATTGAACTCAAGCAGTTACTAGACGAATGGCAAGTAGGCATGTCGGATAAAAATGGATGGAATGCACTTTTTTGGAACAATCATGACCAACCGCGAGCTAACAGCCGCTTTGGTGACCCTGAGCATTATCCTTATGAAACAGCTACTATGTTAGCACAGACGGTTCATTTGTTGCGAGGGACGCCTTATATTTACCAGGGAGAAGAAATTGGGATGACGAATCCTGATTACACAAGCTTGGATGAATTTGTTGATATTGAAACCCATAATGCCTATGAAGCATTACGCATGCAAGGCATCAAACACAAAGAAGCAATGGCAATTATTCGTAAAAAATCACGTGATAATAGCCGTTCTCCTATGCAATGGGATGATTCCGCACACGCTGGCTTTACAAGCGGTGAGCCGTGGTTAAAAGTTGCAGATAATTATCCACAAATTAATGTTGAAAAAGAAAGAGATGAAGGAAAGATTTTCTCTTATTATCAAAAACTCATTGCATTACGTAAACAACAACCAATTATTTCAGAAGGCAGTTACAGAGGAATCCTTTTAGATGATCCTGAAGTTTATGCTTACGTAAGGGAAAAAGATAATCAAAAATTATTAGTTTTAAATCACTTCTATGGAACAGACTACCAGCTAAAAATACCTGAAGAATTTTTAAACGGTCAGGCTGAATGGATTATTGGCAATTATGCCACTAGACAGTTAGCGTCAGAGATGGTCTTAAGTCCTTATGAAACAGTTGCCTACTTAATTAAATAACCAATAGCCCTTTACTCAGAAACAAAAGGAGTAAAGGGCTATTTCATTATGATATAATAATAAAAAAGAAAGAATAGTAGGAGGGAATAAAGATGAAAAAAAACTACTTGTTCTTAGTTGGTTTCTTATCTCTGTTTCTAGCAAGTTGTACCACTACAAACCCAGATGTATCTTCATCTGTTGATATTGAAAGTGTCTCCAGTTCAGAAAGTATTTCTCTACCAGAGGAATCTTCAGCAGAGGTAGAGGCATTATCGGTGGAAGCATACTTCCCATTTGAGGCGGATGTTGCTTATTCTTATGCTGGGGATGGCAATGAGTATGTTTCTTACCAAAAATACCCGCAATATTATGAAAATAATCGGATTCAATACGTTACTAAAAATGCAGGTAGCCATTTTATCGAAGTACTGGAGCTAGAAGAAGGAGCAATCACGCAAGTATTTAGACGCGATGAAACATACTTTCGTGAAAATATGTTAGACCAAACTCGTGATGAATCAAGTACTATCCTTTTGAAGGAACCATTAGAAATAGGCAATAATTGGGATAATTCCCAAATTACAGCTCTTGATATTGAAATTGAGACAATGGTTGGAACGTTCCCATCTCTTGAAGTAACAACAACAGAAAAAGATACCATTACAAAACGTTATTATGCAGAAGGAATAGGTTTAGTAAAAGAAATTTATACGGATACCAACGGCTCCTATGAAATGACTGCTACCTTGGAATCTCGTGAAGAAGGAACTGCTGAAACCGTTGTATTACCTACTTATTACCCAGATAGAAATGTCATGGGACTCGAAGTCGCTGAAGTTAATATTTCCTTTTTTACTAATGATGTCACTCGAAAGGTCATAGCTGAGTTATTCACACATATTCCCGGTGTAGACTACGGACAAGTTATTCCTGAGGGCACTCAAATAAAGAGCCTTTACCTCAATGAAGATGGACGTGTTTACGTAGATTTTTCACAAGGATTAGTAAATGACTTAAATGCCGGTTCATCAGCTGAGAAATTGCTTTTACAAAGTGTTGTTAATACAATAGGATCCTATTATGGTGTTGAAGAAGTTGTTTTAACCGTTGAAAATGCACCCTATAAATCCGGACACATTGAGATGAATGAAGGAGAATCTTTTTATGTCGAAATGAATTCTGTTTTAGAATAAATAAAAGCGCCTCTTTCTGTAAACTGGACCCTATAAAGTAGACTCTTTAAAAAAGAGACCCTTTATAGGGTCTTTTTATGTCTTGTACGAGAATTAGTCTCCCTTTCCTGATAAACTGGAGGAAAGGAACGGGAACCGCGACCGCTCCCCCAAGAGAGCCTTACAAAAAATACATTTTTAAGAGGAGGAACCCATGTCAAAACGAACATTCACGGACGAGCAGGTTACAGACCTATCCCACAACCCCTATGTTCAGAACGTCTCCCCCAAAGCCATCACCTACTCGGACGAGTTCAAGGTCCACTTCCTTGCGGAGTGGAAAAAGGGAAAGACTGCCCGACAGATTTTCATGGAGGCGAGTCTCCCAGTGGAGGTCCTAGGCGAGCGGCGAATCCACACCGCTGCCAACCGCTGGAAGAAGGCCTATCAGGAGAGCGGGATCACGGGCGTACGAGATCAGCGCAAGGGCGCATCGGGGCGCCCCCGCCTCACGGAGCTTTCGACCGAAGAGCAGCTCCGCCGGGCCAAGCAGGAGAATGTCCTCCTCAGACAGGAGAATGAGCTGTTAAAAAAAATCGACTTCGCAGAAAGGAGGGGAAATGAGTTAAGCAAGCAGGAGCGGTTCGCCCTCATCCAACAGGTGACGAGTCGCCCCGGCTCGCTCTCCGTCAGGAGAGCTTGTCTGATTCTGGAAGTATCCAATTCCGGCTACTACGCGCATTTCTCCCCCGAGAACCAATGCAAAAGGCAGGAGAAGGAAGAGGAGGACCAGAGGTGGCGCGACCGTGTTCTGGAAGCAATGGCCTATAAACGGGTGGCGAAAGGTTCCCGTGCCATTGTCATGTACTTCCTCAACACGAAGAAAACTGTAGTGAACCGCAAGAAAGTCCAGCGGATCATGCGAAAGTATGGACTCCAGTGTCCTATCCGCCGTGCGAACCCGTACCGAAAAATCGCAAAAGCCACACAAGAACATCGCACCGTTCCGAACCGGCTCCAGCGGCAGTTTGATCAGTCAGCGCCGAAGAAGGTGCTCCTGACTGATATTACCTATCTCCGGGGAAAAGACGGCTTCCTAGGCTACCTCTCTACCATCTTGGATGGCGCCACAAAGGAGGTTTTAGCCTACGCCGTCGCCGACCGAATCACCTTGGACATAGCTCTCGATACGGTGAAAGATCTAGTGGCAAAACATGGAGAGGACCTCCCTGCGCAAGCCCTCCTCCATTCCGACCAAGGGTCGCACTACACTAGCCCCATCTTCCAGAAATTGGTGCAGAAGAATGGCCTAACCCAATCTATGTCCCGCCGTGGGAACTGCTGGGACAACGCCCCACAGGAGAGCTACTTCGGCCACCTAAAGGACGAAATTCCTTACGAGGAGTGTCATTCACTGAAGGAGTTACAGTCTGTCATTATCAACTATATGGACTACTACAACCACGAGCGCGGCCAATGGAAACTGAAAAAGCTGACCCCGGTTTCCTACCGGGATCAGCTCTTGAAACAAGTAGCCTAGATTCTCTCTTTTTTAAACTGTCCTTGACTTGGGATCCAGATTATCTGTTTAAAAAACAAAAAGAGACTTTTTTCAGGGAGCGGAGTGCTTGCGCCGTGCAAATTCAACAAACTCAAATCGGTCTAAACGGTGACGAGATTCAGTGTATTGAAATAAACGGGTGTCTTCTAAATAAACTTCACCTTTCACAACCACAACATGGGTATCATTCTTTAAGTCCATTAGCTGGCGATCTTCACGTGTAGCTGGTTCTACTACAAAAATCTTTTTAGCGTAAGATATATTCATATGTAGTTCACTTTCTAAATAAGCATAAAGAGAATCCTTAGCGGCTTGAGAGGGAATAGAACGAATTTTGTCATCTATTAGATAATCTTTGTCTAAGATGACAACCTCACCAGATATCTTGCGTAAACGCACGAGTGAAATAACTTGCTGACTAGGGGCTAAATCAAGCTGATTTGTTAGAAACTTAGGTGCTAGTTCCCGTTTGTTTTTGACCAGGATGGTTTCGCTCTGTATGTTTTGAGCTTCTTGGATTTCTTTAAAACTCGTTAAACCTGAAAAGGGGAAATTAAGCCGCTTAATATCTAATACAATAGAGCCTTTTCCTTGTTTTTTTTGAATATAGCCTTCTTCTAACAACATGGTGAGCGCTTTACGTATTGTTTCTCTAGAAACCTTGTAGACATCAGCTAAGGTTTTTTCACTGGGAAGGAGAGATCCTGTTTGATAGTGATACGTTTCAATTTTCATTTTTAAATCAAGGTAAATATCGTAAAACTTATTGATAGTAATCAACTCCTCGGACAAATAGACTGAAGTCTTTTAAATTATAAAACAGTTTATTTAGAAATATTATATTTCTATCTTATCATATTTTAAGCCTTATAAAAGATAGAGATCGGAGTTTTTTGGTTTAGAGGACCAGAGGATTAAAGAAATAAGAAATAATTTCTCTTATACTTGCAAAAAGTCAGTAGACCCTGTATAATTTTCAAGAATCAGGAAAACTAAAAACGTATATATGTGTGACGCAGTCAAAGTGCTTAACCATCCTAAAATATAAGGGGTGGAGTGGGCACTTTTTTCATGCGTAAAATTATTAGAAAGGTGTGCAACATAATATGAATATTACTGAATTTGATACCATTACTGCTATTTCAACGCCACCAGGAGAAGGTGCAATTGGTATTGTCCGATTAAGTGGAGAAGATGCGATTGCCATTGCAGATCGTTTATATCAATCCGGTTCGAAACGTCTTCACGATGTAGCAAGTCATACAATTAATTATGGTCATATTTATAATCCCAAAACGGGAGAAATGATAGACGAAGTAATGGTGAGTGTTATGCGCGCACCAAAAACCTTTACGAAAGAAGATATCATCGAGATTAACTGTCATGGCGGTGTCGTGAGCGTTAATCGAATCTTACAAACGGTCTTACAGAACGGGGCACGTATTGCGGAACCAGGAGAATTTACAAAACGAGCTTTTCTAAATGGACGTATAGACTTGTCTCAAGCAGAAGCCGTTATGGACCTAATTCGAGCTAAAACGGACCGCGCTATGGACGTAGCGCTTAGCCAATTAGATGGAGATCTCTCGAAGTTGATCCGGAACATTCGCCAAATTATTTTAAACACCCTAGCTGAGGTAGAAGTAAACATCGATTACCCTGAATATGATGACGTTGAGGAAGTAACAACTCAACTATTGAAAGAAAAGACCATTCAAGTGAAAAATAGTGTTGAAGCGTTGCTACGCACTGCACAGCAAGGGAAAATTCTTCGAGAAGGTTTAGAAACAGCGATTATTGGTCGTCCGAACGTTGGCAAATCAAGCTTATTGAATCGTTTATTACGGGAAGATAAAGCGATTGTTACCGACATAGCTGGAACGACACGCGATACAATCGAAGAATATGTCAACGTAAATGGTGTTCCTTTAAAGTTAATCGATACAGCGGGTATTCGCGAAACAGATGATATCGTTGAACAGTTAGGTGTGGAACGTAGTCGGAAAGCTTTATTATCCGCAGATTTAATCTTACTCCTCATTAACCAAAATGAAGCGTTGACGGAAGAAGACCAAGCTTTATTAGACGCTACACAGGAAATGAATCGAATTATTCTCTTAAACAAAAGCGATTTAAAATCACAAGTAACCGTTAAGGATTTAACAAAATGGAGTGAACCGGATAAAATCATTTCCACCTCTATGCTGGAACAAGTGGGTTTGGACTTACTTGAGAAACAAATTTCAGGGATGTTTTTTGCCGGAGAAACCGGGGAGCAAGATGCTACTTATATCTCAAATGTCCGACATATTGGCCTCTTAAACGATACGGTGGCATCCTTAGAGGATGTTTTATCTGGGATCGAAGCAGACATGCCAGTTGATTTAGTTCAGATAGACTTTACTCACGCATGGGAGCTACTCGGAGAAATTACTGGTGATACGGTGCAAGATGAATTGCTTACGCAATTATTCAGCCAATTTTGTTTAGGAAAATAAAAAAATCATCAATACGAAAGGAATAATCAAATGAATCATTATGAAGCTGGAAATTTTGATGTGATTGTCGTTGGAGCAGGACACGCAGGTTCTGAAGCAGCGTTAGCAGCTGCACGAATGGGACAATCCACACTATTAGTAACGATTGACTTAGATATGGTAGCATTTATGCCTTGTAACCCTTCTATTGGAGGGCCTGCTAAGGGAGTGGTTGTCCGCGAAATAGATGCTATGGGCGGTGAAATGGGCCGTAATATTGATAAAACTTATATTCAAATGCGCCTGTTAAATACAGGTAAGGGACCGGCAGTACAGGCTTTGAGAGCACAAGCTGACAAAAACGACTATGCGCATGAAATGAAAAAAACGCTTGAAAAACAGGATAACCTACTGTTACGTCAAGGGATTGTTGAAGAATTGATTGTTGAAGAGGGAGTTGTTCAAGGTGTTATAACCAATACTGGTGCCATATACCGGAGTAAAGCAGTTATTTTAACTGCTGGAACTTCCTCACGGGGACAAATTATTATCGGCGAACTTAAATATTCTTCTGGTCCAAATAATTCACAACCTTCTATCAAGTTATCGGAGAGTTTATTAGAGCTTGGTTTTGAATTAGCACGTTTTAAAACAGGAACGCCACCACGTATTTTAGCTTCTTCGATCGACTATTCCAAAACAGAAGAACAACCGGGCGATGAAGAACCCAACCATTTCAGTTTTGAAACGAAAGATGAAGATTATCTAAAAGATCAACTGTCATGTTGGCTCACTTATACCGGAGTGGAATCTCATCAGATTATTCGTGACAACCTACACCGAGCTCCTATGTTTACGGGAATTGTCGAAGGTGTAGGAGCGCGCTATTGTCCATCTATCGAAGATAAAATCGTTCGTTTTAGTGATAAACCGCGCCACCAATTATTCTTAGAGCCAGAAGGGCGTCATACAGAAGAAGTATACGTTCAAGGTCTTTCTTCTTCACTTCCTGAAGAAGTACAAGAAGCTGTCCTCCATTCCATACCGGGATTAGAAAACGCTAAAATGATGCGTACGGGTTACGCCATTGAGTATGATGTCGTTGAACCACACCAATTACGTCCATCCTTAGAAACAAAACTGGTGAAAGGTTTATTTACGGCAGGACAAATGAATGGGACATCCGGATACGAAGAAGCAGCCGGACAAGGTTTAATGGCAGGTATCAATGCAGCTTTAACTAATCAAGGCAAAGAGCCTTTGGTCTTGAAGCGAAGCGACGGCTATATCGGCGTTATGATTGATGATCTTGTGACCAAAGGAACGCTAGAACCTTATCGTTTACTGACTTCTCGAGCTGAATACCGATTAATTTTACGCCATGATAATGCAGACATGCGTCTATCAGAAATTGGGCATGAAATTGGGCTACTCTCAGAACAACGCTACCAATCCTTTATTGAAAAGCAAGAAGCTGTGAAAGAGGAAATGGCTCGTTTGAAAAAAATTCGCTTGAAACCAACTGAAGAACTACAAGCATTCTTAGCGGAACGAAATTCAACGCGCTTAAAAGATGGATTCTTATTTAGTGACTTATTAAAACGACCTGAATTAGATTACAATAGTTTGTATCCTTTTGCCCCACTTGCTAAGCCTCTCCCAAGTGATGTGGTGCGACAAGTTGAAATTCAAGTTAAATATGATGGTTATATTAATAAAGCATACAGTAAAGTCGAAAAATTAAAAAAATTAGAAGCCAAACGTATTCCTGAAGATATTGATTATGACGCGATAAATGGGATTGCAAATGAAGCACGCGAGAAATTAAAAGTAATTCAACCAGAAACAATTGCTCAAGCAAGTCGCATTAGTGGTGTAAACCCGGCCGATATTTCAGTATTAATGGTTTATATCCAAGGCGGCAGAATTGCCCGTGTAGCAATAAAAAATTAATAAAAAAGTAGTAAAAACTCTTGTAAAAGTTTTTACTACTTTTTTATTTTGGTTGTGCACCATCAAATATATATAATTTTTTTAAGTAGCCTATTAAATAATTAATAAAATGACCGATATATATATAACTAAAGGAAAAGGAGTAAACTATATTGAATAAAATTACTAAAGAAACAAATTTAACCGGTTTTTTCTTTACTCTATTTATGTATCTTATTATTTTAGTGGGCTATTTTATGGAAGTTATACGAGGTAACCGCACGGTTGGTATGTTAGTATTCCTAGGTGTGTGCTTACTACTAATTTATGGAACAAGTTTTTTTATCTATCGTAAGGAAAAGTCTTCCCCTAAAGTTAGTTATATAGTTATACTAGGTTTCTTAATTCCCTATGGCTATACCTTGTTAACTAGTACATCTGTACTTTCTTTTATATACATAGCGCCTCTATTTATTATTTCATTTATGTTTTTTGAAATGAAATTAATTTCTATATTGAGCGTTAGCGTACTATTATTAAATGTTTTTTTTGTTAGAAGGATGACCCTTCTAGGCATTTATAATAGCCAAGAAACCGAACTGCTTTCCACAATTGCTTTATTAGTAACCGTTGTAGTTGGGAGTCTACTTGTTGGATATTATAACAAAAATCTAATGGATAACATGAAGAAGCTATTAGAAGATGAGCAAAAGCGTATTAAGAATAAGGAGACGACTGCAAAAGAAGTCCATGAGTTTTCATCATTATTAGTCGAATCCGCCCAAGAATTAACAGCTAGCTCGGAAGAAGCAAGTAGTGTGGCGGAAGAAATGTCAAAAACAATTGAAGATATTGCGAATGGCGTAAGTGACCAGGCGCATGATGTCCAAAAGGGTCTTCAAGTTGTAGATGAGATGGGTGACTTATTAAATTCCGATCAAAAATTTATGTTTACTCTTAACCAGGATTTGGAACATATCGATAAGATGAAGCAAGAGGGAACAGAAGTTTTACAAGAATTAATTAGAGAAACCAACACACACAATAACGCTATTATCGATATATCCGAAAATATTAATTTAACTCAAATGAGTGTTGAAAATATTGGAAAGGTCGTTGAATTAATTACTAGCATTGCCGAGCAGACTAACCTTTTAGCACTTAATGCCGCTATAGAAGCGGCTCGAGCAGGTGAATCAGGAAAAGGCTTTGCAGTAGTAGCAGACGAAGTAAGAAAATTGGCAGAAGAATCAAAGCAATCTGCTAACCAAATAAAAGAAATCATCCAGACATTAACAAATAATACAACAACTGTTGTAGAGACCATGTTAGATGTTAAGAATATAAGCGAATCTCAAAGCGCAAGTGTCGACAAAACACATACGAGATTTATGAAAATTGATGATGCGGTTAAAAAAATTCAAAACTCAATGGAAAAATTAAGTCATTCAAGTAATGTTATCGTTGAAAAGAAAAATGAAATAATCGAATTAATGCGAAATTTATCCGAAGTATCCGAAAATAATGCTTCTGGAACTCAGGAAATTTCTGCATCCATTGAAGAACAAGCAGCTGGAATTGAACAAACAGCTATTACAAGTGAAAGTTTAACAAATTTAGCAGTTCAACTAGAGACCGCACTTAATAAGCTATAAAATTTACAAATAATTCGAAACGATACAACTAATAAACCCCTCTAGGTCAGATTAATCTAGCCTAGAGGGGTTTTGTGCATTATTACTTATTTACTTTATTTCAATTACGATTTTCCCTTTCGCATGGTGAGTTGCACTTAAATCATGTGCATCACGTAATCCTTGTGCAGTAAAAGGGAAGGTATGGCCAATATAAGTTTTTACTTCGCCTTTTTCCATTAACTCCCCAAGCTCAGCGAGTTGTTTACCATTAGGGTTTAACCAAAGAGATTCAACGGTAATATCTCTTTCTTTTGCTCTCTCCTCGTTAGGTTGGCCTGCGATAGAAACCAAACGGCCACCATTTTTTACAACATCTAAACTTTTTTCTAGAATGTCGCCCCCCATTGTATCAACTACAAGGTCGAGATTTTGTGCAACATTAGTAAAATCGGTAGTTTTGTAGTTGATAAATTCATCAACACCCAATTTTTTTAGAAAATCTTCATTCTTGCCACTTGCAGTTGATAAAACGTAAGCACCAAAACTTTTAGCGATCTGGATAGCAAATATTCCAACACCGCCTGAACCAGCATGGATAAGAACTTTATCGCCTGCTTTTATTTGTCCAAAGTCTACAAGACATTGCCATGCAGTTAACCCTGCCAGTGGTACAGACGCAGCTTCGTTAAAGCTAATAGTTTTAGGTTTAAGAGCTACCAGATTTTCATCTACGGCCACATATTCCGAGTAAGTACCATTTGCCATCGCTGGACGCGCAAAGACTTCATCTCCAACTTTAAATTGAGTTACATCCTTACCAACTTCTACAATCACACCGGCCGCGTCCCAGCCTAAAATAAGTGGAAATTCAAATGGCATCCCATCAGCCAAGTAACCCGCACGAATTTTCCAGTCAATCGGATTAATTGAAGTGGCATGCATTTCAATTAATACTTGATTAGTTTTAATTTCTGGTTTAGAGAGTTCTTTTTCTACCAACTCTTCAGATCCACCATATTGTTCAATAACAATTGCTTTCATCCTAACACGCTCCTTAAATTTTAACTATCCAACAACCATTTTAGCATAGCTCATGCTGAGAGTATAAAGTGTTGCTTGGGTGGAATATTTTATCTTTTCGTATAGTTTAGAATTGTTAAAGTTTTTTAGGGTATAAGTTTCCTCTATGGTCGCATAAATTTTTCCAATTTGAAACCTTATAAATTGAAGGGTAAAGTATATATTGTAAGCGTTACCAAAATTCTTTATGAATAAAGAGAGGTGTACATAGATGATAACCATAGCGGTTGCGAATGGCTCACGTTCGGAAATGTTGGAATTTGTTACCCGCGCACATGAGAAATATTCAAACGAGATAAAATTTATTGTTTTTGACACGAAGCAGAATATCGATAGCAATAATTTATGGACATACATTCAATGTGAAACAGAAAAAGAGATGATTCATGAAGCCGTTAAATCTGTTGCAAGTAACCAAGCACAAATTCTTGTAAAAGGAATTGTATCGACTCATGTGCTTTTAAAGGAAGTTTTAAGAGAAGAGCATGACTTGAAAAAACAAGGTGTCCTTTCCCATGCCGCTTTGATTAATTTACCACAATTGAATCGTCCACTTTTATTAGCTGATGCAGGTATGAACATAGAACCTTCTAAAGAGGTTTTAACCGGAATTATTGATAATACAGTAGAAGTTGCCTTTAAAATTGGGCTAGAAAACCCAAAAGTTGCCTTATTAAGTGCTGCTGAGAATTATAACCCTAAGATGCCTTCATCTGTCATGGCTAAAGAAGTAACGGATTATTATTCTAATAATAAAACTGCAATTATCCACGGACCAATATCTTTTGATTTAGCTCTATCGAAGGAAGCAGTTGCTCATAAAGGATTTAGCGGTCCAATAGAAGGTGACGCTGATGTAATAATCGTTCCCAATATCGATGTAGGCAATGCTTTATACAAAGCGCTTGTACTATTTGGAGGGGCAATTACAGGCGGAACCATCGTTGGAACTAAAGTACCTATTGTTTTAACTTCAAGAAGTGATGCAATCGAAAGTAAACTGTATTCACTAGAATTTGCTATTAAACAAATAAAAAAATAAATAAGCATGGAATGCGTAGGGAGGTAACCAATGGAAGATATAGTCATCGTGATTAATCCGGGGTCAACGTCAACGAAAGTCGCTTGTTTCTCAAATGGAGCGTTACTTGCCGATGAAACGATTAGACATACGACAGACGAAATTTCGAAATTTGAAGGAATCGCGGAACAATTAACATATAGGAAAGAAATGATTAATAGATTTATTGAAAAGCAAAATATTAAGCCTAAAGATGTACAAGCAGTAGTCGGTAGAGGTGGACTTTTGCGACCGATACCAGGTGGAACGTATTTAGTTGATGAAACCATGGTCGAAGATTTGAAATCTGCCAAGTATGGGTCGCATGCATCAAATCTAGGTGGCGTTTTAGCATATGAATTTAGTAAAAAATATGGCATACCTGCTTATATCGTTGATCCAGTTGTCGTAGACGAGTTCCATCCTCTTGCACGCCTATCAGGATTAAAAGGGATTGAAAGGCGGAGTGTTGGGCATGCTTTGAATCAAAAAGCAGTTGGCCGAAAAATATTAGCTGACAATGGTAAAGAATATGAAAAGAGTAACATCATTGTTGCCCATTTAGGTGGAGGTATTAGCATAGGTGCACATCAAAAAGGCGAAATGGTAGATGTTGTCAATGGTTTGGACGGAGAAGGTCCCTATTCACCGGAAAGAACTGGCTCTCTACCCTTAATTGATTTTGCAGCATACATTCAAACTGAAGATATGACTATAAAAGAAGTTAAGTCACTAATAGCAGGTAAGGGTGGTATTAAGTCCTATCTCAATGAAATTGATTTAAGAATTATCACTGAACAAATTGAAAATGGTGATAAAAAAGCACAATACTATATTGACGGTATGTGTTACCAAATATCAAAATCTATTGGTGAAATGGCAACTGTTTTAGCGGGAAAAGTAGATTACATCATTCTAACAGGTGGAGCTAGTTATTCGGAGTACATCGTTAATCAAATCAAAAAAAATACCGAATGGATAGCACCCGTTGAAGTGTATGCAGGAGAAATGGAAATGAGTGCGTTGTATCAAGGTGCTGTTCGGATTTTTGAAGGGAAAGAGAAAGCACGCGATTACAAAGAGGCCAAAATTAGGAAAGCTGAGGTAAATTAAGTATGGCAAGAGAAACAGATTTACTCATTTTAGGGGGAGGCACAGGAGGTTATGTAGCCGCCATTCGAGCTGCTCAAAAAGGTATGAAAGTGGTCATTGTAGAGAAAGATAAACTGGGAGGAACTTGCCTGCACAGAGGTTGTATCCCATCTAAAGCATTACTGCGTAGTGCCGAAGTACACGATACCATGAAGAAGTCTGCAGAATTTGGGATTGAAAATGAAGGCGGTTTCAAAGTTAATTTTTCAAAAATTCAAGAACGAAAACAAGCAATCGTCGATCAATTGCATCAAGGAGTTCAAGCACTCTGTAAAAAAAATAAAATCACTATTTTACATGGGACCGGCGCTGTTTTAGGACCATCTATCTTTTCACCAGTGTCAGGGGCTATAGCAGTTACGTTTGACGATCCTGAAGTAGAAGAAGAAATTATTGTTCCAAAAAAAGTAATTATCGCAACGGGATCAACGCCACACACCTTACCAGCACTTCCACTAGATGAAGAAATGATTCTTTCATCAAATGGTATGTTGGAATTAGAACAACTACCAGAATCTATTGCAATTGTAGGCGGTGGCGTAATTGGTGTTGAATGGGCATCTTTATTAAATAGCTTAGGTGTGTCCGTTACATTAATTGAATTTCTAGATCGGTTAGTCGTAAACGAAAGTAAGTCAATTTCAAAAGAGTTGAAAAAATCATTTGAAAAACGCGGCATCACCGTTAAATTGAATAGTGAAGTCGTTTCCGCAGAGAAATCAAAAAAACAAGTTCATTTAAAAATTAAAGATCAAGATGACGTAGTTGTTGAGAAAGTAATGGTCGCTATTGGCCGTAAGCCCAACGTTAATAAAATTGGTTTACAAAATACTTCCATCAAATACGACAACAAAGGCATTCAGGTGAATGAATTTTATCAAACAGCTGAAGGTCATATTTATGCGATAGGTGATTGTATTGATACCTTACAACTTGCCCATGTTGCTATGAAAGAGGGAGAAATTGCTGTTAGTCATATGCTAAATGAAGCAGTTGAACCGATAAATTATGTAAATGTACCAAGAGCTACCTATACAAATCCAGAAATTGCTAGTGTCGGTTACACAAAAGAAACATTGCCAGAAAACCGCAAAGTTAAGATGGGTACTTTTAACTTTAATGGTAACGGAAAAGCTTTAATTACAGGAGGAGACTTAGGGTTTGTAGAAGTCATTCGGGATGAAGAAACAGATGATTTATTGGGTGTATCAATTATTGGGCCTCATGCAACAGACCTTATCTCAGAAGCAAGTACATCTATATACCTAGATGCAACACCATTGGAACTGGGTGAAGCAATCCATCCGCATCCAACGCTATCAGAGGCTATTCAAGAAGCAGCGCTTGATACTTATAAAATGGCAATACATAAATAGAAAGAGGGAGAAAAATGGAAAAACTTAAAACAACAGGCTTATCAAAAGAGGAATTGGTCCAAGCATATAAAGATATCCTCATGGGACGCCGCTTAGATGAGCGTTTATGGCAATTAACTAGAATTGGAAAAACTTCTTTCAATATTTCAGGTCAAGGGGCAGAAGTTGCTCAAGTAGCAATGGCAATGGCATTTGAACCAGAAAAAGACTATTTCTTACCTTACTATCGTGATATGACAGCTACTTTGACATGGGGTATGACTCCGAAAGATATCATTATGGGATCTTTTGGTAAGGATGCTGATCCATCATCGCACGGTCGCCAAATGCCAAACCACTATGGATCAAAGGAACATAATATTGTATCCCATTCATCGACCGTAAGTACTCAGATACCTTTAGCAACAGGGATAGCCTACGGTGCAATATTAGAAAAATCTGATTTCGTTACACTTACAACAACTGGTGAAGGTTCTTCTAACCAAGGTGAAGTACATGAAGCAATGAACTTTGCTGGAGTAAAAAACTTACCTGTTATTTTTGGAATTGAAAACAACGAATACGCCATATCGGTAGGAACAAAAGAGCAATATGCCGCAAAGAAATTATCTGATCGTGCAATTGGATACGGATTTGATGGTTTTACAGTTGACGGTAATGATTTCGCAGCTACCTATTTAGCATTTAAAAAAGCTGTTAAAAAAGCTCGTGATAAAAAAGGACCAACATTGATTGAGATGATGGTATCACGTTTGACTTCACATTCTGCAGACGATGACCATACTATCTACCGTTCTAAAGAAGAGTTAGATAGTTTGAAAGAAAAAGACCCTTTATTAGCCTTTGAAAAACAATTAATTGATGAAGGCTATATGACTAAAGAAGAAATGCTTGAGCTAGATAAAGACATTAAAGCACAGGTGAACAAAGCGACAGATGATGCTGAAGACATGCCAGACCCAACACCTGAATCATTATATGAACAAGTATATGCAGAATAATCTAAAAATAGAAGGGATGAATAAATGATATGGTTCAAATGACTTATTTAGAAGCTATTAATAAAGGTATTGAAGAAGAAATGACGCGAGATAAGAAAGTTGTTATCTTTGGAGAAGATGTCGGTGGTGTCAAAGGTGGCGTGTTTGGTGCTACACAAGGCTTGGCTGCAAAGTTTGGGGATGAACGTTGTTTTAATACACCGTTAACAGAAGGTGAGATTGCCGGAATTGCAAATGGACTAGGTCTGATTGGATATCGCGCAATAGGGGAATTTCAATTTGCCGACTATATGCTTCCAGCGGTAAACCAGATTTTATCAGAAACTGCAAAAATGAGATATAGAACTAAAGGAGATTGGACGACTCCGATTGTCTTTAGAGCGCCTTACGGTGGTGGTGTACGTGGTGGTTTTTATCATTCACAATCAACAGAAAAAGTATTCTTCGGACAACCAGGATTGAGAATCGTAACTCCATCAAATCCTTATGACGCTAAAGGAATGATTAAAGCGGCGATACGTTCAGACGATCCAGTTATATTTTATGAGCATAAACGTTTATATCGCTTGTTAAAAGCCGATGTACCGGAAGAAGATTATGTTGTATCAATTGATAAAGCACAAGTAGTACGCGAAGGAAGCGATATTACAGTTATTGGCTATGGAATGGTTTTACAGCATGCGTTAAAAGCGGCAGAAGAGCTTGCTAAAGATGGTATCGATGCAGAAGTCGTTGACGTACGTTCAATTTATCCTTTAGACAAAGAAACGCTTGTCGAAGCGGCTAAAAAAACCGGTAAAGTATTACTAATTACAGAAGATAATAAAGAAGGTAGTATCATGAGTGAAATTGCAGCTATTATATCAGAAGAAGCATTGTTTGACTTAGATGCACCAATCCAACGATTAGCAGGTCCAGATGTTCCAAGTATGGGATATGCGCTTTCGCTTGAAAGAGAGTTCTTAGTGAACGAAGAACAAGTATTAGAAGCAATGCGAGAATTAGCTGAATATTAGTAGGAGGGCACAATAATGAGTATTGAATATGTTAAAATGCCAGGTTTAGGCGAAAGTGTTACAGAAGCCTCGGTAGTAATGTGGCTCGTAAAACCCGGTGATAAAGTAGAAAAATATGATCCACTAGCAGAAGTTATCTCTGATAAAGTTTCCACAGAGATTCCTTCAAACCTTGAAGGAACGGTTAAAGAACTATTAATTGAATTAGATGAAGATGTTGAAATTGGTACCAAGATTATGTCAATCGAAGTTGAGGGAGATGGAACCTCAACCGAGCCAGCAGGTACAGCTAAAACAGAAACAGACAAAGAAGAAAAAGTTACCGAAGAAAAATCAGCACCTGAAGAAAAGAAAGAAAAACCAAAAGAAAAAGGCGGTCCACGTTTTTCTCCAGCAGTGATGAGATTAGCACAAGAAAATAATATTGATTTAGCTGATGTAGTTGGTACTGGTAAAGATGGAAGAATTACACGTAAGGACGTTCAAAATTACGAACCATCCAAAAAAGCAGAAAAAGAGTATCCACAAGAAGAGCCAAAAGAGAAACCAGTTGAAATAGAGTCAGAAGGAATCATTGCAAGCTCGGGTCAACAAGAGGAAATAACAACTACCCAACCTCAAGACAAAGCAGCACAAAATCGCCCTTACAGTAGCACCGATACAAGAGATGAGGTTGTTCCAGCAAGTGGCGTTCGTAAAGCAATAGCTAAGAAAATGGTACAAAGTGTTACCGAAATACCACATGCATGGGTCATGGTTGAAGCGGATGTAACAAATATCGTGAAACTACGTAACCAAACAAAAGAAGCGTTTTATTCACAAGAAGGTATCAAACTTTCTTACTTCCCATTCTTTGTAAAAGCAGTTGTTCAAGCACTGAAGAAAAATCCTAAGATGAATACTTCATGGGATAATGGTAACATCATCTACCATAAAGATATTAACGTATCGATTGCTGTTACTACAGAAGACAATCTATACGTACCTGTTATCCATAACGCTGATAAGTACTCATTAGCAGGTATTGCGAGTGAGATTAATCGCTTAGCTTCCGATGTTCGAAGTAATAAATTGAAATCTGAAGACATGCAAGGTGGTACCTTTACTGTAAATAATACTGGTACGCTCGGATCTGTACAGTCAATGGGAATTATTAACCACCCACAAGCAGCAATTTTGCAAGTTGAATCTATCAATAAACGCTTAGTTCCTACAGAAGATGGTGGCTTTAAAACAGCAGATATGATTAACCTCAGTTTATCAATTGACCACCGTATCCTTGATGGCTTAGCGGCTGGTAAATTCTTGAAAGATGTAAAACAAAACTTAGAGCGTTATTCAAATGAATCTGATCTTTATTAATTTGCTTTAAAGTAGTCATTGCAAAATTTGGACGTAGGAAATTTTGCAATGACTTTTTAATATTAAAAAATTTAAAAATGAACCATGATACACAAAAACGTTCAGTTTAAATGACAAGGAGTGTTTAATATTGGCTACAGTAGAAAAAGAGAGACTTTCAGTAAAAGTTTTTATAAATAAAGTCTTAGCGGGTACAGCATTAGGTACTATTATTGCATTAATTCCAAACGCTATTTTAACTGCCATTTTAAGTTACGTATCAGATAATCCAGTAGCTGCTATCATTATTCAAGCAGCAGTCACATTCCAACTTGCTACCCCTTTAATTATCGGAGGTTTAATTGCTCTCCAATTTGGCCTTAAGCCAGCAGAGATGATGGTCACAGCTGGCGCTGCTTTTGTAGGGTCTGGCGTTATAAAATTAGGAGACTTGAACACTTATGTTGGGGCAGGTACCGGTGATATCATTAATATTATGATTACAGCCTCCGTTGCGGTTTTGCTAATTCGAGCAATTGGCGACAAATTTGGATCCGTTGCCATTATTGCCTTACCCATTTTTGTAGGGATAGGAGCAGGAGTAATAGGCATGCTAACCCTCCCTTATGTAACACAAGTTACAGTCGGCATTGGCGCAACTATTAACAGGTTTACGGAATTACAGCCAATCTTAATGAGTGTGTTAATTGCTTGTTCATTTGGCGCTCTAATTATATCACCTATTACAACGGTCGGTATTTCCTTAGCAATTCAAATAAGTGGGGTTTCAGCAGGAGCAGCAGCCATGGGTATAGCTGCTACAACCATTGTTTTGGTTATTAATTCTTGGAAGGTAAATGAATCAGGTGTCACACTCGCTATAGCGCTTGGTGGTATGAAAACAATGATGCCTAATTTATTTAGAACTCCTATTATTTTATTACCATGCTTGTTTACAGCAGCAATTTCTTCAATTCCCGTTACAATATTTGGCGTATCTGGAGTGCCTTCTTCTGCGGGATTCGGTTTAGTAGGTCTCGTAGGTCCGTTAGCTTCTTTAGATGCTGGTCTGGGTGTTGTACCTTTAATTATTAGTTGGTTTATTGTACCCACTCTTGCAGCGTTTTTAGCGCAGTTTTTATTTGAAAAAGTTTTCAAATTGTATGATCGTGAAAATGTTTTTAAATTTTTAGGGTAAGCATTAGTTGTTTTTAATTAAAGAAATCAACTCATTTATTTCTTTAGAGCAGACGTAATCTTTTCTTAAACCAATTCCTATCGGATAATAATTAAACTTATCCTTTAAAGGAATCCATTTTAGCCCTGTAACTGAGAAGGTTGACTTATATTCGATTGGTAATAAACAAATAGCACAGGATTGTTTTAAACTGCGGATTAAGATTTGAACATCATTATTGTAAATAGCAATATTGGGTTGATACCCGTGTGCATGTGCTTGCTCAATTAACATTTTACCAATTTTAAAATCTTCCGTTAAGGAGGCAAAGGACTGATCTTTTAAGTCATAGAAAGTTAGCTCCTCTTTTTGACTTAAAGGATTATCTTCAGGTACAACGACATGAACATTATATCCTTTAGTTGTTGTTTCTAAAGGTTCAATATCAATGTCTTTTTCTTCTGTATTTGGAAATGATACTAAAGCAATATCAATAAGATTGTTAGCGAGTAAATGTTGTAGTTTATTAGATCCTTCGTGGCGAATATTTAATTCTACATCTGGGTGCGTAGCGATAAATTGCGAAATTTGTTCCATAAACTGCAAAGAAAATAGTGTAGTAAGACCTAGTCTAATTGATTGCTTTGGTGAATGTTGTTGCATGGTGCGCATTTCATCCATTAAGTCATCAAAAGAATGAACAATTTTTTTACCTTTCTCATAGAGCATTTTACCAGGTAGAGTTAATTGAAACGGCTCGTGTTCATGTACGAATAATGGCATATTTAACTCTTGCTCCATTTTTTTTAAGGACAGCGATAGAGTAGGTTGGGTTACAAACAAGTTTCTTGCAGCTTGGGATATGTTTTTAGCGTCTGCTATTTCTATAAAATACTTTAACTTCTGGATATCCATGACAAACTCCTAACTGACTTTTTTATTATACTCACTGTCCATTATATCGCTTACATTTTGAAAAGCAATGTGCGAAAAAGTTAGAACGTAGCGGTTTGAGGTCCATTTCATTAGCAACAGGAAGCACTTCTTTTGATTGCTAGATGTTTAAGTGATACGATGAAGATAACAAATCAATAGGAGGAAGATATAATGGAAAACAAAGATGTCAACAATGTTTTGAACAAAATCGTTGCAAGTCACGGTGTATTCTATGTTCGTCTTCACCAATTTCACTGGTTTATTAAAGGATCACACTTTTTCACACTGCACGAAAAGTTTGAAGAACTGTATGATGATGTAACAGCTAATATGGATTTAGTTGCAGAGCGTTTACTAGCTTTAGGTGGTCAACCTTACGCAACATTAAACGAGTTTTTAGAACATTCTGTTCTTGAAGAAAGAGTAGAAGATCGAGACCTTTCTCAAGATAAAATGGTCCAAGCAGTTATTACAGATTTAAGATCAATGGGTAACTTACTAGACGAAGGAATTACTCTAACAGATGAAGCGAAAGATTTTCCATCTAATGATATGCTGATTGCTATGAAGGAAGAGGCTGAAAAACAAATTTGGATGCTTAATGCTTACTTAGGTAATGTAATATAGCGACTAAATAATTCAAAACTTAAAAAGCAACTAGCTCGTCCTCTTAAGGATTAGCTAGTTGCTTTTTTTAGTACTTACGAGCAGGAAGTTTCCAGTCGTAAACAAAGGAACAAATTCGTAAAGTAGAAAAGACAATAAACAAAAGGTACTGATATGGGAATGCTTGTTCACCTAAAACCCCCATAATCATCCCAATTAAAAATATCCATAGGCCATAAATATTCTTCCCTAAAAGAATAGGTTCTCTTTGCGATAGTAAGTCGCGGATAATCCCACCCCCCGTAGCGGTTATAACGGCTGAAACAACCACTGCGCTAGCTGGAAGGTTAAGGATGATTGCATTAATAGAACCTTGTATTGCAAAGGCAATGACACCAAACGCATCTAAAATGTTGGTCCAAAAAAGCTCTCTTTTAATAACTAATTTAGGAAAAAGAATAACAAACGTAATAGAAATCATTGCAACAAGAAAAAGCCTTTCTTGATTCCATAACTGATAATCTGAACCTCCAATTAGAACGTGTTGCAAAGCGCCACCGCCAAAAGAAGTCAAAAGACCAAATAAATAAACCGCAAATAAATCATATTTTTTCTCCATGGCAATTAATCCACCTTGGAGCGCAAAAGAAACAGTACCAATTATTGCAAAAATATCCCATGTATCCATTCCATATCTCCAATCTTACTATCTTTTAAGTTAAAAAAGAATCTCAAAAATAGTTGCTTTCTCGTCACTAACAAGTGAAATTTTACCACCATGTAATCTTACTATTTCTTGAGCTATTTCTAAACCTAAACCACTTCCTGAAGGATTTCTTGTCGAAAAGGGTTGAAAGATATCAGGATAATCTGCTAACGAAACAATTTGACCATCATTTTTAAAACGGATACAAATATGCGGTTCATCTTTAAAGAGTTCGATTGCTATATAGTCATCTGAATAATTGAGTTGATTTTGGATAAGATTTTCAAATAATATAGTTAAAAGAGCAGGGTACCCTTCAAAGTAAATAGAATCCCTAGCTTCAAACTGAATCTTTTTGTTACTCATAGGTCTAAATATATCGATTGTTCGTTTAATTGTATCTGTCAAGTTAACCGTTTCAGGCTTTTCCTCTTTATTCCTCTCTAATATGTATTCTGAAAAGCGTAATAATTCAGTTGTTTTATCTTCTATTCTCTTTACTTGTTCATTAATAACCACTAAAGAATCTTCTAAAGTACCTTTGGGGTATAAACCATCCATAGCAGCATTTGTATAACCCTTGATAATCATAGTCGGTGTTTTGAGTTCATGTGAAACAAAACCAATCATAGCTTGGTTCCGCTCGTCTTTTTCGATTAAACGTTTCTTCATAAAATTAAAAGAGGCAATTAAAGACTGAATATCACTGTCTTTTGTTGTAATTTTAATTTCTTCTGATGTGGCCTTATCTGTAGAAATCATTTCAGCCTGTTGCTTGACTAAGGAAATGTTTCTGTAGAGTAGATTACTGAGTTGTTTGAAGAGCAAGAATGCTAACAAGAAAATGACAATTAAAAATACAAAAAAAATTAACCCGATTCGTGGCAGAATTTCCATGTACAAATCCCGTATAATAGAGTATTCATAAATTTGCTCGCCGTTTTTTGTATCTAATTCAATCATAACTA
The DNA here is from genome assembly GCF_002005405.1 of Jeotgalibaca dankookensis. Taxonomy (NCBI): domain Bacteria; kingdom Bacillati; phylum Bacillota; class Bacilli; order Lactobacillales; family Carnobacteriaceae; genus Jeotgalibaca; species Jeotgalibaca dankookensis. The sequence goes on from NZ_CP019728.1 coordinate 1,913,768, forward strand.
ATAATTGTTTATCATCAATATTTTCTCGGTAGATTTGTTTATTTTCATTTTGCCTCTTTTTTAAGTCTTCAACGATTTTTTTGACTTTCTCTCCATGAATCGCCTCTACAACGTCGATATTGTCCGTTGTAACGCCTACAATCCACTCATTGTTTACTCCGATGTCTTGCTTTTTTTGATAGGTATACTCATTAATGACACGGTCTTCAAAGATCGTCCCAAAATAATAATAAGACCACCCATATAAGATACCTAACCCAACGATAAAGGTTAAGGTAAAAAGAGAAATAAGAATAACTAACGACTTATTTATTAACCAAGATCCTTTTTTCATCCGTTCATCCGATACCCATAACCATAAAGCGTATCAATTGCTAAGCGTGGCATTTTTTTTCGTAAATTTTTTATTTGGTTATCGATGATTCGGTCATTTACAAAAGAATCATTTTCCCAAATTTTAGCGATAATTTGTTCGCGTGACAGGGCAATCCCTTTATTCTTTATAAAATAAAGTAAGGTATCTAATTCTTTTGTACTCAAGGGTATTTTTTCATCGTTATGGTCATATACACTTCTTTGGACCTGATTAATCGTGTAATCTTGGATTTTTACGACTTCAGCACTTGTTTTCAAATGGGTCAGTTTTGAAATACGGTATATTAATTCTTCCGGTAAGAAAGGTTTTGTAATATAATCATCGGTTCCAACTTCAAATCCTTTGACGCGGTCTAGACTAGAGGTCTTAGCAGAAATGATGATACTAGCCATGTTTGGATACTGTTTTTTTATTTCAGCTAACAGATCTAAACCGTCTCCATCGGGAAGCATTAAGTCCAATACACAAATTGATATGGAAGAATCCAATTTTTTAATCGCTTCTTGGTACGTTTCGCAACTGGTTACTCTCCAGCCATGACGCGTGAGATAAAAATAAAGAAGATTGGTTATTTCTTTATCGTCTTCTACTAATAAAATATGCATACTATTCCTCCTTGATATATTTCCATACATTTGACTCAATTCTATACAATTGTATCATTTTTATGATACATAGTTACTTTATACTATAAATGTAAGCGCAATCAAACTACGCTTTACGCACTATCTACTTAAGGAGGACATTCAGTGGAAAAAAAGAAAAAAATATCCCTATCATCATTTAGTATTCTATTTATTATTTTACTTTTACTTGCTTTAATTTCAATTGTTTTAGCAGGTCAACCATTTGATCCCGCACTTTTAACGGCAACGGACACAGTTGCAAAAGTTATCCCAGCAAGCCTTTCAACAATTGTTATGGCACCTTTCAACGGTTTTAAAGATGCGATTGAAATCTGTATTTTTATCTTAATGCTAGGGGGTTACCTAAGTATTGTGAATAAGACTGGTGCACTAGAAGCAGGTATTCAGTCTGTCGTTAAAAAATTAAAAGGGAATGAATTGATTATTATTCCTATTTTAATGATTTTGTTTTCTATAGGTGGTTCTACTTTTGGAATGGCGGAAGAAACACTTCCGTTTTATGCCTTATTGACTTCTGTAATGGTTGTGGCGGGTTTTGATACGATTGTATCAGTTGGGACTGTGTTATTAGGTTCCGGAGCGGGTGTATTAGGTTCAACTGTTAATCCATTTGCGACAGGTGTGGCTATGGATGCACTGACAGCCATTAATATTGAAACCAATGCTGGCATTGTTATCGGAATTGGGATTGCGTTATGGTTAGTGACGTTGTTACCTTTTTTATATTTTGTTATGAGCTACGCGAAAAGAGTAAAGGCAGATAAAGGGTCTACTATTCTCTCACTACAAGAGCAAGAAGATATGAATCTAGAATTTAGAAAAAAATCTTCACAAGAATTTTCTTTTACAAAAAAACATAAAATCGTCTTAATATTGTTCGGTCTTTCATTCTTAATTATGATTGTCTCTTTAATACCTTGGCAAAACTTTGGAATAACTATTTTTAATGGTTGGACAGCTGTTTTAACAGGTAATAGTTTTGGAGAATGGTATTTTGGAGATTTATCCATGCTCTTTTTAATTATGGGACTTGTAATTGCTTTTGTCTATAGATTGAAAGAAAGACAAACCATTTCAGCATTCGTTGCTGGGGCAAGCGATATGTTATCCGTTGTTTTAATTATCGTAGTAGCAAGAGGAACTTCGGTACTAATGGCATCTACTCATTTAGATTTACTTATTCTAGATCGAGCTACGATGCTGCTAGGCGGTTTATCACCTATTTTATTTATTATAGGCAGTTTCATTGTTTATTTCTTTTTAGCATTTTTAATTCCCTCTTCTTCTGGGCTTGCATATGTGACAATGCCGATTATGGGTGGGTTAGCTTATGAAATGGGAATCGCACCAGAAATTATGATTATGATCTTTGCTTCTACGCATGGGGTCATCAATTTGGTCAGCCCCACCTCAGGTATATTAATGGGTGGTTTAGAAATGAATAAAATTGAATATGCAACGTGGATCCGTTTTATGAGAATGCCAATTTTTACTATTTTAATAACAAATTTAGCTGTCTTAATTTTGTCTCTTTATATTTTATAAAAAATAATGATGTGGAGGAATTTAATAATGAAAAATATTACGGTAATAGGTGCTGGTAACGGTGGTATGACGGCTGCTTATCATTTTTCAAAAGAAGGCCACTCTGTTTGTATCTACGATCATGCTGATTTTGCTACGCAAATAGACGCTATCAACGCTAATGGCGGTATTACCGCTCTAGCTGAGCATCACGGCGAAAGTATGATGTTTTCAGGAACTGAAAAAATTACAAAAGCCACAACTAACATAAAAGAAGCCCTAGAATTTTCTACCATCTTAGTGATGATATGCCCTTCATTTGCACAAGAAATTCTATTTAAAGATATGCTGCCATATTTGACTTCAGAACATAAGTTAATAATTATGCCTGGGAATTATGGGGGGATGGTCTTACAAAAAATGGTAAGCGATAGTGATAAACCAAATCTTAATATGGTTTTTATAGATGCTATCAGTATTCCATGGGCTTGTAGAATTGTATCTCCCGGTGTCATATCTATTATGGGTATTAAAACATTTTTACCGATGAGTATTTTCCCTCAAGAATTAAGTACGCCTGACTTACAAGCGGACATACAAAACGTTTTTCCTATTCCAGTAGAGTTTTTAGATGATCCGATTCATGCTGGTTTGGAAAATATAAATTTCGGTGGGCACCCTTTACTTACAACTTTAAATATGGGGATTCTAGAAAACTTCGATGGAAAATTCAACTATTATCGTGACTGCTGTAGCACCGCTACAGCGAACGCCGCAGCCAAGATGGACAAGGAACGTTTAGCGGTAGGTGCAAGTTGGGGCTATGATTTGCGTACCGAACTAGAAGCCATGAATGCCCTTTATGACAGTAACTATGATACCGTTTATGAGTTTAACCGTGCATCTACTACTCATGTTAAAATTGATAGTGCGCCAGCTTCTTCTAAAAACCGCTATATTACAGAAGATGTCCCTTATTTATTAGTTCCATGCTATGAACTAGCAAAAGCAAAAGGGATAAAAGTACCTATTGTCGAATCGTGTATTCATATCGCTTCTGCTTATAACGATGAAAATTACTTTGAAACAGGTAGAACATTAGAAAAAATGGGGTTAATATCTCAAAAATCGAATATGTAAAAAATAGAGGCTCTCTCGTTTTCAAGTGAGAGAGCCTCTATTTTTTTGTATTATTCAAATAATTTAAAGAATTGATTCAGGGTAAATTTCTCGGATCGATAATTGATCATTGATTAAAGCACTTTCTGAGGTTAATCCTGATTTCAATAATCGAACATGTCGGAAGAATAGCAGTAAGATTCCTAAGGCAAGAGCTGCACTGACGTAGTAGGAAATAGTCATTGGTAAATTAAATCCAATGGGCTCTGTTAGAAGATATAAAATAACTAAATACAGCATAAATGTTCCTGGAATGAGCGTAAAGAAGTAATTGCGACTCTTTAAAAAGAGATAGGCAGTGCTAACAAAGAGCGCAATAACGGCAGTTACTTGATTTGCCCAGGTAAAGTAACGCCATAGAATATTAAAGTCAATAAACATAAGAGCGATACTGATTGCAAAAATAGGAATCGTAATCATAAAACGGTTTGATAATTTTGCTTGGGTTAATTTAATATAATCGGCAATAACCATTCGTAAACTTCTAAAAGCAGTATCTCCAGAAGTAATCGGGAGAACGATGACGCCTAAAATTCCGATTGTACCACCAATAGTTCCTAATAAAGTAAAGGTAATTTCACTGACTGCAGCAGAAGCGGTTCCTTCCGAAATGATTTGGCTCAATGTTTGGCCATCAAACAAAGCAATGGCAGCAGCAGCCCAAAGCATAGCAATGATACCCTCAGTAATCATCGCTCCGTAAAAGACCCAACGTCCTTCAGACTCATTTTTAAGTGTCCGTGAAATAATCGGTGATTGGGTGGCATGGAAACCAGATAAGGCACCACAAGAAATAGTAAAGAATAAACCGGGAATAATCGGCACATCATTAGGATGCATATTTTGAAGGGTTAATTCGGGAATATTGGTAATATTTCCAGTCGCAAACAGTGTGATTCCGACCCCCAAACTTGTCAAAATAAGTAATGCTCCGAAGTAAGGATAGATTTTACCAATTAAAGTATCAATCGGTAAAATAGTAGATAAGAAATAATAAATAAAAATAAGAAGGACCCAAAATCGACGATCCATGAAGCCAGGGGTTAATCCAGCCAATAAAGATGCAGGAGAAGTTACGAATACGGTACCAACTAATAATAATAAAAGTGCAGTAAACAAGTTAACGATGTGTTTCATTATTCGACCGAGATACTTACTTGCTAATTCAGGTAAATGTGCGCCATTATTACGCAAAGAAATCATACCTAAGTAATAGTCATGGACAGCACCAGCGAAAATACTACCAAGCACAATCCATAGAAAAGCAACCGGGCCATATAAAGCACCCATAATTGGCCCAAATATAGGCCCGGTTCCAGCAATATTTAATAATTGTATCAGCCAATTACGCTGCTTCTCCATTGGAACGAAATCTGTCCCATCTTCTAAAACAGTTGCTGGTGTTTCCCGATTTGGTTCTACTCCAAAATTTTTATAAATAATTTTGGAATAAAATACATACCCTAATACTAATAAAATAATACCTAATATAAATGTGTACATTTTGTCACCCTTTCCTTAATTTGTAAACGCTTTCCTTTATGCACATTAAGAACTATATCAGATTTTTCAGAAGGATTCAATATAGTAAGAGTGATAATGTGAATGTTTTCATAATTATATTAAAAAGGACTGAAGCGATTGCTCCAGTCCCTTTTTAAGAGTAAACAAAGATTAAATATCAAACCACATACCGATAATAAACGGAATTAAAATGGCAACAGGAATAACAAATGAATTGATAACGGAAGCGAGCATACCAGTATCTTTATCATGTTTTATTATCACTTTTCGAATGTTCTTTTGGATAATCGGAACAGCAAGAAAGAAGAAGATAACAAGTTTCGGGAAGGTTCCAATTAATATAGAAACTATAACTGAAGCATATACGGAGTAATAGAAGAACCGGTAAACAGTGAGAGCTTTTTCAACACCGATATAATAGGGAAGCGTGAAACGATTATCTTCAATATCTTCTTCTAGATCACCAATATTATTAGCAAGCATAATGGCCATCACGGTAATAGCCGTTGGAACCGAAGCGATTACAAGTTGGACCAAGGTTACGAAATCAAATTGGATAACTTCATAAGCATTTACGTAAACTGTTGAGAAGAAAATACCAAATCCCATAGATAAACCAACAAAAAATTCTCCAAATGGTGTACTTGCAATGGGACGTGGACCAGCCGTATATAAAATCCCAATTGAAAAGTTAATAATTACCGCATATAGTAAGATAAGACTCGTTTGAGTAACAAGATAAATACCGATAATTGTAGAGATTATTCCAAAAGTGAGGTAAACATTACTGATATCTTTTAATCTAATTTTTTCTTCGCCTAGAATAATATTGTCAGCTGAATGTTCTCCTTTTTTAATAGCAATTTCATACTCAAGATAGTTATCACGTATATTAATAGCCATATGGAAGAGAACAATAACTATAACAGCTAATATAGAAAGAACAGGATTGAAGGTTCGATAGTTGTACCAAGCATAAGCAATTCCTATAAAAGCAGGAAAAAAACTAGTGGTTGTAGATTCCATTTGAGAGAGTTTTAAAATATTTTTGATAGTCATAATAGGCTCCTTTTCTATTTCAAAAATTTCGGTTTAGTAGTGTTTGGGTTAGCTGATAGAGGATTTCTTTTTCTGGACAGTCCGGAAGTTGTGAAATGATTTCTAAGGCTTTTTTTGTGTAGTAGGCAGCAATTTCATGTGCTTTTTTGAGACCTTGGTAATGCTCAATTAAAGAAACAACCTGATCTATATCAGCCGGAGTCATTTCTGTTTTTTTCGATAAAAGCGGAATAAAAGCCTGTTTGTTTTCTTGAAGAGCTAGGATAAGTGGGAGTGAGTAGACCCCCTGTTTGACATCCTCTAATACGGGTTTGGCAAGAATATTGCTGGATTGAGAATAATCAAGGATATCATCTAACATTTGAAAGGCAATTCCGATATGATGACCAATCTGACTGCTTTTTTTGATGACCTCTGCGCTTGTTTTCCCCCAATAAGCACCTTCAAAGCAACTTAATTCAAATAGTTGTGCTGTTTTTCCTTTGACACTTCGTAAGTACTGTCGGAAGGTAATATCAATATTATAAGTGTTTGCCTTCTGTTCGAGTTCCCCTAATAGCAGTCTTTTCATAGAGAGCGCATTCAATTTAATGGCTTCGGTTGATTCTGTTGCATCTGCTAGTAAGTCGAAATAAACGGAAAGTAATAAATCTCCCGCATAGACGGCTACATCTTTGCCATACTGTGACTGTACAGTTTCGAAACCTCTTCTAGTGACAGAATCATCGATAATATCATCATGGATGAGGGTCGCTAAGTGTAAGACTTCCGTTGAAGCAGCGGCAGCAATCAATTGCTGATGATTTTGTTTTTTAATATCACCTAATTTTGAAAAAAGGAGAAAATAGGCTGGACGCAAGAGTTTACCACCACTATCTAGAAGTTGAAAGATGGTATCTTGGATTGCTTTATTCTCTATGGTTGTCTTTTCTTTAATAAGCAGAATACACTCGGATAATTGCTTATTTATATCGGGAAGTTCGTCCCACATCGGATGTATATGCATCGTTTTATTCTCCTTCTTAAAAGATAACTATAGGTTGTGGTGAATCAAGTGACCACCATTCTACCAGAAAAATTCTAAAATAATAAATAAATTGTATAAAAAATACGGCTGGACAATTGTCCTAGCCGTATTTTCCGTAAAGGAAGTTATTATTCTTTGAATAAAAGTGATTTACTGTTTGGGTAAGTTGGAATTTTGTCCATTGGAACTGTCCAATCTTGTTCAGGAATAGTAAAGTTATATTTATTTACTAATTGGTTTGAGAAGACACGCATGCTATGGAGGGTAATCCACTCACCAGCACAACGGTGCATTTCTCTAAATTTCCCGCCACCTTGAGCAATCATTTCATACTCCTCTTCATATGAAAGATCTTTTGCTCGGCCGACATAGCGTTTCAAATCAAATTTTTCTGGATGATCTACGGTACGTGCATCATGATTCGTTCCATAAAGGTCTAAGACAACCCAGCTATCTTTAGGAATATGATAGCCATCTACCTCTACATCATCGACAGCAATTGCTGGTAGCATCGGGAAGAATGGGTAGTAACGACGCATCTCTTGAATGAACGGATCTTGTAAGGTGTCAAAATCAGCCTTCAATTCATCGTAAACACCATTTTCAGAGAAAAGAGCATGACCCATTAAAGCCATCCAAACTGTTAAGGCAACAGTTGGCCGAATAATATTTAATAACTCTACAGCAGCAACTTCTAATGGTAATAACTCACCTTCAAGATCAGTCGCATTTGCAAAAGTGTATAAAGCCAAATGTTCTTTTCCAGGCACAGGATTTTTACGTGCTTCTTTAATTAGTTCTTGTGCCCATTCTTCCGATTCATTACGGTCTTTTACTCCTTTTAAGTGATCAGTTGGAGAAGTGATAGCGCCACTTATCATAGAGATTTGATTTTCAGCAAGGCTTGATACTTTTTCAGAATCATAGTGCTCTAAATTAATACCAGACCATTCGCAAATAGCGTTAAATAAAACATGATTAGCTAAATCAAACAATTCAATTTCACCATGCTGTCTATCTAATTCTTCTGATAAATGACGGTCCAATATCTCACGGTAGTCTTCCATACGCTCAGGGGTCATTAAATCCATAAAGTAGTTCTTACGGTGATGGTGTTCTTTACCATCGAGTGTTTGAACGCCATCTTCGCCAAATAAAGTTCTTAAGATAGGTTTTGGCATTGCACCCCCACGTTTGAAATTTGTTGGATCATAAAATTTTCGTGCTGCTGCTTCTCCATAAATTGCAATAATTTCTTGCGTTAAGAACTTGGCTTTTACAACTGGAGCATCGACATCCTCACGAAGCTCACCTAAAAGATTGTATCCTTTGCTGAGCAGTTCCTTCACATCGGTCAATTTGATCTTTGTTTCCGGTACTTTTTCCATTTTACATTCTCCTATTTGTTATTATTTCTACAATATAATCATACTAATTAATCAACACGGTGTCAAAAAGAACGCTTTTAAAATTATAATAAAGTTAATTTAGTGTATAATTTAATAAACACTAAGAAATGAGGCGGATCATATGTTAACAGTCTTAGAAAATGATTATTTAAAAGTAGCCATTGCCAAAAAAGGGGCAGAGTTGCGAAATATTATCCACAAACAAGAAGGCTTTGATTACCTGTGGCAAGGAGCTGAAGGCTATTGGTCAAAGCAAGCGCCTAACCTTTTCCCAATTGTAGGTAGATTAAACGAGAATAAGTACCTAAAGGCAGGGAAAGTTTATGAAATGAATCAACACGGTTTTGCACGGGACTTAGATTTTGAAGTAGTCGATGTCTCTAACCAAACGGTCACATTTTCTTTACAAGAGAATACAGAAACGTTAGAGCGTTATCCTTACAAGTTTCAATTAAAAATTACCTATCAATTAGAGGGAAATCAGTTAATGGTCTCCTACCAAGTAGAAAACAATTCGGATGAAGAAATGCCTTATTCATTAGGGGGGCATCCCGCTTTTCATTTGCCGATTAATGGGGAAGGAGTGTTTGAAGATTATCAGCTTCAGCTCTCACCCGTTCCAGAAAAACTAGATTATTTTGAAATGGATCCCCCTCCCTACCTAAGTGGACGTAAATTACCACTTGATGTCTTAAATGAGGGGGCCATTCCAATCAATCGTGATTTATTTGGGGCAGGTCTTGTGATGGATACACAGGGGTTCGTTAAACAAGCAACATTAACCTCAACTAAGTCAAAGCATAGTATCAGTCTTGAGATGGGAGACTTCCCTTATTTGTGTTTATGGACAGAAGAAGGAGTAGAAGCACCTTTTGTCTGTGTAGAGCCTTTCCATGGTGTAGCAGACGAGTATGGTCCTGTGGGCGCACTTAGTGATAAAAGAGGAATAAACAGTCTAGCTGTTAGCGAAAGTCGCACTCACCAATTTGCGATGAAATTTACTTAAAAAAGAGGCTGGGACAAAATATCTCAGCTAACCAAAAAGATGAATGAGTTCAAAAACTCAATCATCTTTTTGGTTTTGTATTAAAAAGTCGCGTAATTCTGTTAACTAGCCTTCCTTAGATTATATTTTCTCAAGTTATTGGCCATCAAGGCCAATTCAATATCAACTTTTACCTTTTCTTTTCCACGTAAATGGAATCGAGTGAAACCCAAATTAGCCTTTATCTGGCCAAAAACAGGCTCAACATCGATTTTGCGTTGTGCAAAAATCCGAGACCTTTCGGGCGATAAAAGCTTACTCGTTTCTTGTTCTTTTAATTCCTCATAGTGCCAATTATAGTTAAATGATTTTTGGGGGGCTTCTTCCGGATTAGTCGGTTTATATACATGGATTATCTGAACGAAACCACTCGTGTTCTTCTTGCGGCTGATATGGCTGAAATAATATTTCGTACCATCCGGATGGACAAAATAATTTTCTTCCACCACATACTCCCAATTTTTTCTGTTTTTATCTGATGATTTATAACTACGCTTTTGTTCTTTATCAAACGCATTATATTTGATAAGGTGTTCCACATCAATTTGGTCCAAGTAATCCAGGTTTTCCTCACTGCCATATCCAGCATCAGCTACAATGGTCTTCGGTAAAATGGTCAAGGAATCTACAAAAGGGATGAGTGTCCGCGTATCCGTAGGATTAGGAAACACCCCGACGGCCAAAGCGAATTGGTTTTCAGTACCAATTTGAATATTGTATCCTGCCTTAAGTTGTCCATTTTGCATATAGTCATCTTTCATTCGCATAAACGTAGCGTCGGTATCCGTTTTTGAGAAGCTGTTCCGATCCTCAAAAACTTCTTCATACGCCGCATATTTTTTCTTACGTGGAATAAAGTCATTGACCAATTTACGCAAGTGTTTCTTTAGCGTCCGTCGTCTTTGCTTTTTAGGGTTTTTCCCTTTAACTGGATTCGCCTCGATGTCACTAGACAGGTCTTGAATTTCTTGCTCAATGATAGTGGCAATTTCTTCCAACTCAGCGGTGGACAGTTCATCAGAATCATCAATCTGCATGGCTTGGTCAACCAATGGTTGAATTTCTTCCTTAAAGTACTGCATCGCCTTTTCTTTAAGGGAAGCTTTGTATCTCTCAATGGCCTTTTTCCAGACAAAAGAAAACTTATTGGCATTTGCTTCAATTTTCGTGCCATCAACGAAGAGGGTTTCCATCGTGACCATATTTTCTGTCTTCAGTTTCGCTGCAAATTCCGCAAACAATTCCGGTAACAGATTTTGGCAAAACAGTGATGACCGAAACCGGTTGATTGTACGGTAGGAAATCGTTTCTTGGCTTACCAACCACATCATAGCGATGTTCTCCAACATCATCTTTTCCATTTTCCGTCCCGAGAAGATACCTTCCGAGTAGGCGAATAACAAAGCCTTGATAAGCAAACGCGGATGATAACCAGGCCTTCCTTCGGAAGCCTCGAATAAAGGATAGGCAGACCAATCTAACGATTCAATAAATTCATCGATAACAAAAACAAGATGGTCTTGGGGAAGCAAAGCGGATAATTCCAATGGTAAAGTGGTTTGGTTTGTGTTATATTTTTTATACATAAGAAAGCCCCTCCTGAATGTATTTGTCGTTATTTACATTATACTAGGTGGCTTTCTTTTTTTATACCAATAACAAAGCAGCCCGGAAGAAAAACTTCCGGGCTGCTTTTTAGCTAGGTTTTGTCCCAGCCTCTTTTTTAAATTAATGTTCGTTTGGATCGTCCTTGGCATCCTGATGAGTAGGGTGAACGGTTCCTTTTAAATGATCTGGACCTGCATAAATAGTATATAATTTCAGTGGCTTGTCACCTGTATTAGTAATATTATGCCACATATCCGCTGGTACAAAAACCGCATCATCATCTCCCACTTGACGTTCAAAGTCTAAATTGTCTTCAGTAGGACCCATTTGACAGAAGCCCTTTCCTTCCTCAATCCGAATAAATTGGTCAATGCCATGATGGACCTCTAGACCAATATCATCATTTGGTTGGATGCTCATGACAGTTACTTGGAGTTTTTCACCCGTCCAAATAGTTGTTCGGTAATGATTGTTATCCTTAGTTAAATCTTCAATGTTTACTACATGAGGTTTTTTACCATAATCTTTTTCATCAATTGCCATCTTATACTCCTCCTTAAATTTTTGTTTATAATCATTACAATCTATTCATAGTATAACACAAATGAAAGCGGGTACAAGTATAAGGAATGTATCTTAATGAAGCTTATGGTAAAATAGAGTAGAAATCTTCAATAATTTAAGGAGTGATGAAGTGAGTAAATTAAAAACATTGTCAAATGGACAGTTAATTCCTGTCCTAGGGTACGGAACGTGGCAAAATACCGATCCACAAGAATGTATTGATGGTGTAAAAACGGCTTTAGAGACCGGTTATCGTCACATCGATACAGCGCAGATGTACGGAAATGAGGAACTAGTAGGAGAAGGGATACGTTTAAGTCATGTCCCTCGCAAAGATATTTTCTTAACCAGTAAGCTGGATAATCCTAATCATGGGTATGAAAGAGCTAAAAAAGCTATTGATGACTCGTTAGAGCGTCTTGGAACCGACTACATGGATCTATTTTTAATTCATTGGCCAGAAGTGGAAGGACACATGGAAGACTGGCAAGAGAGCAATATTGAAACGTGGCGTGCACTTGAAGAGGCATATGAGGCTGGTAAAATCAAAGCGATTGGTCTCAGCAACTTCAAAACAAAACATTTGAAAAATTTACTGGCAAATTGCCGCATCAAGCCAATGGTGAACCAACTTCGTTTACATCCAGGCATTGCTCAAAAAGAAACAGTAGCAATGAGTCGGGAAGCGGGTATGGTCATCCAAGCATGGTCACCGTTATCACCCCTGTCACAAATGCTAGATGATGAAGCAGTTGTTTCAATGACTGAAAAATACCAAAAATCTCTAGCGCAACTTTTATTACGTTATAGCTTACAAAAGGACTTCATACCATTGACTAAATCGGTTCATAAAGACCGTATTAAAGAAAATGCTGCTATTTTTGATTTTAAAATCGATGAAGAAGATATGGCCTATTTCGATCAATGGGAATGGGAAGGCGAACTTTTTAACTAAATGGATGGTTGGCGATTGGAGAAATTTCTCCAATCGTTTTTTTTTTTCGTAAAAAATAAGAATTCGCTTTACAAAAGGGAACGTATGTTCTTATAATAGAGATGAGGTGATTCAGATGTATGAGACAGAGTTGATTTTTGATTATAACCGAGAACCAAGTCGTGATGTTCTCTGTATTGATTGTAAATCTTTTTATGCCAGTGTGGAATGTGTGGAGAGGGGGTTAGATCCTTTAGAAGCCAAACTCGTCGTCATGTCTTATCCTTCTCAAGACACCAGTCAAAGAGGGAGTGGTTTAATATTAGCTTCTTCCCCTCAAGCAAAAAAGGCCTACCATATTTCGAATGTGAGTCGTGCGCGCGATTTACCCTTTCCGTATCCGGAAGATTTGGTAATTGTACCCCCACAAATGCAGCTTTATATGCAGAAAAATAAAGAAATTAATGCCATTTACCAAACCTATGCGGACAAAGACAACCACCATGTTTACTCGGTTGATGAAAGTTTTTTGGATGTGACAGGTTCTTTACGTCTATTTGGACATGATACTGCGTGGGAGATGGCCCGTACGATTCAAGATGATGTTTATAAGCAAACAGGCATTTATACCGTTATTGGCATTGGTGATAATCCTCTTTTAGCTAAATTAGCCTTGGATAATGCTGCAAAAAAAACGCCTCAACGAATTGCCCAATGGCGTTACCAAGATGTTCCTGAAACCGTTTGGAAAATACCAGAAATGACTGATTTTTGGGGGATTGGTAGGCGTACTGCTAAAAGACTCAATAATATAGGGATTTTTTCTATTTCAGACTTAGCACAAGCTAATTTTTATGAATTAAAGGAACATCTAGGTATTTTAGGGGCTCAACTTCTGGCACATAGCTGGGGGATTGACCGCAGTTTTTTAGGAGATACGATTAAGCCTAGCTCTAAATCAATCGGTAACAGTCAGGTGTTAGACCGTGACTATAGTGACCGATCGGAATTAGAAATTGTCATTCGAGAAATGGCTGATCAAATAGCGACACGTTTACGAAAAGCAGGTGCAAAAGCACAAGTGCTTAGTTTAGGACTGGGTTATAGCAAAGGGTACATCGATGAAAAAGGAAAAACGAATAGTCATCAGCAACTAAAAGTACCGCCCACGCACTCTTCTAAGGAAATTAGTCACCATCTCTTAACCATTTTCGAAGAAAAATATACGAATCAGATAATTCGTACAATTAGTGTCAATAGTGGGAATCTTATCTACAGTCGTGCAACCCAGTTAGATTTATTTGCAGATCCCAATCAAGATGAAAAAGATACCAAGCTTGATCAGATTGTGGATCTTGTACGTAAAAAATATGGATTTAAAGCACTCGTTCGAGCTAATAGTTTACTAGAAGGCGGCCGAGCAATCGCGAGAACATCGCTTGTAGGTGGACACGCAGGCGGAATGGGTGGATTGGAAGAAGGTGAGGAAAATGCGGAGAAGAACCGGTAAAATTTTTTCTGATTACAATGACTACCATGATCGTGGCATGATGAAATGGATGACTGCTTACGCAATGGATGAATTAGTAGTGGGAATTGAAGAAAATAAAGCGGAAGCTGTAAAAGACCTGAAGCAATTACCTCAAATGAATCCTGAAGAAATAAATCAAGCTCTCATAACCGCATATCATACTAAATACCCCCTCATCGTCCAACTGAACCAAAAAGATGAGTGGGGGAGACAAACAGATACTGTAAGAGGTTTGTTTCTTGGTTATTTACCAGATGGAAAAATTAAATTGACCAATTGCTGGATTAATATAGCCGATATCCGTTCTATTCAGGTAGATTGGCAAGGAAAATGGTCTCAAGTTGAAAATGTAGATAATCATATAAGTCGTACCGAAAAGTTAATGGAGGCAGATAATGAATTTATTCAAGATGATTGTTGGATAGAATAAAGGAGCTAGACTGTTTTGTCCGGCTCCTTTATTAAATGTTTTAGAATATCAGTGTTGTTTTTGCTGGAAATGATAAACAGCTCCAAGCATACCTGCTGAATTACCAAGTTCTGCACATTTTATTTCTTCTGGCAACATGCGGGTTGAAACTAATCCCTTTTTCAACTTTGAAGCAATCTTTTCTTCTAAATATTCTTTTTGTACAGCCACACCACCACCGATAATAATGGTATCCGGTGAAATAAGATAGGTTACTGCTAATAGCCCTTGGTTTAAAGCGGTCAGCATGTTATCAATTGCTTTAATTGCTTTTTCTTCTCCAGCTTTCGCATGTTCAAAAATTATTTTACCATTCAAATCTTCACGTGGAATTCCGCTTAAATCACTGTAAGCAGCCACTAATGCAGTAGCAGAAGCTTCGTCTTGTAATGCTTTGCCATTTGAGATAGGAAGATAGCCAATTTCACCTGCTGAAAAGGCCGACCCGTGCCATAACGCGCCGTTTAGAATAACTGCGCCACCTACACCAGTACCAATCGTGACACAAACAAGCGACTCGCTTCCTTGTCCTGCTCCTTGCCACCATTCTCCTAAAGCCGCACAGTTAACATCATTTTCGACTTCACAAGGGATATGAAAGGTCTCTTCAATAGTTTGTTTGATGGCCGTATTTGTATAGTTAGGAATTGTTGGACCTGCAAAGACAATGTGTCCAGTTTGAGGGTCAACAACGCCAGCAGTAGAAACAGCAATCCCTTGGATATCATGTGTTTCTTTTACTTCTTTAACAATTTTAATAACGGTCTCCATAATATAGTTGGTCGTTTCTGACCGAGGTGTTTCTTTCTCTAAAACATTTCCAATCTTAGTAGTTGTAGAATCAAAGACACCATACTTGATAGCCGTTCCACCAATATCTAAAGCTAAAATTTTCATTATACCTGCTCCTTTCCTTGAAACATTACTTATTCTTCTCTTTGGATTGCCTTAAAGGTGTCCTGCCAAATTTCTTGTCGATACTCGCGATTTGTTTCCATAAAAAAAGCATAAATAATATCAACCATAATTAAAATAGGGAATTGCGGAGAAATAATATTCCCAGTGCTGAGGTTGTCCTTTATTGCAAAAAGTAGAACTTCGTCACAATGAACAGCTTCTTGGTCCGTTTGATTGGCTGTTAATAGAATGGTTTTAGCGCCTCTTTTTTTTGCCATTTTTAATCCAGTTAAAACTTCAGATGTTTGTCCACTAATGGATATACCAATGACCAGACAATCTTCGTCAAGAATAACTTGATTCATCTGCATGACATGGTTATCTGTAATTGCTTCACAAACAAGTCCAATCCGCATAAACCGAAATTTCATTTCCTCAGCAACTAAACCTGAGCTTCCTTTACCATAAATATAAACCCTTTTTTGCGATAAAAACAAGTCGATAATGCGAGATATTTTATTTTGATCAATAATGGAATAACTTTTATTTAATAATTCTTGGTAACTCTCAAAAACATTTACCATTAGATTAGAAGACAAGGGTTTTGTCTCTGTCAATGCCTGCTCATATTTATAGATAAACTCGCGGTATCCTGAAAAACCACATTTTTTAGCAAAGCGCGTCAAAGAAGCTTCCGAAACATAGAGGCGTTTTGAAACGGCTTTAGATGATAAATCTTCAGACATTTTAGGTTTTTCGATAAAATATTGGGCAATTTTTTTTTCTAGAGGTGTAAAGTGCGTAACCATTGATTCAATATAAGGAATAATACTGATTTTATACTCCGACATGGTAATTCCCTCGTTTATAGATTTTTTTAGTCTATCATATTGTCAAGCTTTTAGTGGATGTATAAGAATAGAGACAAAGCCAGGCTTCGTCTCCATTCTCGAAAATGTATAGGGTACTAGAGTTTTAGTTTAAAGACGCCTTTTTTGACCGTTACAGGTTGCTCGGTTTTTACGCCTGTCTTATGAGTATCTTCAGGGTAAAAAACTAAGAGTTGGTTAGGTGACAAATCAATTGTATTTTCCTTTACGCCATCTATTTCAAGGTAATCGTCTTCTTTATGGTAATCACCGGTAGTCATATTTTCAATAAAACTATGGTAAATACGTTCAACTCCACTTGCAACAACATGAATATCTAAATAGTCTTTATGTGCTTCCCAGATACGGTTTTCTGGATCTGTTGTTTCGTATTCAATAACGTTCACATAGAAATTATCACCATCGATGGGATGGGAGCCTTTTTCCATAGAAGCTAAGTCATGATCTTTCAAATAATCGATAACTTTTTGTTGGGCAAGTGTTGTATATTTAGAATTTTGAGAAGTTAAACTGATTAATTCCATTTTCATTCTCCTTTTAATTATCTAATTGGATTGGTTGGATCTTCTTTAATTTCTTTAATATCTGAAACGGTTGTAAATTTTGGTGCTTCTGTTTTGATTGGTGATAATAGTGAAACAGGATAACCAACAAGTAGCGATACAGAAATAGAAATTAATGAGTAAGACCAAATGCTAACAGCTTCGGAAGGTAAGCCATATTTAATAAAGACCATTACAAGTGCCGAAGCGATTAAAGCTGCATAAGCACCATGTTTGTTTCCTTTTTTGGTAAAGATACCTAAAGCGAATGTTCCACCTAGAACACCAAGGATTAATCCCATAAAGCCGTTGAAGAATTCATAAGCAGATTTAATATCAGAATGCGCCATAATAATTGAGATCACGATAGCGAAGATACCAACACCTAAAGAAATAGCACGAGCTAAAGCAGTTTTTGCTTTATCATCCATATCTTTTGTAATAACTTCTTGAATATCTAAAGTCCACGAAGTTGCGACAGAATTCAATCCGGTTGACAAAGTAGATTGAGAAGCGGCGTAAATAGCGGCTAGTAATACCCCTGTCATACCTACTGGAAGGCGATAAGCAATGAAGTATGCATAAATTTGGTCTTGTGCAATGGAAGAACCAGGGTCATTAGGGTTTTGTACTTTATAGTAAACATAAAGACCAGTACCTATTAAGTAAAAAGCGGTTGCAATAAAAATGGAAAGCAAACCATTGGTAATCATCATTTTATTTAATTTTTTTGTATCTGTTGTTGTTGTAAAACGTTGAACAATATCTTGTGAAGAGATGTAAGAAGATAAGGTATTAAACCCTGCTCCCACAATCATCATAAAGACAGATGTTTTTAAAATGTTAGGGTCGAAAATTGCTTCGTCTCCAGCTAAAAACTTATTGTCTCCTAATGCACTGAAAATTTCACCAAATCCACCGTTGATGTCTCTTGCTAAAAAGAATAAAGAAATTGTTACACCGATTAAAAGTACCACACCTTGGATAAAGTCTGTCCATAATACGGATTTAATCCCGCCGGTATAAGAGTAGATAATCGCAATAACACCCATAACGATGATTAAAATGTTAACACTGATACCAGTAAGTGTTGCAAGCGCAACGGATGGAAGATACATAATAATGGACATTCTACCTAATTGGAAAATGATAAACATCAAAGATCCAATAACACGAAGACCTTTTGAATCGAAGCGACGCTCTAGGTAATCATATGCGGTATCAATATCTAATTTAGCATAGATTGGCAAGAAGAACTTCATAGTAATCGGAATCGCTACAATCATCCCAAGTTGTGCAAACCACAACATCCAGCTTCCCGCAAAAGAGTTACCTGCGAGTGTTAAAAATGAAATAGGACTCAGGAGTGTGGCAAATATTGAAACAGAAGTAACGTACCAAGGGATAGAACCGTCCCCTTTGAAAAATTCTTTTCCTTCCATATCTTTCTTAGAAAAGAAAAGGCCAGCAAACAAAACTAAAAGCAAATAAACAACTAAAATGGCAAAGTCAATGGTAGTAAATCCAGAAGTACTCATTAGTAAAATTCCTCCTTGTTATAGTAAAAATGAGAGTTAATATATTTGATAATTTCTAAATACCTTTTGAATAACGAACAAACTAAATTAGTTGCTAACAATCCCCTCCTTAGTAGAATAATTTTTTATTTTGTTGCAGCGACGAATCGTTCTGTAATAAGTTGAGGGCGGGTAATAGCGGAACCAACCACCACACTGTACACACCAATTTCTAAAACACGTTTTACTTTTTCTGGTGTATTGATATTACCTTCTGCAATAACCGGATTTTGAAGCGTTTTAACTGCTTTTTGTAAAAGGGCAAAGTCATCTGCTTCAATTTTATTTTCTTTGCTTTGTTTGGTATAGCCAACTAAAGTGGTTCCAATGAAGTCGAAACCAAGCGTATCCGCTTTCACCATTTCTTCAAAGGTAGAGCAGTCTGCCATTAATAGAATATCTGGGTACTTCCTACGGATCGCATAGTAAAACTCTTCAAGCGTTTCACCAGTTGGTCGAAGGGAAGCGGTTGCATCCAAAGCAATAATTTCTGGTTTAGCTTCCATCAACTCATCAATTTCCTTCATAGTAGCGGTAATAAAAACGTCACTACCATCATAATCTCTTTTGATAATACCAATTACTGGTAAATCGACCATTTTTTTAATTTCAATAATATCTGCAACTGAATTTGCACGAATACCAGCTGCTCCACCTTGTTTAGCAGCAAGTGCCATTCTTCCCATAATAAATGAAGAATGTAGTGGTTCATCTTCCAGTGCCTGACAAGAAACAACAAGGTTTCCTTTCAGCTGTTCACATGGATTCATCTTACAACCAACTCCTTTTCTTGTAGCGCTTACACAGAGTATAACCGATGATGAAACTAATTTCTACAAAAATAATAAAATAGAAAGTATTTTTAAAAAAAGACAAAAATAAAGAGAGAAGTACCATTTAATGAAAGTAATTTCTTTTATTTCATTATATATAAAGTACTTTCTCTATTGATAAGAAGTGATAGTATGTTAACGATTTATGAGGCCCGCATAATAACGAATGGCTTTAATTGCACTATGCCAACCATGTAACTTGAGGCGACGTTCTTCAGAGCTGAAATTTGGCTCAAACTGTTCATTTTCAGAGACCAGCGCCGTTAACTCATTCAAATTAGTCCAATAGCCAACTGCTAGACCTGCAAGATAGGCAGCTCCTAATCCAGTCGTTTCTAATCGCTCAACACGTTTGACTGTTTTCCCAAGAATATCGGCTTGATACTGTATTAAAAGGTTATTTTGAGCAGCGCCACCGTCAACATGCAGAATATCAACGGTAATATTAGTATCAGACTCCATTAGCGTGATAACATCACTTACTTGGTAAGCGAGTGATTCTAATGTTGCTCGGATCAATTCGCTACGACTAGTCGTTTCATCGATACCTAGAACAGCACCTCGTACATTTGAATCCCAATAAGGGGCTCCGATACCTCGAAAAGCAGGAACGACGTAAACGTCAGAGCTCTTGGTTGCACGAAGAGCGAGAGACTCGGATTCTTCCATTGATTCAAATAAATTTAACCCGTCTTTTAGCCATTCAATGGCACTCCCAGAGATAAGTGCAGATCCCTCAAGCGCATAAGTAATGTTATCGCCAATGGAATATCCAATCGTAGTAAGTAATTTATGTTTGGAAAACTTTGGTTCAAAACCGGTGTTCATGACTATAAAGGTTCCTTGACCATAGGTGCTCTTTACTTGACCAGATTGAAATGCTAATTGACCGAACAAGGTCGCTTGTTGATTACCAGCAACACCAGCAATGGGAATACGAGCACCGTTAAAAAGATCTGCGCTTGTTAAAGCGTATAGATGAGAACTAGGATAAACGTCTGGCAATATTTCCTTAGGGATATTAAAAGTGTTAAGCAAGTAATCATCCCATTTCAAGGTATGAATATTAAATAGCATGGTTCGGGAAGCATTTGTATGGTCTGTAGCATGTTGTTGTCCATTGGTTAACTTCCAAATTAACCAACTATCAACGGTACCAAATGCCAATTCACCACGTTCAGCCCGTTTTTGAAAATCAGGATGATAGTCAAGAATCCACCGTATTTTGCTAGCAGAAAAATAAGGACTTAAGACTAATCCAGTGTTTTCGTGGATATAATTTT
The DNA here is from genome assembly GCF_002005405.1 of Jeotgalibaca dankookensis. NCBI lineage: Bacteria > Bacillati > Bacillota > Bacilli > Lactobacillales > Carnobacteriaceae > Jeotgalibaca > Jeotgalibaca dankookensis. The sequence goes on from NZ_CP019728.1 coordinate 1,934,686, forward strand.
CTAAATCTTCTTTTTTTAGTTCATTAATGATTGCGAGTGATTGATTCGAGCTCCAAACGATTGCATTATAAATAGGTTCCCCTGTTTTTCGATCCCAGATAATTGTGGTTTCTCGTTGGTTGGTGATTCCTAGCGCTTTAATTTGATGGTAAGAAAGTCCAGAGCGGGTAATGACTTTCAAAATGACAGCGCGAACGGATTGCCAAATAGCATTAGGATCTTGTTCAATCCATCCTGCTTGGGGGGTTTTTTGTTCAAAACTCTGGGACGCTGTACTAATATAATTTCCTTGGCGATCAATGATAAATGCTCGTGTTACCGTTGTTCCTTGATCGATTGATAAAATATATTCGGCCATAAGCCAACACTCCTCATCTTTTCATTAAAAATGACTACTATTATGGATAACTTGGGTTAATAATTTATGATAGGCATCACTAGGCGGGAGACACCCACCTAGAACCCATTCATGAAGTAATTGGGAGAGACCATAAGCATAAAAATTAATGGTTATCTCCGTCATTTCTACTTGTTCAATAATTTGGTTATTTTGTTCAAAATATTCATCTGCGAGATGCTGAACTCCTTGTTTTAGCGTGTAAGTAAAATAGTCTTTAAAAGAATCTAATTTTACATTTAAAAATAATTTTTTATAGTATTTTTTGTTTTTTTCTAAATAGTTTAATAAAAGAAATAGCACTTGTTCCCAATTTTCCCAATGAAAACTCGAGCGCGTTAATTCGGTTATTTCGTATAAAAAAATCCAAGTAACAAGGTCGTATTTATCATCAAAATAGTCATAAAAAGTTTGACGCCGAAAATTTGCTTGGTTCATTATATCTGTTATCGATATTTTATCAATCGGCTTGTTACAAACGAGATATTTAAAAGAAGAGGCGATTAATTCTTTTGTTTCATTTTGTCGGTCCATAGTAATTTGGCTCCTTCGACCATATATTCCTATCCATTCTCTTTCGCCCTTTAAGTATACGGGATAGAAAAATTAAAATGAAGCGGACATTTATGGTCTTTTGTCTGTTGAATTGATAACGCTTACCAATTAAGCTTGGTTTAGATTCAAGAAAGCGTTTTATTTATAAAAGGAGGAATAAAGAATGAGAAGAGCATTTATTAGTCCAACAAAGTATGTGCAAGGTGAGAATGAACTATTAAACTTAGGTTTTTACATAAAAACGTTTGGTGACTCTGCGTTAGTTATTGGAAATCCAGATGATATCAAACGTGTCCAAGATAAATTAGATGAAACAGCAGAACGTTTTGGGGTAACGTTACATTTAGCAGATTTTGGCGGAGAAGCAACACGCAATGAAGTGGAGCGTCTTAAAAAACTAGCTAAAGAAAAAGGAACTGACACAATTGTTGGTCTTGGTGGTGGTAAAGCGATTGATACATCAAAAACAGTCGCAAACGGACACCATTTGATTGTATGCCCAACAATTGCCGCTACGGATGCACCAACTAGCCATTCTGCAGTTCTTTACACCGAAGATCACCAATTTGATGATTATGCCTATTTTATTCAAAATCCAAGCGTAGTCTTAATGGATACCACTGTTATTGCGCAAGCACCGTCGCGCTTCTTAGTTGCCGGTATGGGTGATGCACTTGCTACTTATTATGAAGCACGTGCGACACGTCGCTCTAATTCAAATGTAAACGCCGGATTACCAAATGGCTTCCATACTGGAGAAACTGCACCAGCTAAAGGAAGTATTGCTGCGATTACACTGGCTAAAGCTTGTTACGACACCGTCATGGAGAGTGGGTATAGCGCTAAACTGGCTTGTGACAATAATGTGGTGTCACCTGCTTTAGAAGATATTGTTGAAGCAAATACTCTATTATCTGGTCTCGGTTTTGAATCGGGTGGTTTAGCAGCTTCGCATGCTATTTATAATGGATTGACTGTTTTAGATGGTCCGCACAACTATTACCATGGTGAACAAGTAGCTTTTACAACCTTTGTACAGCTTGTTCTTGAAAATGCACCGATGGATGAGATTGAAGCACTATTAGATTTCAGTTTATCTGTTGGGTTACCAGTATCCCTAGAAGACTTGGACGTTAAAGAAGTAAAATATGAGGACATTCTCAAAGTAGCAACGAAAGCATGTATACCAGAAGAGTCCATTCATGCCATGCCATTTGAAGTAACGCCTGATAGTGTTGCACAAGCTATTATTGCTGCGGATGCATTTGGACGTGATTATAGAAAACGTAAATCAATGAAATAAAAAATTTCAATCAAAGGATGGAAATTAATGAAAAAAATTGTAAATGATCCAACAAACATTGTCGATGAGATGCTAAAAGGGATGATTGTCTCTCATTCTGAATTAATCCAAAGAGTTCCAGAAACGGGTGTTATTCAGCGTAAAGCAGAAAAAACCGGAAAAGTAGCCGTTATTTCTGGTGGTGGGAGTGGACATGAACCTGCTCATGCCGGATTTGTTGGTGAAGGAATGTTATCTGCAGCCGTCTGTGGGGAAGTATTTACTTCTCCAACTCCAGATCAAATTTTAGAAGCAATTAAAGTGGCTGAGGAAGGCGCAGGAGTTTTCTTAGTTATTAAAAATTATTCTGGAGATATTATGAATTTTGAAATGGCTCAAGAATTAGCTGAAATGGAAGGAATAGAAGTAGCCAGTGTTGTTGTTGATGATGATGTAGCTGTTGAAGACAGTTTATACACGCAAGGCAAAAGAGGTGTAGCAGGAACGCTATTTGTCCATAAAATATTAGGGTACGCTGCGCAACAAGGACAGTCCATTGCAGAGATAAAAGAGTTGGCAGATAAACTCGTTCCTAATATTAAATCAATTGGATTAGCTCTAACAGGCGTTACGACACCAGGAAGTAAACAACCTAGCTTTATTCTAGGTGATGATGAAATTGAGTACGGAGTTGGTATTCACGGTGAACCCGGATATCGCAGAGAAAAACTTCAAAGTTCACGCGATCTTGCAGAAGAATTGCTGACAAAATTAACGGATGAATTTGGTGAAAAAGAAGAAAAAAACTTTGCCATAATGGTTAATGGACTTGGGGGAACACCATTAATGGAACAATACGTATTCACCAATGATGTTTATACCTTAATGAAAGAACAAAATTTAACTATCGACTATTATAAAATAGGTAATTTAATGACCTCGCTTGAAATGCAAGGCTTATCTCTGACTATGCTCTATTTAGAAGACGACTTTTATATAGAAGCATTACAAGCACCAGTTACGACAATTAGTTGGTAAGAACGGAAGGAGCTTTATTCTAATATGAATGTAGAAACAGGAATTCGTTGGATGGAATTATTTAATGAAAAAGTTCAAGCAGAGAAAGATTATCTCACCCAATTGGATACACCAATTGGTGACAGTGACCATGGAAACAATATGTCACGAGGAATGACGCACGTAATCGAAGCAATTGAAACACAAAAACCCGATTCACTAGAGGAACTTTTAAAACTTATAACAACCAATCTATTGAGTAAAGTTGGGGGTGCATCTGGTCCGTTATACGGCTCTGCTTTTATGGGTATGTTAAAGGCACAAAAAGAAGATAATATTCCTTGGAGCGCCGTGATTAAAAGCGGGTTAGAGAGCATTCAAAAACGTGGAAAAGCTGAAGCTTTCGATAAGACAATGATTGATGTTTGGATACCAGTAGTTGAAGCGTTAGAAAATAACCAACTGACGGATGCAGTGATTGATCAGGCGGTGGAATCAACTAAACCACTCAAGGCTAAAAAAGGCCGTGCTTCATATGTGGGTGAGCGCTCCATTGGGCACATTGATCCAGGCGCATACTCATCAGGATTACTATTTCATGCAATGCTAGAAGCGGAGGCAGAATAATGGCAGATACGGGCATTATTATCATTTCACATGTTTACGAAATTGCAGAAGGAATCAACAGACTCATTCAAGAAGTTGCAGGTGATGTCAGTATCAAAGTAGTAGGTGGACTGTCTAAATCTGAGATTGGGACAAGTTTTGATTCTATTTTAGAAGCAATAAATGAGAACCAAGCTGATAATTTATTAGCTTTCTATGATTTAGGGAGTGCTAAGATGAACTTAGAAATGGCAAAAGAAATGAGTGACAAATCCATTACCATCTATGACGTTCCCCTTGTTGAAGGTTCGTATATAGCTGCAGCGCTCTTACAAGCAGGCGTTTCTAAAGACGACATTGAACAACAACTAAAAGAAATACAGATTGCTAAATAGAAAAATAAAGATGTTAAAAAGTGATGAGCTTTCGAGCGCCATCACTTTTTTTAAAAAAGAAAATTTTAACAAACTGTACTATAACATAAGAAACAGAACGTTGACTGTAACTATAACAGTTAAACCCTTATGCAAAAACATTCTGATATCTCTTCCCCTCTATAAATTTGTGTGTTATAATCAATTTATAGTACTGTATGATGTCAATTGTGAATATAATAACAAGCCAACTCATCTAGGAGGAAATAATTTATGGAAAAAGCATGGCGTGGATTTAAAGGTTCTAAATGGCAAGAAGGTATTGATATTCAAGACTTTATCAAGCACAACTACACAGAGTATGTTGGAGGGGATGATTTCTTAGAAGGACCTACTGAAGCAACAACTGAGCTATGGGAAACAATTGTTGAACTTAAGAAAAAAGAGATTGAAAATGGTGGTGTTTTAGACGCTGACACATCTGTAGTAAGTACAATCACTTCTCATCCTGCAGGTTACATTGATAAAGACTTAGAAAAAATTGTTGGGTTGCAAACTGAAAAACCATTAAAACGCGGATTAAATGTTTATGGTGGAATTCGTATGGCAGAAACTGCACTCAAATCTTACGGCTATGAAATTGATCCGGAACTAGATGAGTTCTATACAGAACACCGAAAAACACATAACCAAGGTGTATTCGATGCTTATGATGATGATATCCGTATGGCGAGACGTGCTAAAATTGTAACTGGACTACCGGATGCTTATGGTCGTGGACGTATCATTCCTGACTTTAGACGGATTGCCTTATACGGTGTCGACTACTTAATGAAAGAAAAATTAAATGACTGGAAATCACTACAAGCAAAATCTTATACAGAAGATGACATCCGCTTACGTGAAGAAGTCTCGACACAATACCGTGCATTAGGTAAATTAATTGAGTTAGGTAAGATTTATGGATTTGATATTAGTAGACCAGCTGAAACCGCTCAAGAAGCAGTCCAATGGGTATACCTAGGTTTCTTGGCTATGGTTAAAGAAGATAACGGTGCTGCTCAAGGTCTAGGACGTATTGCTGAATTTTTAGATATTTATATTGAGCGTGATCTTCAAGAAGGTACGTTAACTGAAAAAGAAGCACAAGAATTAATTGACCATATGGTTATGAAAGCACGTATTGTTCGTCAATTAAGAACACCAGATTATGAAGCATTGTTTGCAGGAGATCCAACATGGGCAACTTTAACCTTTGCTGGTATGTTAGATGATGAGCATTCCCTCATTACTAAAAATACATTTAGATTCTTACAAACCCTTTATAATATGGGCAACGCTCCAGAACCAAACATGACTCTCATGTGGAGTGAAAAATTACCAAAAGGATTTAAAGATTTCTGTGCGAAAGTAAGTATTGATACAAGTGCAATCCAATATGAAAATGATGATGTTATGCGCGATTACTATGGAAGTAATGATGTTTCGATCGCTTGCTGTGTAAGTCCGACAGCTGGGGATACAGGTTCTTCAATCCAATATTTCGGCGCGAGAGCTTCACTTCCTAAAATCCTAACTTACGCTGTTACTGGTGGGTATGATGAAAAGACAAGAACTAAAGTAATTGACGGTTTAGAGCCAATCACTGATGAGTACTTAGACTATGATACATTGATGGAAAAAATCGATGTCGTAATGGATTGGGTATCAGAAACTTACGTAAGAGCATTAAATATTATTCATTATATGCATGATAAATATGCTTATGAAGCAGTTCAATTCGGTCTATTAGATACGAAACTACATAGAATGATGGCAACTGGTATTGCTGGAATTGGGCTTGCAACTGACTCAGTGAGTGCCGTAAAATACTCTAAAGTCCGCGTTGTACGCGACGAAGAAGGTTTCCCAATTGATTATGTGGTTGAAGGGGAACAATTCCCAACTTTCGGTAACAATGAAAAAGCAGCAGATGAAATTGCTGACATGCTAATTAAGAAATTTGTTGGTAAACTAAAAGCGCAACCGACATACCGTAATTCAGAAATTACAACTTCTATTCTAACCATTACATCTAACATTGTTTACGGAAAAGCAACTGGTCCTTTATTTAGTGGACAAGATCCTAAATATAAGGGTTATCGTGAAGAATTTACACCGCTATCACCAGGAGCAAACCCAAGTTACAGTAGCCCGCACAAAGGTGCACTTGCAGCATTGAAATCAGTGGGAACGATTGATTTTGAAGATGTTAAAGATGGCGCATCTTATACATGGGCTGTTCATCCAAAAGCTTTGGGTAAAGAAGTAAGCACTCAAATTGAAAACTTAACCATGCTGCTTGATGGTTACTTTGCAAACGGTGGGGGACACCACTTAAATGTAAACGTCTTTTCTAAAGAAGGTTTAGAAGAAATGTTGCGTAATCCAGAAAATTACCCACAAGCAACCATTCGTGTATCAGGTTACGCTTTGGAATTAGCAAAAGCGACAAAAGAACAAATTGCCGATTTACTAGAGCGTGTGGTTCACGGTTCATTCTAATCGAATATCCCCAACTAGAGATGCTTGCATCTCTAGTTTTTTTTAGAGCGTATGTAGCGCATAACGATATAGAAGAAGGTAGAAAATTAAGGGAAATCGTTATTTTTTAATTAGTTTTCAGAAAAAGTTGAATTATTTCTACTATAACGGTATGATAACGTTAATAAAACAAGAGATAAGGGGTTTATTAGATGAAAGAGCTTGAAAATGTAATAGAGTACATAACGCCTAAAGATGCAGCAGAACAACTTGGAGTAGCGACACAAACGCTCCGTAAGTATGCGAATCTGTTCGATAAGGTATCTGAAACAGATTACTTCCACCGTGATAGTCAAAATGCACGTATTTATAGTAACAATGATATAACGGCAATAAAGCGGATGTTAGAAGTAAGTAAAATGGCTAATGAAACCCTTGAGAATGCTGTTTCTACAGTAATAGAGGAACTAGACCATCCAACCCAAGCAACCCAAACGGAATCATCTGAAACAACGCCGGTTGTGCAAGAAGAAAAAGGTGACGAGACAACAGATATAACCGTCCTACAACAAGCGATTGTGTTGCAAAACAATATGTTAGGCCAATATGGCGAACTGATGCAAGAAGTCATCGAAAGTAATGAACAACTTAAAGTTGATATCCAAGCTTTGATTTCAGACCAAAAGAGTGTTCTTGAAGATTTGGAGAAAAAAAGCGCTGAAAGAGATAAAAAGTACCAGGAAGAGTTAGAAAGCTTTAAAAAGGAATCGGAAAAAAAGGGTTTCTTTGCGAGATTATTTAGAAAATAATAATCAAATAACATACCAAAAAGTTTAAACACGAATGAGTTTTTCGAGCCGATTCGAATACTACAGTCTGTTTAGGCTTTTTTATCTACTTTTTTATTAAAAAATCGAGAACTCCATAAAGTCTACACAATGTCCGACTATACTTAAGTTAGAAATGAAGAAAAAGGAGTGCTTGTAATGAGAAGAAAAATGAAAGCAATTGTAAACATTGTTTTAATTGGCCTTGTCCTTCTATTTGCAACTGGTTATCGTTTTAACAGTCAATATGCAAACAGTGGCATGAGAGGGCACATGTCTGGTCCGAATGTATCTAATTTGGGAGACATCATCGTGATGAGTCTCATATGGGTCGAAACGGCTCCAGCAGAAATGATAATAATTTTGATTCATTTTCTGGGCGAAGTCGCATGCATCACACAGACATACCGAGGTTTGAAGAAATAAAAGGTGAAAGCAATAAATTAAAACTACCGGAAATATTAGAGCCCGATTTTGAAAGAGAAAATGAAGTGTCTTATACTTTGAAAACACAAAGAGGTGAAACTCAGCTTAAAGAAGGTAGAAAAACTGCTACAATGGGCTATAATGGCTCTTATTTAGGTCCGATTCTTAAAATGCGAAAAGGACAAACCGTCCATATTAAAACGGAAAATAATCTTTCAGAAGAGACAACGTTTCATTGGCACGGATTAAAAATTCCTTCAGATGTAGATGGTGGTCCACATTCACCAGTAGAACCAAACCAAACAGCCCAAATTGACTTTGAGGTCAACCAAGAGGCCGCAACACTCTGGTTTCATCCACATGCACTTGGTACTACAGCAGAGCAAGTTTATTACGGCCTAGCTGGTTTGATTTATGTTGAAGATGAGCAAACGGATCGACTGGATTTACCAAAAGAATATGGTGTAAATGATTTTCCACTTATTTTGCAAGATCGCAACTTAGACGAAAACAATCAATTAGATTATGAGCGTTCTTACAATCCGGATGGCGTATATGGGAATACCTTACTCGTAAATGGTACACTTAATCCTTATGTTGAAGTTAAAAATGAGAAGGTACGTTTACGTCTTGTGAATGGATCAAATGCACGTAATTATCAATTGGCATTGAACAATCAAGCTCGCTTCTACCAAATTGCGAGTGATGGCGGGTTTTTAGAAGAACCTGTTGAAATGACTTCACTTGTTTTAGCTCCAGGCGAACGAGCTGAAATCATTATAGACTTAGAAGATTATCCAGAAGGTGAAACAATCCAGTTGATGGATGGCGAAACGACTGTACTAGATATAGGAGTTAAAGGAACGACTGACGTAAAAAAAGAACTACCAAGAAAACTAAACACTATTCCAGTTCGTGAAACCAGCGATTCCCTACCTGTAAAAAAAATGACCTTAGCAGGTATGGGCTATATGGTATCGATAGACGGTAAACAGTTCGATATGAACCGGATTGATATGGAAGAAACACAAGGAGAAACGGCCATTTGGGAAATTTATAATGCACCTGATATGATGGGAGGAATGGCTCACCCTTTCCACGTACATGGCTTGCAATTTAAAATTATCTCGCGCGACGGTAAAACACCGCCTTTAAATGAGCAAGGCTGGAAAGATACGGTTTTGATTGAGGCTGGTGAAACGGTTCAATTAGAACTTGAATTTCCTGAAAAAGGCATTTTTATGTATCACTGTCATATTTTAGAGCATGAAGACGTCGGGATGATGGGTCAAGTAGAAGTCAAATAAATAAAAGCATCGCTCCCATCTTTCATTAGTTGAAAGATGGGAGCGATGCTTTTTTATTATTTTAAAAGTCTTTTCTTTCTTTCAAATTCTTCTTCAGTAATATTACCTTTGGCGAACTCTTTCTTTAACAATTCTAGAGCAGTATCTTTATTGGAAGTAGGATTCGTTTTTTGACTATTAGAAAAAAGTTTCCAAATAACTAGTACAAATAGGATAAGAAGTAGAATCCAAAAGATTCCCATGAAGCCCATTCCATAACCATGCATGCCATACCCACCAAATCCTTGATAAAATCGACTAAACATATGATTGCCTCCTTTTTATATGATAAGGATACCTGTTATTTGTGTAGAAAATATGAAGGTGCACGACCATTTCAATCATTGGGTTAGAGGGAGACTAATTAAGAAAGAGGTTCCTTTCCCATATTCACTTTTAACGGCTATTTGGCCTTGATGTGCCTGGATAATCCCTTTAACAATAGATAAACCAATTCCTTGGCCGCTTATGTTTTTATTGCGAGAAGGTTCCGCCATATAAAACCTTTCAAAAATCTGATTGACTTCCTCAGGAGGAATTCCTTGCCCGGTGTCCTTTATTTCAAAAAAAGCTTTCTGCTTTTCTTTATAAGTATGGATTTCAATTTTCCCAGCTGGGGGTGTAAACTTGAGAGCATTCGCTAAAAGATTGGTGGCTACTTGATTTATTTTATCACAATCGGCCACAATATAAAGTGCGTCTCCTGTTATTGTATAGTGAATATCCTTTTCTCGAAAGAGCGGTTGAAAGGCATTCACGACTTGCTGTAATAACTCCATCAGATCGAAACGTGTTTTTTCAAGTACTGTTTCATGACTTTCAAGCTCGTTAATTTGATCGATTTGTCCGATTAAACGTGCAATGCGATTAACTTCATTGTGACAGAGCAAGAGGCGTTCCTCAGTTACTTCCCACACACCATCAATCATCGCTTCAATGTTGCCTTTTAGAGTCGTTAAAGGGGTTCTGATTTCATGGGCAATATCAGAAGAGAGGCGGTTTCTAATTTCTTGTTGCCGCTGTAATTGATTAGAAAAATCTTTAACAGAAGTCATCAGGCTATCAATTTCTTGGATGCCAGTTTGTTTCAAAGCAAGCTCGGGATATCGTCCTTTAGAAATTTCTTTGGTAAAGTTTTGAATCGCAACGATGGGAGAACTAACCTTCTTAGCTACTAATAAAGCAAAGAAAAATGCAATAAGTAATGAAATGAGAGCAACAATAACTAAACTCTTACGCATATCTGAAATAAACAAAGCATCGTGGATGGTATAGGTGAGTGCCCCCATCGACTGAATTTCTACTCGTCCCACTTCTTCTCCATCATGAAGGAGGGGAACTTGTGTTTGTACGACGTTATTCTCTACCGAAGGCATCATTCTTCTCATATGTTGCATTTGATTGGAATGATCCATCATCATATGCGTGTTTTTTGTTTCATATGGGGAAGGTTCCCAGAGCAGCATATCATTCTCATCGTATACGCGCAGAATAATGGAGTTTTGAAGCGCGTTTTGTCCGATTATTCCGATTTCTTGAGAATGATTTTCCCAACTCTTGTCTTTACTGAACAAACTTTCTAAATTACTTGTATAGCGAGCGAGTTCAGAATCATAGCGCTCTTCTATATAATCGGCGAAATGAGTCTCCATCAGAGTCAGAGTAATCCAGCTAAATGCCCCTAGGATAATGACCGATAGGCCAATAAAAGAAATAAGTAATTGGGTTTTAATGGTTCGTTTCATTGGTCACCTCCAAAGCGGTAACCTGTACCATAAGCAGTTAATATAAATTGAGGATTCCTTGTATCTGTTTCTATTTTTTGACGTAAATTCTTAATATGGGTGTCTATAATTCGGTCCACACCATCAAAGCTAAATCCTTTTATAGCGTCTAGGAGTTGCTCACGTGAAAACAGCTGTTTAGGATGAGAAGCAAGTATGAATAGCAGTTCGTATTCCGTAGGGGTTAGGTCAACTTCTTTTCCAAATTTAAATACTTGTTTTCGAGCAGGAATTATTTCTAAACTGCCATTTTCAAAAGAATATTTTTCCTCTACGGGTTCTCTTTTAAAGCGCCTCAAAACAGTATGAATACGAGCGACTAACTCTTTGGGGCTAAAAGGTTTACGGATATAGTCATCTGCGCCTAAGTTCAAACCAGTTAAAACATCTTTTTCAGAAGTTTTTGCTGTTAGCATGATAATCGGCACGAGTGAAGATTCCCTTATTTTTTTACAGACATCAAGTCCAGATAAATCGGGAAGCATAAGGTCCAAAACGATTAAATCGGGTTGAATGGTTTCAGCTTTTTGTAACGCTTCTTTTCCAGTAACTGTGCGAAAAACTTGGAAATTTTGAGCAGCTAAATAAGCGTCAACAATATCTAATATATTCTTTTCATCATCAACGATTAAAATCTTCATGTTTATTTCCTCCCAGAGTTTATTATTACTAAGTGTACCATTTAAATGTGTGGTATTTATGAAGAAAGCAGCGAACCAAGGAACCATTCGTTGTAAAGAAAACGATTATAGGTAAAATATAGAGAAGGTCAGTTATCTTTATTTTTTAAAATAGGAGGAGAAACAAGTCATGACTATCCAACTATATAAACGAAAGATTATCATTGATACCGATCCTGGTATTGATGATGCAATCGCAATTGCGTTAGCTCTTTTTAGCGAAGAGATTGAGGTGAAATTGATTTCAACTGTAGCTGGTAATGTTGGGATTAACTATGTGACAGAAAATGCTTTGAAATTGGTATCTTTTTTTAAAAAAGAAGTAGCTGTTGCTAGAGGCGCTACGGGGCCACTGGTTAGACAGTCTAAAGATGCAAGCAGTATTCATGGGAAAACGGGACTTGAAGGCTATGCGTTTGAAGAATGGAACGAAAGGCTCTTAGTGGATCAGCATGCCGTTAATGCCATCTATCAAGCGATTATTGCAAGCGAAGAAAAAACTACTTTATTAGCAATTGGACCGCTCACTAATATTGCTTTGCTTCTAAAACTCTACCCACAAATTGAAAATCAAATTGAAGAAATTATTATTATGGGGGGTTCGATTGATAGGGGAAATTATAATGTTTATGCTGAGTTTAACATTGGTTATGATCCTGAAGCAGCAAAAATTGTTTTTGATTCAGCTATCAAAAAAACAATGGTAGGATTAAACATTGGACTTAAAGCATTAATAAAACCAGAAGCCAGTGAAGAAATAAAAACAATGAATAAAGTAGGCGATATGTTCTATTCCTTATTTAAGAAATATCGTGGCGGTAGCTTTGAAGAAGGGCTGACGATGTTCGACAGCACAGCAGTTGCTTATTTACTGCGCCCAGATTTATTCACAGTAGTCGATACCTATGTTGATATTGAATTAACTGGTCAGCATACAACTGGAGCGACGCTCGTAGATTTTAACGGGCACATTTCAAACGAAGCGAACACTACAGTATGCATAGATATTGACGAAGCAGGTTTTAATAAATGGTTCCTTGAAAATATCCGGCATATGGATATTTAATGGATGAAGTAAAAGAAAAAGAGGCGTTTTAATGAATATTCAATTGTCAGATCACTTTACCTATTGCAAACTGCTACGTTTCACGATACCATCCATCGCTATGATGATTATAACATCGATTTATGGTGTCGTTGACGGGCTATTCGTCTCCAATGTTGTCGGCGCAGAAGCTTTTGCAGCTGTAAATTTAATCATGCCTTTCGCTATGATTTTTGCATCAATCAGCTTTATGTTAAGTACTGGTGGGAGCGCTCTGGTAGGAAAAATTATTGGGGAAGGTAATGTTGAAAAAGGAAATCAAATTTTTTCAATGTTAGTTTATTTAATTATCGGTATTGGAATTATTTTTGGGATTTTTGGGATTGTTTTTCTAGAACCAATCGCTATCATGATTGGAGCGACCGAAGAGCTCTTACAATACTCCATTCCTTATGGGACTATTTTATTTATTTCGCTCCCTTTTTTCATGCTTCAAACAACGTTTCAAGTGTTTTTTGTTGTAGCAGAAAAACCGCATATGGGCTTAATTATTTCAATTGCCGCAGGTTTGACCAACGTTTTTTTAGATTTCCTATTTATTTATTTCTTTCGCTGGGGCGTTACAGGTGCAGCAGCCGCTACAGCCATGAGTGAAATCGTTGGAGGAATGATTCCTTTTATCTATTTTCTGAGAAAAAATACGAGCACGCTCCGACTTGTTAGACCTAAATGGAACGGTAAAGCGGTCATTAAAAGTGCTACAAACGGAGCATCGGAGATGTTAACAAACCTTTCAATGTCATTAGTTAGTGTTCTTTATAATTTTCAACTAATTAAAATTGCTGGTGCTGATGGTGTGGCGGCCTATGGGGTGATTATGTATGTAACCTTTATATTTTCAGGGATATTTATCGGTTATTCTATTGGCAGTGCACCCTTAATTAGTTTTAATTATGGAGCCCGTAATAGTCAAGAGTTAAAGAACCTATTTAAAAAGAGTTTGATACTTATTGGTCTTGCATCCCTCGTACTTGTTTTGATTGCTGAGTTTCTTGCGACGCCTCTGGCTCGGATATTTGTTGGCTATGATTTAGAGCTGTTAATTATTACGAGTCGAGCGCTAAAATTATTCTCTCTGTCATTTCTCTTCAGTGGGATAAATATGTTCGCATCTTCATTTTTTACAGCTTTGAGTAATGGGTTTGTTTCTGCTCTAATCTCCATTTTGAGAACACTCGTATTCCAGGTTATCATGATTTTTTTATTGCCTCTATTATTCGGACTTGATGGTATTTGGCTTGCAGTTGTCATAGCTGAACTACTAACCTTGTTTTTCACGGTATTTGCCTTTCTAGTGACAAAACGCTATTATCGGTTTATGTAAGAGCTATATTCGGTTGGTTTTCTAAACTAAAATTATTTTTTAAAGGAGTGTAAAAATATGGAATATCAAGAAGTATTAGACTTTTGGTTTAAGGAAGTAGATCCTGAGAAACATTTTATAAAAGATGAAAACCTTGATGAGGAAATTAAACAGCGATTTTCTGAAGTGCATCGCCAAGCAGCTGCAGGAGAACTATGGCAGTGGAGAGAAACGATTCAAGGGCGACTGGCAGAAATTATTGTACTTGATCAATTTTCACGTAATATGTACAGAGGGCAAGCAAAAGCATTTTCTACCGACGGAATGGCACTTATCTTAGCACAAGAAGCCATTCGTACGAAAGAAGCCCAAAAGCTTCCAACGAATCAGCGTTCCTTTTTATACATGCCTTTTATGCATTCAGAGTCCATGGCTATTCATGATATTGCTATGGAACTCTTTTCTGAAGTAGGTATGGAAGAGACACTCCAATATGAAATAGGACACCGTGAAATTATTGCACAATTCGGGAGATACCCTCATCGAAATGAAGCGTTGAGTCGTGTCTCTACTTCAGAAGAGGTAGCGTATATGAAGGAAAACGAAGGGTTTTAAAAAAAGCAGAGGGATTTCCAGCAACTAGTGCTGAGAAATCCTTCTGCTTTTTAATTTTATTTACTTTCCACGGAACCAATGACTTCGTTAGCAAGAGAGTCACCAGTGTTGATTTCAAGGTCTTCAACGAGGTCACCATTTGTGAAAATGACAATCATGTCGTTAGAGCGATTGGCTTCTTCTAAAGCTTGTAAATCAACAGTAGCAATCAATTGACCGCGTGCGATTTGCTGTCCTTCTTCTATATAAACAGTAAAAGGTTCACCGTTTAAGCTAACGGTGTCAATACCCATATGCAACAATACTTCAATACTAGAAGCTGTTTGGATACCGACTGCATGTTTAGTAGGAAAAACACTTAATACTTTACCAGCGATTGGTGCAAAGATATCCCCATTTGTTGGGATAACAGCAAAACCATCGCCCATCATTTTATTGGAGAAAACATCATCATTTACTTCCTCAATAAGAATGACCGTTCCATTTGCAACTGAATAAATTTCTTGTTTTTTAGCTATTTCTACCGCTTCAGGTTGTGATGGGTTATATGCACCTGTTGTTTTTACAGGTTGTCCATGAAGCTGAGCCAAAGCATCCGCTACGAATTGAACTTCGGTTCCAACAATGACCTGATAGTTTGTCGCATCAATTAATTTTTGACCAGGAACGCCGGTTTTCTTAATCATATCTTGATCAACTAAACTGGTATCTTTTACTTGCAAACGTAAGCGAGTCGTGCAATTATCGATGGAAGTTATGTTATCGATACCGCCAAGAGCTTCATACAATCGTCCTGCCATTACTGCAAATTTATCATCACCAGCAGCGATTGTTTCTTCATTTTCAAAATCCTCAGGAGAAGACTCTTCACGTCCTGGTGTCATTAAATTAAATTTCTTGATTACAAACATAAAGGTGAAATAGTATACAACTGCCATAACGAGTCCCAATACAAGGAGCATTAATGGCTGATTTGCGATAGGAACTCGTAAACTTAAAACGAAGTCCACTAAACCAGCACTGAAGTTAAATCCTGCTGTCCATTGGAAGGTAGCAGCAATGAACAAGGAAATCCCTGTCAGGAAAGCGTGAACGACAAACAAAGGCCAAGCAACAAACATAAAGGAGAATTCTAATGGTTCTGTTACACCCGTAAAGAAAGAAGCAAAGGCGGCAGCAATCATCAATGATGCCACTTCTTTTTTCTTTTCAGGACGAGCAGATCGATAAATAGCGAAAGCACCTGCAGGCAATCCGAACATCATAACTGGGAAGAAACCAGCTTGATACATTCCGGTAACCCCTTTAATGCCTTCACTTGCCCAGAACTTACCAATATCATCAATTCCGGCTAAGTTGAACCAAAAGACGTTATTCAATGCGTGGTGTAGACCTGTCGGGATCAGTAGTCGGTTAAAGAAACCATAAAGGCCAGCACCTACTGCACCCAAACCTGAAATCATTCCGCCAAAGGAAACTAAGGCGTTATAAACAGGTGGCCATACAAAAATGAGTAGCGCTGAAACGACTGCCATTACGCCGGCGGTTACAATCGGCACGGATCTTTTCCCGCTGAAAAAAGCTAAAGCCATTGGTAATTTTACTTGAGAAAAGCGGTTATACATGGCAGCTGCGATTAAACCAGCTAGTATCCCAATAAACACATTTTTATTATTAATTGCTTCAAAAGCTACGTTAACAGTTTCTTGGCCGGTAAACAAAGCTACCGAACTAGAACTGACAAGGGTAATAGGAGTTAAGAAGGCAACCAAACCTGCTAAAGCAGAAGAACCATCTTTGTCTTTCGACATCCCAATTGCTAAACCAACTGCAAATAGAATACCTAAATTATCTAAAATTGTTCCTCCTGTTTTAATCAAGAAGGCTGCTAGGATGTTATTTGCACCCCAGGCTGTTGGGTCAATCCAGTAACCGATCCCCATAAATAAGGCTGCAATAGGTAAAGTTGCTACTGGGAGCATTAAGGAGCGTCCCATTCGTTGCATATATGCTTTCATAATTTTTCCTGCCTTTTCTTTTATTGTTTGTGGTTGGCTAATCGAAGTCTTTCGATGTGAATAGCCAAATAGCCTAATTCTTCTGTTGTAGTGGATAATTGATAATTTTTAATAAGTAACACACGCACTTTTTTTGCAATATGATAGCTTTCTTGGTATTTAAGTTTAACTAGTTGGATAATTTCATTATCCAACGTCGCATACTGTTGATTGTGATAGCGTTGGAGTAATAAACGCAAATGGTTAACTAAACGCGAGTAGTTTAAAGCCATTTCTTCTGCATGTAAATTAATAACTAATTCTTTTTCAATCAATTGAATAATGTCTGAAACAATCGTTACTTCACGGATGATACGATGGTTATCTTGTTCACCACTTCGAGCGCTGTGAATGTGTATGGCAATATAACCTGCTTGGTCATAAGTGTAAGGAATACCAATTGTCTCTGTTAAGTAATCAACGGACTATTGTGCAATGGTAAATTCTTCGCGATATAATACCTCGATTTCTGGTAATAGTTTATTCCGTAAAAAAATCCCATCTTTTATATTTTGTGCGGCAAAGGCGATGTGATCCGTTAAAACAATTAATAAATGTTCGTTTAATTTTTCCATCAAGACCGTTTCAGCATGATTTATAATTTTTTCAGCAGCAAACAAATATTTTTCGTCAATTTGACTCAATAAGGTCTGCAATTTCATTTGTCCTTCTGGTTCCAAAATAAATAAACGTTCTATATCATGAGAAAATAGCAAATCATTACGTTTTTTATCAAAACCAATTCCTTTACCAATAGCTACTTTTTCTTCTCCTTGATCATCCACTAGAACAGCATTTTGATTCAAGATTTTTTTTATTTTCATCTTATTTATCCTTTTCTGCAGAAATGGTCGTTTCATAGAGTGGAAATTCCCATGGGGCTACTTCTTATGGCCAATAAGAAATAAAAAAAGCATGAAAAGACTTTCAAAGAAGAGACTTCCCCCTTGAAAGATCTTTTCATGCCTAGTCGATCCTAGTCACATGAAACGCATGTGTTAACGTAAGCAATTCTAACAGACTTTCTAAAATTGTCAATAGTGCAAATCAAAATAGCTTTTTATCCAAAAGTTTCTTCTACTTTTGGAGTGGCCATTTTAATACCGAATCCAGTCAAGGCACTCAAGATAGAAAAAATAGGAGATAGTAGACTGAAAAATACAAAAGGTAAATAGGTGAGGGTTGGCACTCCGAATGTACCGGCCACAAAACTACCGGCAATTCCCCAAGGAATTAAGTAGTTAATGACGGTTCCGCCATCTTCTAAAGTACGACTTAATACAGACAAATCAAGATTTTTTTCTTTGTAAATTTCTTTGAAAGCATTTCCTGGTAAAATTACCGACAGAAATTGTTCGCCGATAAAAATATTAACACCAATGGAAGTAAGCAAAGTCGCAATCACAACACCTGATACCGTGTGAATTTTTTTAGACAAAGAAGTCATCACCGTGCCAATCAGCTCTGTCTCCATTAATAAACCACCTAAAGACAGGGTAAGAATGATAAGAGAAACCGTCGGCATCATACTTTCGATTCCTCCACGCGAAAGTAGGGCATCAATCTGTTGGTTGCCAGTTATCGAAACAAAGCCAGATTCAATTGAAGAAGCAATTTCGGTAATTTTTACCGAAGGATTTTGGAAAAAGATAAAAAGAATGGCTACTCCAATGTTAATTAGAATCGTTAAGATGGCTGGGATTTTTCTCCAAGCACAGGCGAACATCAATAAAATGGGAATGAATGCCCAATTCGTAATGGTGTAGTTACTTTCTAAAACCTGAATCACTTCTTGAATCTCCAAAAGTGGTGCAGATTGATTGGTTATTCCAAAAATAGAAAAAAGGATCAAAGAAACAGTAAAAGCCGGAATTGTAGACCAAGACATGTGCTTAATATGTTTAAATAAATCAACTTCTGCAATGGCAGCAGCCAAGTTTGTCGATTCAGATAAGGGCGACATTTTGTCTCCAAAGATAGCACCCGATGCAATTGCACCAACAATAAGAGGGGGGTGAATTCCGAGTGTCGTACCAATTCCAAAAAAAGCAATCCCAATAGTCGACATGACAGTGAAGGCACTCCCTACTGCACTCCCTACAATGGCGCAGACGATAAAGACGGAAGGAACAAACCATTTGATACTAATCACTTGAAACCCTTTTACCATCAGGGTTGGAATAATACCGGCTTGAATCCAGACTGCTATGAGGGCTCCTACTAAAATAAAGATAAAAATAGGAATAATACCTGGTTTAATGCCATTGACGATTCCTTCATGCAACTGATCAAACGATATTTTCTTGATGCCTGCGTAAACCATGACTAGTGCAATTGAAAATAAAATCGCGATATTTGGTGAAACTTTTAATCCAATCACCCCAAAAGCTATACTCATAATAACGATTCCTAATACAATACTTGCTTCTACAATACTTGGTTTATTTTTTTTATTCATTTTTATCTCTCCTTTTGCTGGTTTAATTTCTACGAGTCAAAAGAGCGACGATAACGAATAATCCCCCCACAATTCATCATTTGACTACCTCCTTTTATATAAAAAAAACGCCCTTAGCTATAAATAGCTAAGGACGAATTTCTCCGTGGTACCACCTTAATTTAAAAACAATCACTTGTTTTCCTTATGAGTTTATATGTAAATGTGAGCTTGAACGTGTAATTCTGTTTATAAACTGTGATCGATTTTCAGCTGCCATCGACTTTCTTTACAGGGAGTTTAAAACATACTGGCGAACAAGACATAGCTTTAGCTCTTGCTATGTAAAGAGAAATGATAATCCTAACTATAGCAAAATTGTAATGAAAAAGCTAGCTCTTTAACAATAATTAACAGCTGTATATTTGATGAAGCAAAATAATTAGCCAATTAGAGATACAGGGCAATTTCCTTGTTTAACATAAAGGGTCTGTAGTAACCTAAAGTACTTGCAAGCGGTAGGACTTCATCTGATAAATGAATATTTAATTCTTGTTCTAGAAATTCACGACGATTCAAAATTCGAGTCCATAAATCTGGATAATTCGTTTTTATTTCTTCCCGTAGCGTCTGATCTGCCAATGCAATTGTTGATTCAGCCGAAACACCATGGTGAGGAGATTGAGAAGGAATAAAATCTACTTGGAATATCATGCCGTTTTTAACGGTAGCTGTGGATCCTTTGTAAAAGGGTGAACTCAACCATTCATCATCCGCAGTTAAATGACCGGGACATAGTTCCCAACCGTATTTTTCTTGTGGATAGTAGTCATTAAAATCATCATAAAATTTACCTGCATCCATTCCTATTTGAATGTTACTTAACCAGTAAATGTAAGCTTGATAGTAAGGGACGACAACTTCTTGGAAATAACCCGGGTCAATTTCTTCTAATTCTGTTAGGGAGGTTACAGCGTATCCTGTTCGACTTGATAACCCACCTCGGTAAGAAGCGGTTAAAGCCACTTTATTTCCTACACTCAAAGTTTTTTCAGTTGGGTATAGATTAGCATTAGCAAATCTTTCTCCAAATGAAGCAATGGTGACAACGTTATTGTATTGACCGTGCTTCGTTAGTTTTTCTCCGGCTTCTAACTCACTAATGCCAACTTCTAAACTATTCATCGCATCTAGTACGGCATCGGACGCCAAAGATGCTCCGTATTCGTAATGTGCAATTTCATTAGCGTTATTTTCTATTCGAACGCCGTATTCGGGACTTATTAACAATGAGGTTGCATTAGTTAACTTTTCGTTATGAACGTTATTTTTTACTGCATTTACAATAAATTCTGGTAAATCGTACTGATTCAGCATATTTGGTATTAATTTCCAACCAACCATACCCACTTTTTTTGACTGATCGATTTGAATGGAAGAAAGAATGTTATCTAGTTCTCCTGCGTCTCCCATTGGTTGGTTTGGTAATGAAAACAATGAACACTTAATACCTGTTGCTTTAATTCTTGAATATTTAACTTTATTATAGTTTTCATTTCCTAATATTAAATAGTTGGAACCATCGGCGTTTACGATTAAAAGTCCCTCTTCAAATCTTGGGACAAAACCCACTAGATACTCAAAACTTCCACCATGTTCTTTATCGCCATAAATAATTAAGGAAGAAATATCTTTTTCTTGCATGGTCGTTAATAAGTTGTGATATCTTTTATTAATGGTCGCGTCTGTCAAAGGAATTGGTACCCCCGAGTTATCAGCTAGGGGTAATTTGTTTTTTTTAAATTTGACGTTCATTTGAATCACCTATACTTTCTAATTTTTTATAATTAACTAATCGAGCATCTTAATAACAGTTTAAGCTATTAAAGCATCGTTAGTGGTTCATAATTTGAACCATTTACTCTCTCATTCGCTCTATCAATGATATTCAAAAATATACGATTGTGAAATTAAATCAAATAAATAAGTGATGCCATACTTTCCTAAAAGGCCAATCTCGTCTTCTTCAATATCGTTGTTACTCATATAGACAACTTGATCATAAGAACGACTCAAGTATTCATTCCTATTTGCCGTTATAAGGATTTTATTTCCTTTCATTGCTTTTACCGTTTCTTCTACTGCAGATGAGAAAACACCAGAAATTGAAACCACAACTATCAACGTGTTTGCATTTGAATTTTTTTGGGTACTATTTAAATCGAAGTTTGCAGTTATTAAGCGAATTATTTTTTTTACATAAAAAAGTTCCTGTTGAAATTTAATTAAATTACTACTGGTGTTGTTTGAACTTAGGAAAACAATGTCCTCATGAATCTGAAGTGATTTTACTAAATCAGCTATTGTTTCATCAGTGACTGCTGTGTTAATATCGGCAATCATTTCAGTTAAACCACTCGTTAGGTTGTTTCGATTTTTTTTTATAGAGGTGAATTCCCTCAAATGAATATTAGAAGGAAAAATGATGGCAGTTAAAGAACTTTGTAATTCACTAAAGTTTCCATAACCTAATTTTCTACAAAACCTTCTAATGGAAGACCGCGAGACGAAGGAACTATCAATCAGTTCGTTGACGGTAATAGCTTGTAAACGATCAATATTACTTAAAATATATTTAGCTATGGCAAAATCAGCATTTGCACTCCCTTCATTAACAATTAGTCCAAGTATATTAAGTAGACCTAAATTATTAATATTCATATGTCACTCCTTTTTTCATATCATACAGGAAACCAAGTTTTTTTCAATTTTTACACTAACAAGTGGGGTTCAGTAACGATCCATATCTGTTTTTATCGCTTAAATTGACAAATTGAGAGTATATAATTAAAATCAATATAAGCAGTAAGAACCACCAAGTTTTTTGTACAAGTTATTTCTAATTACGAATCGTATATGGGGGGATTTTATGGTTGGATATTTGAATCGCATAAATGTAAGCGGATACAAAAAAGGCCGTATTTAACCTGTTTTATAGATGATAGGCTAAAAAGGGCAGTAGGGAGGAATAAAATGGGTAAAATTAAAAAACATATAAAGGAGTTTAAATCACAAGCAACCCTCCAAATGATGATTATCCCAGGAATTATATTTATGTTTGTTTTTTCATATGTGCCTATTTATGGTTTGTTGATTGCCTTTAAACGATACACAGCGCTGGATTCATTTTCATCAGCTGAGTGGGTAGGTTTGGATAACTTTAGAATTATCTTAAATGACCCAATCTTTTGGACTTCTGTCAAAAACACACTGGGGATCAGTTTTTTAAAATTAGCTATTGGATTTGTTATACCAATCATTCTCGCCGTAATGATTTATGAAGTTTCCAACTCCAGATTGAAAAAAACGGTACAGACCATTACTTATCTACCACATTTTCTATCTTGGATTATATTAGGCGGCATGTTAATTAGCTGGTTATCCACCAATGGTTTACTTAATCAAATCTTATCGGTTTTGAATATCAGTTATAAAAGCCCTAACTGGCTTTTAGATCCTGATAAGTACTGGATGATAGCCGTTTTGTCAGACATATGGAAAAGTTCTGGATGGGGAACAATTTTATATTTGGCTTCAATGGCGAGAATAGACCCGACACTATATGAGGCAGCTCGAATTGATGGGGCAACTAAAATCAGGCAAATATGGCACATAACCTTGCCAGGTATCAGTCGAATCATAAGTTTGAATTTTATCTTAACAATTAGTGGACTCTTAGGGTCGAACTTAGACCAAACATTAGTTTTGATAAATTCTCAAAACCGCTCTAAAGCAGAAGTTATAAACTCTTACGTTTATAAGATGGGGGTCGTTCAAGGTGATTTCTCCTATGCTACTGCAGTCGGTTTAGGAACATCAATCGTATCGTTGTTGTTACTTTTTATCGGGAATTATATTACGAAAAGGTTAAATGATAACGAGTCTGTATTATAAGGAGGGTTAGTATGAGAAAAAAAGTAAGGGTTGATGATAATTTCATTTTTTCGGTGGTCAATGTGTCTTTATTAATATTATTTACAATTATTATTGCCATACCAATTTGGAACGTTTTTATATCATCTTTTGCCTCAAGTCAGGCTCTGTCTAAAGGTGATTATATATTTTTCCCGCAGGAACTAACGTTAAATAATTACCGAACGGTTTTTAGGGATGATAGTATTTTACAAGCTTTCTTTATATCGATTTTAAAAACAGTTGTTGGGATATTCGCCCATGTTTTTTTTACCGCTTTTTTCGCATATCCACTTAGTAAAAAATACCTAAAAGGAAGAAAAGTTTATACAGCGATTGGAATTGGAACCATGTTCTTTTCCGGTGGACTTGTTCCAACCTATCTTTTAATTAAGAGTTTAGGCTTGCTCGATTCATTTTGGGTATACATTATCCCTACAATGTTTACCTATTATGCTGCGATTATACTAATGAATTTCTTTAGAGACATACCAGAATCCTTTGAAGAATCAGCTATGTTAGATGGTGCGAGTCATTGGCAAATTTTCACTAAAATCTATATACCGTTGACAAAACCAGCATTAGCTACGATTGCAATGTGGCACGCGGTCTATCAATGGAACGATTTCTTCTCAGCTAAATTATATATTTCTAATAAAGCCTTATATCCTTTGCAGATGAAGCTTTATCAGATTCTTGTCGAATCACAAAATATTAAAGACTATAGCCCTGATGCAGTGATGACGACAACCAAAGGGGTTCAACTGGCAACAATTGTTGTAACAGCCTTACCTATTATTATTATCTATCCTTTATTCCAACGCTACTTTATATCTGGAGCCATGATGGGAGGAGTTAAAGAATAGAAAGGGTTAAATTTATAAAAAAATTGAGGAGGAAATACCATGAATAAAATTAAAAGCTTAGGAATTCTATCTCTATCTGCTCTTCTAATGACAGCTTGTGGCGGATCAAATGATTCACAAGATACAGCGGCATCTGAACTACCAGATTTAGGAGATCGATATGAATTAGATGAAAATACACCAGCTTGGAAATTAGACACGAAGGAAGAAACGACAAAGTTAACCTGGTTTATTGAAAATGATGGCTTTAACGATAATCCGTGGGGAGAAGACATTGTCACTAAAAAAATTGGCGAGGATTTAAATATAGAGATAGAAATCATACCTGGGGACGAGCAAGCATTAAATACCTATGTTGCGAGCGGGCAAATGCCTGACATTGTGTCACTCTACGATGGTGGAAAATCAAATATATCTCAAAAGGCTGCTGAATGGGCCTTACCTTTAAATGTATTAGCGGACAAATATGATCCTTATTTCTATGAAGTCACTTCTGACGACACCTTAAATTGGTATAAACTTGAGGATGGGAATACATATGGGTATGCTAGCTTCTCAAATACCGAAGAAGATTTAAAGAGTGGTGCTATACCGTCTCATAATGCTTTTGTTGTGAGAGATGATGTATTAGCCGCATTACCTAATTTAGATTTTACAACCCCAGAAGGGTTTAAGGATGCTATGGATCAAATTCATGAAAAATTCCCAGAGTTAACGCCGCTTGGTTTCGGTGAAATGAAGGACCATTTAGGAGCTTTAGGTGGTACCTTGCAAGATTTCATTGGTGTGCCATGGGTAGATGAAAATAATGAATACTATGATCGTAATATGGATGAGGAATACCTAACGTGGATCAATGTATTGAGAGAAGTACATAGTAAAGGGTACATTAGTGATGATACTTTTGCAGATGACTATGATACAGTGTTAGATAAGATTAAAAATGGTGAATATGCTGCTATGCTAGTAGCAGGAACCCATGCTTATCAACCTTCCTTCCAAGGTTTGATGGATAGCAAACCGGAAGCAGCCTACTCACCAGTCGATGCGTTTCAAAGTGATAAATATGATGGCCCTGCCATGTCACAAGGTGGATTATCTGGTTACACAACTACTTATATTTCAAAAGATAACACCGATCCAATCAAATCTATTCAATTTTTCACCTATATGATTAGTGAAGATGGACAAATTGCAGTTAATTTTGGAACTGAAGGTGAATCTTACTACGAAGGTGAGGATGGTTATTACCACCTGACAGAAGAATATCAAGATTGGAAAGATAGCGATATAGCTGCATTCAAAGAAGAAACGCGAATCAGTGAAATTCCTTTCTTTGGCCATGATAATGGGAATGCACAAGATTATATAGATCCAGATGATATTGGTTGGGCGCCAGCTGTACTGCGTTTCCAAGAATGGGGTAAAGGGAAGCTTGTTCCTAAGTTTGAAGTAGACGGGATTGACCCCGAATATGGTACCCAAGAAGCGCGAAGTCTGGTTTCGATTAACGATGAATTTACAACTGCCATTATAAGTGGCGTACGTTCAGATAGTGAAGAAGAATTTGATACAATCATTTCTGACTTTAAAACCTTTAGAGAAAATCAAGGCTGGGATAATATTGTTGAGGTTTTCAATGAGAATATTCAAGAAAATATTAATAAATTAAAAGATTAAAATAGTTTAAGTGAGTGCGCACTAAAAAGGAGAAGGCAAAGTTATGAGAGATTTACATAGGTATAGAGGTCCCATTTATAGGAGCTTAATGCTCGTTTACAATATGATGGTTCTTAATTTAATATTTATTGTGTCCTCTATACCTATCATAACTTTGGGAGCTTCTTTGAGTTCTTTATATGCCACTGCGCAAACGTTATCGACAGATGAATTTACAGGAGTCGTTCACGAGTTTATCCGTAACTTTAAAAATACATTTTATAGAGGATCAAGGATTTTTCTCATACTTTCTCTTTCCTTGTTTACTATAGTAGTTTTAACTCATTTTACGATTCTATTCAAAGTAAGGTTTTTAACCTTCTTTATGTCATTTATATTCTCCAATTTCTTACTGATTACATTTGTTATCTTTCCTATCGGTGCCTTATATGATGGCGATTATAAATTAGTGTTAAATAATGCTGCCGTGTTCTTAAAATCAGATCTAATAGTGAGTATGTTTATCTTTTTTATTTCTATCATTTTTTATATTATGATTCCACTATTTTTTCCAAAGTTAATTATCTTTCATTTATTATTAGGGTTTTCAGGTATGGCTTTTTTTCAAATAAAAGTGATCAAGAAGAGATTGGTTTAGGAAGATAGCGGGTATTTAATTTGGAATTAAAAAAGTTTTGTTGAATAAATTTACGAGGAGTGCAATCAAATGGTTGAGGTAAAAGATTTCAAAGCACTGAAAGAAAATAACCGAGATCAAAATGAAATAATCATTTCCGAAAACATTTCTCTGGTAGAGCCTTTGATATTACAGCCGGGTGTGACCTTAAAAGGAAAAAATAGTTCGATTCGAATATCAGGAGAAAATCAATTGATTGGATTAACGAAGAACAATTCAATTGAAGATATAACCTTAACGACCAATAAAGATAAGGATGCGATTTTTTTTAATCCAACTGATATAGAAGGTATATTTACTTTAAAAAATATTATCAGCCATGGAGCTATAACTCTCATTAGCAAAAATGCAAAAAATGATATTGAAGTAAATATTGAAAATATCAATATCGTAGAAGCGGATGTTACTCATAAAAAAGAGG
Organism: Jeotgalibaca dankookensis; assembly: GCF_002005405.1. Classification (NCBI taxonomy): domain Bacteria; kingdom Bacillati; phylum Bacillota; class Bacilli; order Lactobacillales; family Carnobacteriaceae; genus Jeotgalibaca; species Jeotgalibaca dankookensis. The sequence goes on from NZ_CP019728.1 coordinate 1,961,635, forward strand.
GACCTCAAGGGTATGGCGTAACCGTTATACAAGGGGCACTGACCCTATGGAATCAAACGCCAGGTATTCGATTTGACACAGAAATAAAAGATATTTCAATTGGTCAAGAAGGGAATCCTGTCAATGGTAGTGGTGTTTTCGTATCAGGAACAGAAGATGCCAATATATACTCTCATTTAATAATGACAAATAATATTTATACGAATGGTCTACTAACCGAAGGGACATTTGATCGTATCTCTGGAGGAGTCTTTACCGTAACGAATACTTACGTTGACCGTGTTGAAAACAAAGGAGTCACAAAAACTTACGGATTCAATGATATGGTTTAGATAATTGGGGAAGCGTTAAAGAATGGGTCGTTCGCGGCGAAGTTCTATCTGAAGGGACGAGTGCAATTGGCTTTGTAAACTTTGGAAATATTGAAAAACTGGATATACAAGCTCCAATTAAAACCAAAGGGACAGGTGCCAGAGGTATTAATAATTATGATGGAACGATTGAACAATTAGACATCAACGTTATTGAAACAAAAGGAGACGGCACAATCGGTATTCAAATAAGTCAACCCGTCGGAAATGTTATGGTCCATACAGATATTATAACGTATGGTGGTACTGGAGAATCGCTAGTCAAAGGGGAAATTAAACAACTATCGGCAATAGGTATTAGTATCCTAGATGGTGCAGAAGTAAAAAGTCTAGAAGTTAAAGGAAATGTTTATACTTACGGGAAAGATATTGAACCCATTCAAAACGAAGGGCACGTTCACAATGGTATTAGAGTGCTAGGAGAAGCGTTAAATAAAGCTTAAATTAAAAGCAACCAAAGGTATTTATATCTTTGGTTGCTTTTTGTGTAAGGTTATACTGTGGCTTACTATTTTTCTGTCAGTATGTGTGGCCTTTTAAGAATAATCACTAGCATACTAGGTTCGTGAATATTGAAATCATAGCCACGTTCGTTAATCCAAGAAAGTTACTAGTAAAGCTGACGAGTATAAAAGTGATAAAAAAATAAAAGAAAAATAAGTAAGGAAATAATAGGGGGAATAAAGGCGTGTAGTATTTTATTTAATATGTGATCTTCCTTTAAGGTTAGGCCGAAATTTAACGCTTGGATTTTTATGTCTGAATCTTGTTTAGAAACTAAAAAATTATCTAATAGGAAGATTTATTAGTTTTTTTGAGTAACTAAATTAAAGTAATGCCTATAATTGTAAGGTCAACTTTACAATTTGTTTAGTTTTCTATACAATAATGGTACATGAAGGAGGATGGATGATGGCAATAGAGAATAATATAAAAATGTATCGTGCAAAATATAACTTAACTCAAAGTGAATTAGCCAAAAAAGTACAGGTTACACGTCAGACTATAATATCCTTAGAAAAAGGCAGCTATGTTCCATCTTTAGAATTAGCAATGAATCTATCAGAAACGTTTAACGTTTCTGTAGAAACTATTTTTTATAAACAGGAGGAAAAAGAATGATAAATAATATTCGCGAAACTACTTTTAAGGTAGTCTATATATGGCTAACAACATCAGTTGCTTTATTAGTGAAACATAATTTTCATTTGATTAACTTAAATCAAATGCATAGAAAGGATTTAAACTTATCATTTGGCTATATCATGCTTTTTATAGCGGTATCTTTTATATATTCTTTCCATCTTTATAAAAATACAAATCACAAAAAAAATTTAGTGCTGCATCTTTTGAAAAAGATGAACGAGAAATTCTAGTAGAATATAAATCTAGAAAAACGGCTCATTCTTTTTATGTGAATGTCCTTATTCTTACAATAATATGTTTGGTATTTTGGATGAGACCTGTTATATCGATTAATTATGTTATTTTTTATCTCGCTACTGTAACAACTATTGCAGAAATAATAAAATCAATAGTTTGGATAAATGAATATAAAAATTAGCTGAATTTCAGAAATCTGGATTGTCCAACCAAGTGTAGCCTATCCATATAGTTTTTTATATTTTAAGTATATGTAAAAGAGAATGATAATTTTTTTATTAACAAATATTATAATTTTTAAGTAATTACAATTCATCTATAAAAAAAGAACCCTGCTTATTAGGGTTCAGAATACACGATTCTATCCAATTCCATGTGTTATAATTGGAAGATGGAATTATCACAACAACAATTTTACTGGCGAGTATTAAAAAACGAATATTTTAAATAAAGAGTTCCTTTTTTTTAAGATATCGCTTACACTAGGTTTAAAAATCAGTTGGAAGAGTGAGTATAATGAAAAAGATGGAAGACGTTCAATCCATTATTGAAATCGCAAAACTTTACTATGAAAAGAATATGAGTCAGAAAAAAATTTCTGAAAAATTAAATATATCACGGGCGACTGTTTCACGTAAGCTTGATGAAGCAATTGAAAAAAACATTGTGACAATTACTGTCAATGATCGGTTCAGTGAAACAGTACAACTAGAAGAAAAATTAAAAGAACTATTTGATTTAAACTCTGTAACTGTTATAAATGCTCTAGATCAACAATATAGCTCGATTCTTAGCGGACTCGGTGAAGGAGCAGCTGAGCTTTTGGCTGAGACTGTGAAAGATAACGATATACTTGGTATCAGTTGGGGAACGACGATGTATCACGTGGCGAAGAATTTAAAACGCGATGAGTTTAAGAGTGTTCGTGTCGTGCAGTTAAAGGGTGGGGTGAGTCAATCGCTTCGAAAGACCTATTCATTTGAAACGATGATAGGTTTTTCGAATGCATATCAGACGGAGCCTATTCTATTAAATCTTCCAGTTATTTTTGAAAATGAAATGGTCAAAGATGCGGTTACAAGTGAAAAACATACTAAAGAGGTCATCGAACTAGGTAAGAAAGCGAACATAGCTATTTTTACTGTGGGGACAGTTCGAGATGAAGCTCTCCTTTTTCAACTCAATTACATGACTAATGACGAGATCAATCAATTAAAGAAAACTGCTGTCGGTGATATTTGTTCTCGTTTTTTTGACGAAAATGGAGAAGTGGCTAACGAGAAGTTAAACAATCGAACAATAGGAATACAGCTCAATGAATTATATGATAAAGAACGATCGATTCTTATCGCTGGTGGGGCACACAAGTTAAAAGCAATTGAAACGGCTATTAAAGCAAAGTTTTGCAATGAAATAGTTGTTGATCAGTATACAGCGCAACGTTTGCTCGAATTAAATAAAGAATAAACTTCTAAACTATAAATGTTGAATAGTTAATAATATCTATAAAATACTTCTCAGTCTTAAATAAAGGTCTGAGGAGTATTTTATTTTTCTGAATAACTATAGTTAATCATTGTTTAAGACAAATGCTATCTATAATTTGATTGAGAAAGCTAGTCCTAAAGTAAATTCAAATTTCAATGAAAATTAAAGAATAAATCTTTGTAATTAATTACAAAAAAAAAGAAATTAATTACAAAAGCGTTTACAAAATAATCTTGATATGGTAAATTAACAACAGAAATAGATGAGGAGAGATAACATGGATAAATTAAATCGCTATATTGACCACACATTACTTAAGGCAGGCTCTACTGAATGGGATATCAATGCATTGATTGATGAGGCAATAGAAAACCAATTCTATTCAGTTTGTATCAACCCCGAATGGGTAAAACATGCGCGGGAGAAAATTGGTTCTCAAGATGTTAAGGTTTGTACAGTCATTGGTTTCCCTCTCGGTGCAACAACTTCTCAAGTAAAAGCTTTTGAAACAAAAAATGCTGTCGAAAACGGGGCAGATGAAGTTGATATGGTCATCAACATTGATCAACTAAAAACAGGCAACACTGATGTTGTTTTTGAAGATATCAAAGCTGTTGTTGAAGCTTCAGGAGACGCACTTGTTAAAGTTATCATTGAAACGTGTTTACTTACAGATGATGAGAAAAAAATGGCTTGTCAATTATCAAAAAAAGCTGGAGCAGATTACGTTAAGACATCAACGGGTTTCTCTACAGATGGAGCAACACCAGAAGATGTAAAACTAATGCGCGAAGCAGTCGGAAAGGAAATGGGCGTAAAAGCTTCAGGAGGTATCCACGACGCTGAAGAAGCTCGAGAAATGATTAAAAATGGAGCAACCCGTCTCGGTACAAGCCGCAGTGTTGAAATATGTTCAAACTAACTAATTACTATTAGAAAGAAGGATCTAAATGGACAGAATCATTCCACTAGTAGGTATCGTCTTTTTCCTACTCGTTGCATTCCTAGTTAGCAAAGATCGCAATAAAATCCGTCTGCGACCAATAGTTGTGATGCTAGCAATTCAAATTACTCTTGGATTTATCTTATTAAGATCAAATATTGGCCTCTCGTTATTGAGTGGTCTGGCTTCAATCTTTGAAATTCTTTTAAGCTATGCTCATGAAGGAACTCGATTTGTATTTGGAGATTTAGTCGACAACAATAGCATTTTCTTCGTGACTTCATTGATGCCAATTGTTTTTATATCAGCACTACTTGGTATTTTAAATTATTTAAAGATCTTACCATTCATTATTAAATGGGTAGGTCTTGGTTTGAGTAAGATATCAGGGCTTGGTAAGTTAGAATCTTATGTTGGAGTAGCAGCTATGGTACTTGGTCAAACTGAAATATTTCTATCAATTAAAGATTTTATGGATGATCTCCCGCCGAATCGCTTGTATGCAATGTGTGCTCCGGCCATGTCGAGTGTATCGATGGGGATTGTCGGAGCATACATGCTCTACTTGGATCCAAAATATGTTCTCGCTGCAATCCCTCTAAATTTATTCGGGGTATTTGTTATAGAGTCAATTATCTATCCATATGAATTAAAGGAAGAGGATGATCAGCTAATTGTCAAAGATTTAAGTCAAAAATCATTTTTTGGTGTAGTTGCTGAGTACATCAAAGATGGGTTTGACACTGCAGTCGGAGTTGCAGCTCAATTAATTGGATTTACAGCGCTCATCTTCTTAATTAATGGTATTTTCAATGGATTGATCGGTATCTCCTTCCAAGAAATCGCAGGATATATCTTCTCGCCAATTGCCTTTTTAATGGGCGTTCCTTGGGCAGAGGCTGTTCAAGGAGGTTCAGTAATCGCTACAAAAATAGTAACTAATGAATTCGTAGCCATGCTTGAGCTTAATAATTTGGATTTTTCTAATGAACGCACGCTAGCAATTATGTCAACTTTCTTAATCTCTTTTGCGAATTTTTCTTCAATTGGAATTATCACAGGAGCAGTCTCAACGATTAACAAAAAGCAAGGTGATGTTGTAGCTTCTTTTGGATTAAAATTACTTCTAGGGTCAACACTTGTCAGCTGTCTCACAGCTTCAACAATTGCTCTTGTATTCTAGAGATTAAGAAATAAATAGCGGTTAAATTTACCAGTTAAATGAAATTAAAACATGGTTTTACAAAAACCAAAAAGTGGATAAGGATGGTGTGACCTATGAGAATGGTCGATTTAATAGAAAAAAAACGTAATGGTAAAACATTAACAGAACAAGAGATTCGTTGGATAATAAAAGGTTATACAGAAAATACTATAGAAGATTACCAAATGTCGGCGCTTCTTATGGCAATCTACTTCCAAGGTATGAATCAAGTGGAAGCTTCGACACTAACAACGGCGATGGTTGAGTCGGGAGACCAGGTAGATTTAAGTGAAATCAACGGTGTAAAAGTAGATAAGCACTCAACTGGAGGTGTTGGAGACACTACTACCATTATCCTTGCACCACTAGTAGCATCAGTTGGTGTACCAGTCGCAAAAATGTCAGGACGAGGACTTGGACATACCGGTGGAACGCTAGATAAACTTGAAGCGATTCCCGGATTCCATATTGAATTTACTAATGAGGAGTTTATCAATAATGTAAACGAACATAAAATTGCGGTTATTGGACAGTCAGGTAACTTGACACCAGCGGATAAGAAAATCTATGCGCTTCGTGATGTTACAGCAACGGTTAACTCAATTCCGTTGATTGCAAGCTCAATTATGTCGAAAAAAATTGCTGCTGGTAGTGACGCAATTGTTCTCGATGTTAAAGTCGGATCAGGTGCTTTTATGAAAGATAACGAACAGGCAACTGAACTCGCTAAAACAATGGTGGATATTGGTTCACAAGTGAATCGTCAAACCATGGCAGTTGTTTCAGACATGTCTCAACCTCTCGGACGAGCAATTGGTAATGCTTTAGAAATCAAAGAAGCAATTAATGTTCTCCGTGGTGAAGGTCCAGAAGATTTAACGGAACTTGTTTTAACTTTAGGCTCACAGATGGTGGTTCTTGGTCAACAAGCAAATGATTTAGATGAAGCACGACAAATGCTTGAACAAGCTATTCAGTCTGGCAAAGCACTTGATAAACTCAAAGAGTTTATTGTAATCCAAGGTGGGGATGAGAGTATTGTGGACAATCCTGATAAATTACCACAAGCAAAATTTGAAATCCAACTTCCTGCTAAAGAGTCAGGTTTCGTTTCAGAAATGACGGCTGATCAAATCGGAGTTGCTTCTATGAAACTGGGTGCTGGTCGCGAAACGAAAGACCAAGAGATTAATATGGCTGTTGGTATCATTCTTAACAAGAAAATCGGTGATGCTGTCAAAGAGGGTGAAAGCTTACTGACGATTTATTCAGATACAAAAGATATTGAAGAAACCAAAGAAATCCTATATAACTCAATTATAATCAGTGACAAATCCACAAAACCAACATTAATTCATTCAATCATCACAGGGTGAGAGGGATGCGAGCTAATCAACATTGGTGATTTAAAATAATCAATGTGTAAAAATAGAGACCAACTCGTATTTGATATATTCCCCTAAAGTAGACTCCGTAAAAGCTAAAACTACTTTAGAGGGATTTTTTATACGCTCAAAAAGCAGACAATCCACAGTTTGAGAAATATTCATTTGAAACTTTAATTTTGATAGATATTGAATCTACAAATTAATATAGTAGACGTTCTTTTTAGACCGAAACTTTATTTAGGTCTTTTTATGTTCATAACTCAAGAGTATTGATTATGATTTATCTCCCAGGGTAATTGATGGTCGTAACTTATCATCAAAAGTGTTAAAAATGTAAGATATAAATCTATACGAGAGTCTATTATTACGTGCATATTAAATTATTCCCAATATAAAAAATACAACCTTAACAATAAAGAAAAATAATTTACTACACACAAAAACCCAAGCAAAAAAGTTCAAAGAACTCTTTTGCTTGGGTTTATTTTAAATATACCTCATTATTTTGCTCTCAATAATCTCAGTCCATTAAGGATAACGACCAATGTACTACCTTCATGGATAATGACGCTGATTGCCATATTGGTTAAGCCTAAAAAGCTAACAACTACTAAGAAAGCGACAACAGCCATTGAAAAAATGATATTTTCCCAAATAACCCGATTCATTTTTAAAGCAATGGTATGGGCTTTTACTAATTTGGATAAATCATTTTTCATTAAAACAAGATCGGATACATCTACTGCTACGTCTGTACCGTCTCCCATCGCAATACCAATATCAGCATTTACTAGGGCGGGTGCGTCATTGACGCCATCTCCAACCATTGCGGTTGGCCCGTATGCTGTCTTTTGTTGGGCGATAAGTTCTGACTTATCTTCGGGCATCACGTTGGCAATAACTTGGTCGATTCCCAATTGTTTTCCTACCGCATGGCCGGTCATTTCAGAATCGCCTGTAATAAGCGTTGTATGGATGCCTGACTGTTTAAAGTAATTGATCGTTTCTTTGGCATGCTCACTAGGAACGTCCATTAAAGCAATGATTCCAATGACGTGATCATCTTCAGACAGGTAAACAACTGTTTTACCTTCTTCAGCCCATTCCTTTTCTAGTTGCTTGTAGTGATTCGAAATATGTTCGAAAGAATCAGGTTTTCCAATCCGGTATTCTTTACTTTGATAGCTACCCAGTAACCCCACACCAATTTGGTTTTCAACAGCGATTGTTAGTGCAGTAGTAGGCTCAAACTTATTCAAGATCGCATTAGCTAAAGGATGATTTGATTCCTTCTCAAGTGCAACAATGATATCAATCAAATTATTTTGGTCGCGTGTCTCGTCCAAATAATAGTTAGTGACTTCAGGTTTTCCTTTTGTCAGTGTCCCTGTTTTATCAAAAGCGATTGCTTTTATATTGGCTAATTGTGATAAATAGGCGCTACCTTTGGAGAGAACGCCACGTTTAGCAAGATTTGATGTTGTAGATAGCGTAACTGACACAGTCGCTGCGGCTAGAGCGCATGGCGAAGCGGCAACGAGGATAACGAGGCCTCTATAAAAACTTTGCGACCAGGTCCAATTGAATAGGGAAGGTGCAAGTAATATCAATAAAACAATTGCGATTAAGACAAAAGTAACATATTTGGGTTCGAATTTTTGGATGATGCTAGAAGCTTTCGTTTGGTTTTCTTGGTTTTGGCCAACTAACTCCAATATTTTCGAAAAAACTGTATCATTTTTTTCTTTGGTAACTTGCATGGTAAAACTTCCAGTCCCGTTGATAGTACTTCCAAATACACTGTCGCCAGCTTTCTTTTCTTTTGGAATACTTTCGCCATTGATTGAAGATTCGTCAATGGAGGTAGAGCCAGTTAAAATAACCCCATCAGTTGGGACTTGATCCCCGTTTAGTACTTGTAGCTGGTCACCGATGTTTAAAGAGCTAACATCCACAATTTGAGTGTTACCGTCTGGCATGATTAGTCGAGCCGTAGTAGGATTTAATTCAAGTAACTTTGTAATCTCTCTTTGACTTCTGCCTTCAGCGTATTCCTCAAGGAAGTGAGCACCAGAAAAAATAAGAATAAGTAAGGTTCCTTCCCAGAAGTTTCCAATGATGGAAGCTCCGAGCGCGGCTAGTCCCATTAGGATGTGGGAGTTAGGTGTGAAGGCATGATTTGTTTTAGAATTTTCAATGGTTTCACCAATACCTTCAAGGATAATCACATGGTAGCCAGCACTTATGGATGCGATAGCAAACAAACTATTTGCTAAAAAACGATTTTCTCCACTGATTACTAACGCAACCATGGCTAAACCTAAGCCGACAAAATATAAAATAATCGGTCTTTTTCCATGGTCGTGCTCATGATGATGAGCATGATGTTCATCTTTTACTTGACTCATAGTAGTCACCTTTTCTCTAGAATATTTATCATATACACTTGAATAGGTGTTCATATGTATACATCTATTCTACTCCTTTTCTTTTATTTGTCAAAAAAAACAAGTACTTTTCTAAGGAAATATACATAAAATCACAGCAACTAAAGTATAAGCAAAAAGTATGTTAGAATAGGATTATAAATAAATTTAAATGATTTAATAAACACAAAGGGGGGCTTCATATGTCAAAAGAAATAACGTTCCAGTCACTTCGCAAATTCAATGGCGTCATGGGTGTCTTACATTTAATCCAAGGTCTCTTAATGTTAGGATTTGCTCTATTCATTGATAAAATTGCCTCTTTTGAAATTCCAATTCGTTCTTATTTTCTAACTTTTGATCCTGAACAAATGCGTTTAGTAACAGATATGAAGGAACAGTTTAACTTGCCATTTGGGATTATGGTATCGCTATTCCTTTTTATCTCAGCTTTTGCACATTTTATTATTGTGACACCCTGGGGAAATGCCATCTATAACCGCGATTTAAAAAGAGGTATTAATCGCTTTAGATGGTATGAATATGCACTAAGTTCTTCTTTGATGATTGTGTTGATTGCTTTACTGTTTGGGGTTTATGATATTGGTTCATTGATTTTAATATTTATAGTCAATGCGGCGATGAATTTGTTTGGATTGGATATGGAAGAAATTAACATCGGAAAAGAAAAAGTAAATTGGAAGCCCTTTATATTTGGAACAATTGCGGGAATAGCACCTTGGATTGTGATTATTCTTTATGCATTTGGTAATACCAACCCAGCGGACGTTCCTTGGTTTGTCTATGCCTTAGCAGGATCTTACTTCTTATTCTTTAACTTATTTCCTATTAATATGGTTCTTCAATATAAAAGAGTAGGAAAATGGGAAAATTACTTGTACGGAGAGAGAGGCTATATTATTTTAAGTTTAGTAGCTAAATCCGTATTAGCGTGGATTGCTTTTGCTGGGGTCATGCAACCAGCCTAGGTGACGGAGTATTCTAGGACTAACAGTATGAATAATAGCCATTCATAACGACACCTATATATCTAAGCTGAAACGCGAGTGGGTAGGTTATGAGTGGCTTATTTTATTTTTTATTAGTATATTTAAAGCTTCCAGAGAGGTGGTATTGTATGAATAAATTTATTGAATTGAGAAAACAAACTGTTAATAACAAAAACCTTAATCAGTTTCCACTTTCTTTTTTAAAAGAGTACAAGCAAGTATCCAATACGAATGACGAAAATGAAAAAGATCTTCTAAATCTATTAACGACTCTTTTAAACTTGAACGAAAAGTCACGTCTTGATATGAATGAAATGATTGCTTTGTTTTTTTATTTAGGAAAGAATGCGGTCTCAGATCGGTATATAGCCAACTTATATATGAAGAACCAACAAATGTTTTTTAATGAAGAGTTCCAGAAAAAAATAATTGATTTTATCGTAGATGATAAAACACTTGATTCAAGTATTTATCTTTTAATTGATAGTTGTATTGAAAGCAATGCAAACGTTATGAGTGATAAAATTTTAATACAGTTACTCAACAAAAAAGCGCACAATTTCGATCTTTTTTCCTTACTGATAGACTATCTCTACCAATTTAAAATAACCGGTTTTGAAAGCTCCATTTATCAGTGGTTAAAAGAAGGTTATCCTCTTAATATTAAAATTCAACTTATCGACCTACTCGTTGCGCTTCACTCCGTAACCATTCTTGACCAAATTGATTTTACAACGATTCCTGAATTTCAAACCAATAAGAAATTATTTAATGACTATATGGAAATCCTGTACGAAAAGTCATCCCTTAAACAACAAGCCTTAACGGTTGTTCAGTCTATGTTTTATGGTGATTTTGAAAATAGTGGAAAGGGGAATAATGGGGGGATTGCTGTCTTCCTAAAAACACTTGGTAATGAACTTTCCAAGTTAAGAGATGATGTTACCGTAGTAACTTTAACGATTACAAATCGATGGGCAGCTAATCAATCCCTTCTAAATTATTATTCACCGCATCATTTATTTTTAAGAATTCCAATGTATATCGATAAAAAAGATAGAAATGCTTTTTTAAAAAAAGAAAGACTCATCAAAAGAACAATAGAGCGTTATTTAAATAAATTAGGAATTAAACCAGATGTTTTTCATGTGCGCTATTTGGATAATGCTTCTAAGGCAATTGCTCTATTAAGTAAGAAATTAGAAAAAAAATTAGTTATGACCCTAACGCCAGATCCGCATCGAAATATGACTCTGGAAGATGGTAGCTTAGAAGTCTTTCCCTTGAATGAGTTTATTGAAAAATTAAATAAAATAGTAGTTGGAGACGAATTAATTGATCAAAGTGATCGAATTGTGGGTATTGGTAACCAAACCGTCCAAAAAGACTTAGAACTTTACTTTCCTCAGTTATTAGTAGGTAACAAAATAGATACAGTAAAAATGATTAGCGAAGGAATAGAGACAGATGAAACCAGTCTTTCTAAAGAAGCTGAAACATTGAATTTGCCGCCTAATCTTTTTGAAAAACCGATTATTTTAAATGTTGGAAGACTAGAAAAAATCAAAGCCCAAGACCAACTTTTGAAAGCCTGGGGTAATTCATCAATTTCAGATGACTATAATTTAGTGGTGATTGGGGGAGACCTAGAAAATCCAAGTAGTGATGAAAAGACGATGATGAATACCTTTGAAAATTATCTCAGCGAAAATGAACATTTGAGAGCGAATTTCTGCCATATTGGGGCCTTATCCAACGACAAGGTTCGAATCATTGAAAAGAATATGATTGAAAAACAGACAGAGCTTCCTCAAATTTATCTTTGTTCAAGTAAAAAAGAAGAATTTGGGATTGCCATTCTAGAAGCCTTATCGCAAGGGTTCTTAGTACTAGGACCAAAAAAAGGTGGCGTAAAAAGTTACTTACATAGCGACGAAAATGGGTTTTTAATTGACACTAGAAATTGGCAAACAATTGCCAAAGAAACAGAAATGATTATTCAAGGAATTAAGAATCAAGAAATAGCTTTTAAGAAGATACAAGCAGCAGGCCAGAAAACAGTTCGTGATTATTTCTCAATGAAAGTTATTTCTAAAGAATTTTTATCACTCTATACATCTTTAAAAGGGAGCGAAGCAAATGACCGTTAACCATATTTTTTTAATTAGCCCACCATTTTATTCTCACTTCACACCGCTCTTGAGTCTCGCGATGGGATTTAAGAGAGCTGGAAAGGAAGTAACTCTAGGCTGTAGCAAGGAATTTAAAGGCCAAGTAGAAAAAGAAGGCATCCAGTTCTATGAAATTGACATTAGCAAAAATAAAAATGTTGGAAAAGCAGAAGAAACCGATCAGCCAGATTCAGAAAGAGCCCGTTTAGAGGAATTTTTTGAATCAACCAAAAAAGGTGCTGTTGAAACGCTGATTACCCAGTCGCAACATCGGAAAAAAGATATGCTGCATAAACCAGAAGAGTTAATTGAAAAAATAAAAAAAATAGGTGAAACTGTGGATGTCGATTTATATGTGGTGGATATTTTATCCTATGGTGTGACCTTGGGACTTTATTCTTTGGATTTACCCTTTGTGACTTTTTGTCCACCACACCCAAATACCATTCCCGCACCAGGTGATTATTATGGCATACCAAAAAAATGGCCAAGCGCCATTCCAGTTGACACCGCTAAGTTAGAAAAATTAAAAGAGGTTTCAAGAAATACACAAACTGAGTTTACTTCTATTTTTAACGAGTTAATTGAAGAAAGTAGTTCGAGTAGAAAACCGATTGATAATGCTTTTAATTTAGTATCTCCACATGCAGTCATTTATAATTATTTTAACTTTGATTCTGTCTCTACAACCGATGATCCCCCCAACAAAATTTTTATGGGTCATTGTTTTGAGGAAGAAACATTATCAAACGATTGGTTGGAAAAAGTCAGTGGTACGCAGGAAAAAATCTTGATTACCTTGGGAACCTTTTTGTCTAACCGAGTTGATATTTTAAAAAAACTAATTGTAGCATGTCAGAAATACAATCCTGATACTTTGCTGATTGTTTCTGCAGGAAGTAACGCTGAAAAACTAAAAAAATATCAATCTGACTCGGTTATGATTGAAAGTTTCATTCCTCAAAAAGCATTAATGCCTTATGTTGACACTGTTATTTTCCATGGTGGTTGTAATACCTTTACAGAGGCCATGTTTTACGCTAAGCCAATGGTTATTTTACCTTTTTCAAGTGATCAATTTAATATTGCTTATGATGCAGAAAGAAAAAACCTTGCGCAAATATTAGATCCCAATACTTTTGAAGAAAGCAATTTAGTGAAGGCTTTGGAAACGATAAAGAAACAATCTAATGAGGAACTTTTATATTGGAGTAATATCTCTAAGCAAAGAGGACCCGATTATGCAGTTCAACATGTTTTAGATCAATTAAAGTAAGGGGTTGACCGAATGGCTTTCTTTTATAAACAACCAACTAATACAAGTAAGTACGATGTAGACGGTGTTCCGCCACTAAAAGAAGCCGTTCCATTAGGGCTTCAACATGTCTTTGCCATGTTTTTGGGCAATATTGCTGTGCCCATTATTGTAGCAAAGGTAGTGGGGATAACAGGGGATGATTTAACTGTTTTAGTACAGAGCGCCATGGTAATGTCTGGGGTCGCAACATTCATCCAATGTTATCCGATTTGGAAAGTAGGAGCTAAACTTCCAATTGTAATGGGAAGTAGTTTTGGTTTTTTGCCGACTAATATTTCTATAGCAAGTACCTATGGTATCTCTGGCTTATTGGGTGCAGCTTTTGTTGGGGGCTTATTTTCTTCTTTTTTAAGTTTCTTTATTAAACCCTTAAGACGATTCTTCCCAAAGGTAGTAACGGGGACGGTTGTATTAACAATTGGTTTATCTCTGCTCCCAACGGGCATTACAGCTATGGCTGGAGGAAATGGCGCGGAAGATTTTGGATCAGCCAAAAACTGGCTTATAGCACTCTTTGTGATGACCATCGTTCTTCTCTTAAATCAATTTGGTAGAGGAATGGCTAAAACCTCTTCTATTTTAATAGCTATTATCATTGGATATGCCGTTGCAGTGCCACTTGGAATGGTAGCGTTTGATTCAGTTAGGGAAGCAACTTGGTTTTCACTCCCAAGGCCGTTTTATTTTCCGCTTGTTTTTAAATGGGGAGCAATTGCACCTATGCTCATTATGTTTGTCGTAACAGCTGTTGAAACAGTAGGGGATGTTACGGCTATGACGATGGGTGGGGCAAATAGAGAACCAAGTGACCGGGAATTGTCGGGAGCTATTTTAGCAAATGGGATGACTTCTTCTTTAGCAGCCTTATTCAATTCTTTACCAAACACCTCCTTTAGCCAAAATATTGGTATGATTACTTTTACTAAAATGATGAGTCGCTTTATCGTTGCAGTAGGAGCAATCTTTTTAATTATTGCAGGTCTCATTCCAAAATTTGGAGCGATTATGGCAACCTTACCGCAGTCTGTTATTGGGGGTGCCTCGATTATTATTTTTTCACAAATAACTTTGACAGGAATTGGTATTTTAACATCTGAGCCTTTAACGGATCGCTCTAAATTAATTGTTGGACTTTCTCTATCTTTCGGACTAGGGTTAACGCAAGTACCAGAAGCTATGGCAGCTTTACCAGATTCAGTCGCGTCCTTATTTGGAGGATCCAGTATCGTTATTTCATGTTTAGTAGCCTTAGCACTCAACATAATTTTGCCATCAAGTAAACTAAAACAATAAAAAAATGCCACTACTTGACTCTTTTTAATAAAAGTATCAAGTAGAGTCCTTTTTAAACCATATGAGCTAATCAACACTATCTTTCATATTAAAACAACCGTATAATCATGGAAACGCATGCGATTACTTATAAAGATTAGGAGAGATGATTTGGTAGCTGTTATGTGGTTTAGAAGAGATTTACGAATAGAAGATAATACTGCCCTTAAGCACGCTTTTGAAGAGTCTAAAAATTTAATTTTATTGTTTCATGTTAATCCAGAACAATTTTTAAATCCTGCCTCTAAAAACGAAGCTGCTTTTTTCAAAAGTGTTGAAGTGTTTCAAAAAGAGTTACAAAAGCAAGGTGCCACACTTCAATTAGTTTATGGAAGTTTAGAGTCTTGCTTTGTAAAATTAAAAAAAGAAATACCTGATTGGACCGATTTATACGTCAACCGAGATGAGCAAGGGTATGGCTTGGAACGCGATCGTGTAGCAGGCAAACTATTAAAGGAATTGGGTGTGAAGGCTCATGCTTACCATGACCATTATTTACATTCTGCTCAAGAGATAAAAACCAATTCACAAACTCATTATAAGGTTTTTACGCCTTACTATTTGAAATGGATTGAGAGACCAAAACCAAGTGTTGTACAGGTTGCTTTTGATAGAGAAAAGTTAATGAATCCTGCTTTGTTTTTAGAAGACAATAAAAAGTTCGAGGATCATTTACATAAAAATATCTCGATTACTAATCATCCAGTAGGTAGTGCAGCAGCCAAGCAAACTCTAAATAGTTTTATTGAAAATAAACTATTTAAATATGAAGAAGCAAGAGATTTTCCACTGGAAGATGCGACAAGTCATTTATCGCACCACATCCGTACGGGAGAAATTTCGATTCGAACAATTTTTGAACGTGTTAATCAAGCACCCCCTTCAAAAGGCAAAGACACCTTTATAAAAGAATTAGCTTGGCGTGATTTCTATAATATGGTTTATGTAACCCATCCCAACCAAAAGAAAGAACCCGTCAACCCTACTTTTCGCTTTGTGAACTGGGAAAATAACGAACAAGCTTTTAACAGTTGGAAAGAAGGGAAAACTGGGTTTCCTATAGTTGATGCGGCAATGCGTCAATTAAAAGAATTAGGGTGGATGCATAATCGACTGCGGATGATTACCGCCTCATTCTTGACAAAAGATTTATTAATCGATTGGCGATGGGGGGAACGCTATTTTCAGGAACAGCTTATTGATTATGACGCTGCTAGTAATATTGGCGGTTGGCAGTGGGCAGCTTCAACGGGAACAGATGGCGTCCCTTATTTTAGAATTTTTAACCCCACAACCCAATCAGAAAGATTCGACAAAGAAGGTCTTTTTATCAAAAAGTATGTTCCCGAGTTACGCGGAATCGAAAATAAAAAAATACACGATCCATCTCAGTTAACTGCTGTGGAACAGGATAAATTTGGTGTCATAATCGGTAAAGACTATCCCAAACCGATTGTTGATCACAAAATGAGACGGAAAGCCGCTATTGAAGCTTATGAAGAGAGTAAAGCAATTTATCAGCAAGAGGAAAAATAGGACACATTTTTACAAGTGCCAACATAAAAGACGACCCGTTGAGATAGTATCTGGTGGGGTCGTTTTTTATTATAAGTAAAGTCACCTTATAAGATGAAAAAAATTACTATTATGATAGGATTAATAAGGCAAATTTCAAATCGAAGGGGGTGGTTAGCTGTATGTACAGAAAAGAACAAAAGTTTTTAGTAGATGAGGATACGCTGCAGATAATGGATCAAAAACTGTCATCACTCTTATCTTATGACAAGCATCAAGAAGGGTCATCTTATCGTATTCGTAGTATGTATTTTGACACCTATACACGTAAATCTTACCGCGAAAATGATGTTGGTGTAGAAGAAAGAAAAAAATATCGAATCCGCGTTTACGATAATCCCAAGGAATATATCCGCTTAGAAATTAAATATAAATTGAAAGATAGAAACTATAAAGAGAACTGTACTTTAAGCCTTCAACAGTACGAAGCGATTATGACCGGAATCTTACGGTACCAACCTAGCTTTCCTAAAGCACTGGCTATGCTCTATTTAGACATGCAAACAGCTTTCCTAAGACCAAGTGTGATTGTGGAGTATGAACGGACCGCGTTTGTTTATAAAACTTCTAATGTAAGAATAACCTTCGATCGAAACATTTCCTATTCTTACGAATTTGATAATTTCCTCGAAAAAAATATCTTTAAAATCCCATTACTACCCCAAAATAAACATGTTTTTGAAGTAAAGTATGATGTGATGTTGCCGGAATACCTGGCACAGTTAATAGAAACCGGACAATTAGAGCGCACAACATTTTCTAAGTTTTATTATAGTCATCTGAAAACAGAAGGAGAAGGATTTGAATGGTAAGCGAGGCAATTGATTTATTAACTAGAACGGCGGGCATGTCTTATAGACGGATGATTTTTGCACTTATATTTTCCACATTACTAAGTTTATATATCTATGTGGTCTATCGGACAATTTCTAAAGACTCTTTTTATTCTAAAAGTTTTAATATTACTTTATCCGTTATTACGATTTTGACAACGGCTATTGTAGTAGCAATGCAAGCCAACTTAGTTGTTTCACTGGGAATGGTCGGAGCTTTGTCGATTGTTCGCTTTAGAACGGCTTTAAAAGATCCAATGGATTTAGCGTTTGTTTTTTGGGCCATTACAACAGGGATTGTAACAGGAACGGAAATTTACGGTTTAGCAATCTTAACTGCTATTATCGTAACGATTGCTATCTTTGCTTTGGACCGTGTCAATCTAAAAGAAGCGCCAAGATTGTTAGTTGTTAATGGCGAAAGTGTTGAATATGAAAATGAGCTCAATACTCTTTTAGAAAAACATAAAATTTATTACAAAGTAAAATCTAGGAATATTAATCGGAATCGTTTAGATCTTATTTACGAAATACAAACCGATGAAGGAATGGCATTAATTAAAGAAATTAGTGCTTTAAATGCAGTTATGAGTGCGAACATATTGGACCATGATGGTTCCTTGAGATATTAATGTTTAGAAATAGAGGTGAAAAAAATGCGTAAAAAATATACGAAGTTTAATCTAATAAGTTTGCTCGTAATTTTGTTCTCTCTATTTTTTTTAGTATTGTTCTTTAATGACTCTACAACAGTCGTTAACTTTTCAGATCCTGGTTTAGAAGCAGCTGTGCGTGAGACAATTGAGAAAGAAGAAGGAACTCTTCACACCAAAGATGTTGATACGGTACAAGTTCTTGATGCTGCTAACCATAAAATTGAAAAGCTAGATGGCATTGAATACTTAACACAATTAAGAGAATTAAATTTAGAGGATAATTTTATAGAAAGCGTCTCGCCTTTAAAAAACCTAACAAAATTAGAGACCTTAAACTTAAGAAATAATGAAATAACGAATTTAGAAGATATTCATTTCCAAGATATTATCTATTTGAATATTAGAGACTTAAGTCTACGTCATAATGTTAAACGAGATCAAGAGGGTCATGACACTCGTCTAGCCGACATTTCACTTGTGGGCAAGATGGCTTCGCTACGGAAATTAAGTCTACGTGATAATGATATCGAGGACTTAGCTCCTATTTCAGCTTTAAGAAAACTAACCGAACTTGATATTCGAGAAAATAAATTTGATACGCTTGAACCACTGGAAACACTCAATAAATTAAAAAAATTAAATATACGCGATAATCAAATCACCTCTTTAGAACCGATTCGATATTTATCACGTTTGACGTATCTGAATATCCATTCTGATACAGAAATAGAATCATTAGAACCAATAAAGGAATTAATCAATCTTGAAACGTTAATCATGAGAAACATTCTGATTCAAGATGCTTCATTCCTAAAACCGCTAGTCAATCTTCAAAATTTTAATGGGATTGATACAGGGATTGAAAAAGGAAATTCAGAATTAATTGAAGGATTATTAGCTAAGGGAGCTTTGCAAGGGGATGTCAGACCTGAACGCATGCTTCATACTCTGAGCCCGCCCGTTTTATCTCAAGAATCTGGATTTTATAATCAAGATTTGGCAATTGAAATTGAAAATAAGTCAAATGTTGCACCTGTTTATTATACCTTGGATGGTTCAGAGCCCACCGTAAATTCTGAAATTTATAAAGAGCCCATTGTTATAGACAATAAATCTAATCAGATAGCGACGGTTTTACGAGCCAGAACCCTATCAGAAACAAATGCAATGAGTGAAACCGTAACGAAAACTTATTTTGTTGAGGAGAATATTGAAGAGAGATTCGACTTACCTATTTTTTCTTTAGTTACCGATCCTGTTCATTTATTTGATGAAGAAACGGGTATTTATACCGATGAAAATGCCTATAATCGTGGCAGCGATTGGGAGAGACCACTCCACATAGAATTTTTTGAACCAAATGGAGCATTGGCCCTTTCTCAAAATGGTGGTGTTCGGATAAATGGGGGAGCAACGAGAGCATACGCACAGAAGTCATTACGACTGTACGCAGGTTCTGAATATGATGAAGAAGAATATTTCAACTATCCCTTTTTTGGAGATTTAAAACAAAAAAATAGCCCACAAACTATTGATAGCTTTAAGCGATTGATCCTAAGGAATTCAGGAAACGATTGGTCGCAAACGATGTTTAATGATGCGCTGATGCAATCACTTGTGAAACCTCTGGGTACAGTTGCCACGCAAGCCTATCAACCGGCTGTTATTTTTGTGAATGGCGAATATTATGGGATTCAAAACATTCGTGAACGATACGATGAGTATTATTTTGAAAGTCATTATGGTATTGCGCCAGATGATTTAGTAGTACTAGAAAATAATGCTGAGCTATATGAGGGTAGTAATAAAGATGTTTATCACTACAAAAATATGCTGAAATACATTGAGGAACACGATATTAAAGAAAAAGAACATTTAGACTATGTCGAAACACTGATGGATTTTGAAAATTTTATTGATTATTTTGCTTCAGAGATTTATTTTGGCAATCTCGATTGGCCTCAAAATAATATTCGGTATTGGCGAAAAACAATCGATTTTTATCGTCCAGAAGCGCCTTATGGGCACGACGGCCGTTGGCGTTGGATGATGAATGATACAGATTTCGGTTTTTATTTCCGAACTAATGCGTCTTTTGGGTACAATGAAGAGCCAATTAATCATGAAACAAACTCTATTAAATGGGTAATGGGAGAAAAAGATGGTCGTCTAGGGGAACGTATTTGGCCAAACTTTTTATTTAGACAGCTCATGCAAAATGACACGTTTAAAAATCAGTTTATCAATCGTTTTAATGATTTGGTCAATAGTTACCTAAGTGAGAGCGTTGCTGATAAGCAAATTGAGGCATTAAAAAATGGAATTGACCAAGAGATTTCCTATCAAATTGATAGATGGGGAGCGATTGAATCCAAAGAGAAGTGGGAAGAAAATATTAATCGCAAATATTTATTTGCAAAAGAACGGCCCGAATATATCCGGAACTATATGATGGAAGAGTTTGATATTGACGACACCGTTACTGTGACGGTTAATAATGAAACTGAGGCTGGGTATGTACGTGTTAATACACTTGCTATTCAATCGGATCTTCCGGGAAATGCTAGAAGTGATAGGTGGTCAGGTATTTATTTCAAAGGGATTCCCATTACCATTGAAGCCGTTGCAAAAGACGGTTATGAATTTTCTCATTGGGAGGATCATAAAGAAGATGTAAATGAATTGACTATTACGCCTGAAGAAAATATAAATTTTGAAGCTGTTTTTAAGAAAAAATAAAAAAGATAGTTGCCGATAATTAAAAAGTTATCGGTAACTATCTTTTTTTATTCTACAAAAGTCTCTATTCTAGTGTTGATAATTCTGATTCAGTTAACCATTTATGATTTTTAACTTTTTCTTCGCCAGTGGTTGGTTCATAATCCACCATATAGACAGTAGTTTCTTCTGCAGAGTCTATAATAGCAGTTGCACCTTCCATATCAGGCATATGTTTTGCGTTTATAACGGCTTCTTTTCCAGGTTCTAAAGGATCCATATCTGTATTGGTTAGTTCTTCTTGAATCACCCATTTGTGATTTTCTACTCTTTCGTCACCATTTGTTGGGTTATAAGAAACTTCATAAGCAATTGTATCAAAAGCTCCTACGATAGTAGCTTCTGCGCCATCCATACCTGCCATATGATCGGTCATAAGCGTTACCTTATCACCAACCTTATAAGTAGGATTTTCTGCTTCTTTTAATCCGGTTGGGATTTCACCAGAATCATCATGCACCATATCTTCCATACCACTCATACTCTCACTTGTCATACTGTCCATTCCCATCGAAGTACTCGCTGATTCTATTAATTCAGGGTTATCTGTGGTTTCGGTAGAGCAAGCTGCTAATAAGAGGGTTGCGGACATAGTTAGCATTCCTACAACTGCTTTATTCTTTCTCATTTCTAGGTAGCTCCTTTTATCTAATGTTATTTCAGTTCTTCTATTAGTTCTTTCATTTCATCAATTTCTTTTTTTTGTGCTTCAATAATATCATCGGCTAATTTTCTAACACGAGGATCTTCAATATCAGCACGTTCACTTGTCAAAATAGCAATTGAATGGTGAGGAATCATGGCTTGCATGTAGTCCACTTCATCAATAGTTGTTTGGTTACGCATTAAAAAGAAAGAAACAGCAAAAACCAACACGCTCCCTGCGATAATACCGATGTTCATTTTTTTATTTTTAAGCATATGGAGCATAAATAAAAGCATGACGACTGCCATTACTGCAGTAGATAATATAGTCATGTACAGTCGCATTTCACTAAAGAAGACATGGTCCAATTGATAAGTATTGAGGTACATCACCCCATACATTAGAATCGCGGAAGTCAAAATCATCCCAAAAAATCTTTTGTAGCCCTTATCCATTTTTATTCTCCTTTCTCAAAACGATTCGTTTATTTTGGAAGCAAGAAAGCTTCCTATTACAATAATCTTACCCCTAATCATTTACAATGTAAAATGATTTGAGCCACAAAAAACAGAGAGGGATTTCCTCTCTGTCTAAAGTATTAAATCGAGTTTACAAGGTATTTTCACTATGGTTTTCGGCGCGTTCCCAAACAATATAGGAAGATGTCGCTTTTGATGTAATTGTAATGGTGTTTCCATCCATAACAATGATACGATCTTGCACTTGGCCTAACCGATTAGGAATCATACTCACTTCCATATGGTGATATAAAGTTTGGTTCTCTTCATCAACTTCGTATTGACCCGAGTAAGCATGGTAACCACGAGCGGCCTCAGCCATTTCCTCCGTTGTACCTTTATGTAATTCGCCAAGCGTATAAGCAGAGCGCCCTTGAGCCATTAATTGAGCAGACATATAGCCATCGTCTGTGTACATTAAAAAACCAGTCGCATCTTCACCAAGTGGATAGTAGCGTTCGCCATTTTTATCTTCCCGCGTATACTTAAGTAACTTCCACGTTCCAATCACTTGTTCTCGAAAAGTTTTCTCCATCCTTACAGCTCCTTTAAATAAAGTGGTAGTCAGTCTAATTCCTTTACTTCAATTGGAATAAGTTCATCTAGCAATCTATCTCTGTTCTCTTCATATTGAGCGGGTAGCTTCAATTCTTGTCCCATGGTTTCATAGGATTCATCATGAGCAAAACCGGGTGTATCTGTCGCAATTTCAAATAAAATCCCACCATATTCTCTAAAGTAAAGGCATTAAAGTAATTGCGATCCTTTACCTCTGTTACACCATATCCTTTTCCTTGAACATACTCTTGCCATTCTAGATGATCTTGATCATCTTCTGCCCGCCATGCGATATGATGAACGGTTCCAACCCCCATACGGCCGTATGGAAGAGAACTCTTTTTAACGTCAATTATATTGTCAATTTCGCCATAAGATTTAAGGCGGATGAGATCATTCTCTTCAGCTATTTTTTCTAAGCCCATGGTTTCCTGTAATGTTTTCATTGTAGATTCTGGATTAGTGGAATAAAGAATAGAGCCCCCGAATCCTTTTATTGCGACATCAGTTGTTACCTCTCCAAAGGTCCAATTATTAAGCTGACCACTTGCTCGTTCCACTAATTCCAGTTGTAAACCATGGTAGTCCTCAAACTGGAGGTAGGTTTCGCCAAAACGTGTTGTTTTTTCAAAAACAATAGAAAATTTTGATAACCTTTCTTCCCAGTAAGAGAGAGCACCAACTGGAATTGCATAAGTTGTCACACCAACTTGACCCCCACCAATTTTCCCTTGTGAAGCGTCAGGCCACGGGAAAAAAGTAATAATAGTACCTGGTTCTCCGCCCTCATTACCAAAGTATAAATGATAAGTACTTGGATCATCGAAATTAACGGTTTTTTTAATGAGACGCAAACCTAGTATGCCAGCATAAAAATCGACATTTTTTTGAGGATGGCCAACAATGGCTGTAATATGGTGAATTCCTGCAGTTTTTTTCATATATATCGCTCCTTTTTAGTTGCCTTGAATACTTCTAAAAAAAATATCTCTAATTAGAAATAATTATAATGGCTAACACACAGTCTGTCAAGAAATAGGACTATAACGAAAAACACCATTAATCCCAGTTAATGGTGAAATTTGACTAGCTTTCTTTGTTAGTAATAATTTCAATCGTTTCAGAAGCAAGTTCAATTGACTCGCTTTCTTCTTTAAAGCGTTGAAGAATATCTGAAAAAAGTTTGTCTTTTACACCACGTCGTTGGCGGTAATCAACGACATAACGCAAGTTTATTTCTACCCAGTTATCATTAAAAGTAAGAAAAACTTGATTATCTAAAGAAGCATTTTCTAATTTGTAACGTCGTTTCATATTAAGCCAAGCATTTTGTGCTTCGGTGCGATATTCTGTAGTATGTTTGTGACCAACTTCTAATAGAATTGTTTTAGCTAAGTTCATATTACTGTTAAATCTTAGAGGAACCATAATCTCATCCCAAAGAAATTTAAAATCGGCAGCGTAATTGTAAACCGGCGAACTAAAAATATAACTGTTTGAAACGCGAACAATTCGGCCCGTGTATTGATCTCCACCCACCCATTCGCCAACTTCCATCAAGGTGGTTCGTAAAACCCCAATATCAACGACATCTCCAGTTATCCCACCAAGTAAGACACGATCTCCAGTTTCAAAAAAATCGCCAAATAAAATCGCTACCCAACCGGCAATACTAACAATCACTTCCCGTAAGGCGTAAGTAACGCCAGCGCCAGCTAATCCAAGCGTTGTGGACAGTCCGGTTAGGTTTCTTCCAAAGATAAACATAAAAGCAATAAATAAAATAAGATTATTTAACCAACTAGCAATTTTTTGAGTAACATACCAATGTTCAGACTGCTTTAAACGCTTATAGAGACGATTTAAAATAAAACGACGTAAAATATAGAGAACTGTAAAGAATAAAAGAAACCAGATAATATTAATAAGTAACGGATAAGATTCAATAAAATTTCGAATGGAAGCCATCTAATAAAACCCCTTTTCTTAAACGCAGATAACGCAAATTAGATTCTTGTCTTCATTATACGTTATAAAAACGAACAAGTACTAATAGAGTTAATAGGAAAAAGGGATGGAAATAAAAGGCTTGTAATAAGTAAAGAGAGCTTTTTACTCTTTTCGAGCTGCTACTTCCTTTCTAAAATCAATCATTTCAGTATCTAGACTTGCACGAAGCTCTCCTAAGTTAGCTTGCGTAAGGGTTTTATTCGCAACTACTTGCTCGCCATTAATAAAGACATCTTGAACATTGCCCACATGAGCGGAGTAGACAAGTACTGCATAGGGATCAAAAATCGGAAACATATTAACTGACTCGGTTTCAATTAAAATAAGGTCAGCTTTCTTTCCAAATTCAATCGAACCAATTTGATCGGACATTCCAAGCGCTTCAGCACCTCCCATTGTTGCTAAACGAACGATGTCACGAGCCGGAAAAGCAGCGCGATTTTTCAAGTGTGTCTTATGGAAATTTGCAAGCATTCGCATCTGCGTGAATAAATCTAGAGTGTTACCACTACTTGGGCCATCTGTTCCTAAACCGACTCGAATACCAGCATCTAACATAGCTTGTATAGGAGCAATCCCTTTTGCAGATTTGGTATTAGCACCGATACAGTGAGCCACTGCTACGTCCTTTTTTTTGAGAATTTGTATATCTGTTGGAGTAGCAAAGATACAGTGTGCTGCTAAAACACGAGAATTTAAAATACCAAGATCAGCTAGGTAAGCAATAGGTGTTTTTCCATATTCATTCTGATATTTATCCATTTCAAATGTCATTTCACTAAGATGAATGGAAAGGGGGATATTGTACCTTGAAGACAGTGCTGCTACTTGACTGAGTGACTCCTCAGTATTAGTGTAAGGCGCGTGTGGTGCAATAGCAGGGGTAATGAGTGAGTGATTTAAGTACTTGGGAATAAAACCTTCCACAATTTTTAAACCACCATAAGGATAGTCCGTGTCCGGACTTGTTTCTAAAACTGTTTCAGCCAGAATCGCCCGTGACCCCATTTCATCAGTCGCTTGCGCCAGTGCCTCTTCGAAATAATACATGTCACAAAAAGTTGTAATACCAGCTAATTGCATTTCAGCAATCGCATATTTACCGCTCTGGTAGGCTAACTGCTCCGTCATACATGCGTTTTCTAAGGGAAATAAAAAGCGCGTTAACCGATCTGGTGTATCATCGCCAAGAGAGCGAAAAGGAATCATACCGATATGTGTATGCACATTGATCATACCAGGTAAAGCGATAGCGCCCTTGCCGTCAATAATATGGTCGTAGTGATCCGCTCCTAAATCAGTCATGGCCCCAATATCTATAAAGGTATCATCCTTTATAACCAGATAACCCAATTCATAACAAGTAAAAGACGCATCCATCGTAAGAATTCTAACGTTTTTAATGAGTGTTTTCATATTATTCTCTCCACTAAAGGGATATGCGCATGTGTATGAACGTCCATCATCCCAAAGTCAGTTATTTTTATTTTCGGAGAAACAGGTAGTGACAAAGTCGAAAAAGACATGATTTCATTCGTGTTTTTATAACCCAAGTCTTGCATAGCTTCGCGAACACGTAAAAGCTGTTCTCCTACTTGATTAGCTGGTAAATCACTTAAAATGCCACCAATTGGTAGTGGGCAGGAAGCTTTAATAATCTGGTCTTGACTAACAAGGTATCCACCCTGTGTCGCCAATAGAGCGTTCTGCGCTATGACCATATCGGCTGCGGAAGTTCCCATAACCATCAAATTATGATGATCGTGTGCCCAAGTTGTTGCAATAGCACCTTTTTTACTCAGAGCATTCTCAACGAGACCATAGCCAATTTGGCCATTTTTACCATAACGCTCCATAACCATAATAAGTGCTAGTCCACTATTTTCCCAATCTAAATAGCCATTTTTCATTTTAATGATACGTTGTATGTGCTTAGTAAAAGTTCCAACCTCTTCAACCTTGATAACGTTACAGATGGCATCACCATTTATTTCGAACTTTAAATCTTCAAGAGTCAATGGCTGACAAGTAACCGAATGATAAAATCGCGGAGGAAAAGTGAAGGATGGAGGATTAGGGCTGACTAAGCAGCCATTTTTATAGACAGAGTGGATGACTACTTCTTCTAAGTCATCCAGTAAGATAAAATCAGCCTGATACCCAGGCATAATCGCACCACGGTCCTGAAAACCAATCCGACGTGCAGGTGTGTAGGTAGCAGTGTAAATGGCTTCTTCAACTGGAAGACCAGCTGATATGGCTGCATTAACGTTAGCGTTCAAATGGCCAAGTAGAAAATCATCAGCCATTATATCATCGGTAATAATGGCCATATGCTCATAGAGTTTATATTTATTAATAACGGACATGTTTTCGGGTGTAATAGATTTTTTCTGAAATTCTAGAAAAATCCCTTGGCTAATCTTTTCTAAAATAGATTCAGGTGACTGATGCGTATGATCAGCTGTCAGCCCTACAAATAAAAATTTAGCTAAATCTTCTCCCGAAACACGCGGAATGTGCCCTTCAAGTGGAAGCATCGGTTTTTGTTTTTGGGTTTCAAGAAGAATCTTCCGAATAAGGGATTCAGGCTCAGATGTAATTCCTTTAAAATTCATTGCTTCTCCTAACGCTACAACACGTGGATGATTTAACAATTGCTTTACTTCTTCAAGACCGATAATTCCACCCGTTGTTTCCTGATTGGGAGTCGTAGAGGGAACGGATGAGGGAATCGCATAGTAGATGTCCAATTCAGTTTCTTGCTCCATAAAAGCTAAGATACCTTCCATTCCAAATACATTAGCAATCTCGTGAGAATCAGCGACTATTGTAGTAACGCCATGAGAAAGAGCAAGAGGTGAGAAGCTGGCAGGAGGAAGCATCGAGCTTTCAATATGCATATGAATATCAATAAATCCTGGAATCAGATGTTTTCCATTAGCATCCAGAACTTTTTTAGGATTTAAGTAGGTTAAATCTTCTGATGAAATATAATAAAATTTACCTTCTTTAATGGTAATGTTTTTTTCTTCAAAAACTTTTAGAAAGCTGTTGAAAACACGCGCGTTGGTAATAAGTAAATCAACCATTCTATCTGCTCCTTTAACTTTGATAATTCTTCTTATAAAAAAGAGGGCAGGAAAATAACCTGCCACTCTCAAAATGCTTATTGATTTAATGTTTCATTCCAAGTATTAATCCAAGACTCTAAGTTTTCATTTACAAATGTAAAGTCAATTGCTTTAGCACGTTGGGCAATATCCCCATAAGTTTTGTTAGCAGCTGTTTCATCATCCAAAACGACTTGAGAATTTGTGGGTGCTTCGTTTAAAGAAACTGCAGTTGTTTCTTGAAGTTCTTGGCTTAACTTCCAATCGATAAAGGCATAAGCGGCTTCTTTGTTATCTGAAGACGCAACAACGTTTAAGGTATTAAAATTGGCATAAGTACCAGATTCAGGGACTAGGAAAGTAACATCTGGGTTTGCCTCTGAAATAATTGGGTAAGCAAAATCTCCAACGACCGCGGCAACAATTTCACCCGATTGGAAAAGATTAGCTAAATCAGATGATTTTGAATAAGTTTTGATGATGTTGGGTTTCAGTTCTGCTAAGGCTTCAAATCCAGCTGCGCCATTGTCAGTTTTAATATCTACATCTTTATAATCACTTGCTAAATGAAGCATAGCCGGTCCAAAAGTTGTAGTGATATCTGGAATTGAAATTTTACCTTCTAGAGCAGGATCCCATAAGTCAGACCATTCATCAATAACCATACCAGCTGCATCTTCATTATATATAATGCCAAGACTATTCATAGTATAAGGAGCGCCTGAAGTTCCAACAGCCTCTTTAGCGCTATCAACAAGTAGGGCTAAGTTTGGAACTTTCTCTTCATCCAATTCTTCAAATAGTCCTTCTGAGACGCCACTGGCTGCGTTTGCCTGTGATAATTCAATAACATCGATTGTTGAGTTGGGGTTATTTTGAAGTTTCGTAAAGCGTTCGCTCGAATTACCTACTTCATAAGTAATTCCAGTACCGGTTTCAGCAGTAAAGGGTTTAAAGATGTCGTTGTTAATAATATCTTCACTGATAGCAAAGGTAGAGATAACAAGTTCGCTATCACCTGTTGCTGTTGAAGATTCAGTAGTTTCTGAACCCGTATTCCCACATGCTGCTAGTAAAAATGTTGTTGCCAAAGATAGACTGATTGCTTTCCAATTTTTCATTAATATTCTCCTTTTTCTATACCAGAATTATTTTGGTTGGATCTAAATATAACTGCACCTGTTCACCGCTATGGTAAAGGGTTAAACTCTCATCGTTGACAATTAGGTTACCAACGGCTGTAGCCATCTCGTATTGGTAACTTTTTCCTAAAAATGTTCGCACAAGAATCTCGCCACTTAAAATATTATCTGAAGCCGGAAAGTTTTTCTTAATTGAAATGTTATCCGGTCGGATTGTTCCTTTAAGTTTTTCGCCAGCATCAAGACGGTTTGTCTGAAAACGAGTTCCGTTAGAGGCTACATAAAGGTTATCTTTTTCATGTTTTAATCCGATGAAGTTTTCGAAACCAATAAAGCGGGCAACAAATTCAGTTTTGGGATTGTTGTAGATTTCCTCAGGTGTATCAAATTGCTCAATCACGCCTTTATTCATAACTGCAACCTTATCTGAAATAGAGAAGCATTCCTCTTGGTCATGGGTTACAAAAATAGTAGTAATACCTAAGGAACGTTGAATGCGTTTGATTTCCATGCGCATCGTAATCCTTAGTTTTGCATCCAAGTTACTGAGAGGTTCATCTAACAACAAGAGTTTTGGTTCAATAATTAAAGCGCGCGCTAAAGCAACCCGTTGACGTTGGCCACCTGAGAGTTGTTTGGGATAACGATCAGCAAAGTCTTCCAAACCAGTCACTTCTAGCATGTCCCTTACTTTTTTCTCTATAGTTACTTTGTTTTCTTTGCGCAGTTTTAAGCCAAATCCTACATTTTCTTTTATTGTTAAGTGTGGGAAGAGGGCATAGGATTGAAAAACCATTCCAAAGTTTCGTTTATGGACGGGGACTTGTGTCAGGTCATTCTCATCGACAACAAAGCGACCTTCATTGGCTTGGATTAAGCCAGCTATTACGCGCAAAGTAGTCGTCTTTCCACATCCAGAGGGGCCTAAGAGCGAAACCAACTCTCCTTTTTCAATAGAGAGGCGTAAATTTTTTAATACATCCGTTTTTCCATCGTAACTGACGCGGATATCTTTTAAGTTAACAAAAGCCATTTGATGGCATCCTCCTTATTTAAGAAATTGAAGCTAAACCGAGCGTTTTCTCAATCAAAATCATCAAAATGATTGTTCCAATCATTAACATCACCGATAGTGCCGAAACAATAGGGTCATAATTATATTCAATATAACTCATTAAATTTGTCGGTAGGGTAGTCACTCCGGGACCAGATAAAAATTGGGAAACAGGAATGTTATTAAAGGAGTTTATAAACGCTAACATAAAGGAAGCGAAAATACCGGATGAAATATTAGGCAAAACAACTTTGAAAAAAGCAGCTATTCGCGTGCTACCCAGTGTCCAAGCGGCTTCTTCAATTGAGAAGTCTAACTGTTCCATACTAGAGCCGACGACACGAATAATATAGGGTAAGCTTATTAGGAAATGCCCGAGTAATAACCCTTGAAAAATAGGAAATTGTAAACGGATGACAATAAATTGGAATAAGGAGAAACCTACTACGACACCTGGAATAATGGTTGGTGACAGAAAGAAGTTTTTTAAAAAATTACGGCCCGGGAAATTGTAACGAGACAAGCCGTATGCAGCCGGTATCCCAATGGTAAGTGCCGAGCTAGTTGCGAGCAGTGAAATTCGCAAACTCAACCAGAAACTTTCGATAAATCCGCTAATTTGAAAGACGTTTGCATACCAATTAAAAGTGAAACCTTCAATTGGAAATTGAATAGTTGGATTAGATCCAAATGAGGTTACCACTATGATAAAGAGTGGAAAAAACAGAAATAGAAAAATGATAAAAGCAAATAATGTTAGCCCTTTTTGTTTACGCATCAAGTTGTCCTCCTCTTCTATCAATACGTGCTGCTACAAGGTTAAATCCTTTCATAACGATAAGGGTTGTTAAAATCATAATAAAAGCAATAACCCCAGCGTTCTTCCAGTTTCCAAGTGCCATAGCATTTTGATAGAGGAAGGTAGACATCATCATATTTTGGTTACCTCCCAGTAGTTGAGGGGTGGTATAGGCTGTTAGAGTTCCTGTAAAAACAAGGATGCTACCGATAATAACTCCTGGTGTACTTAAAGGCCAAACAACTTGAATAAAGGCACGTAATGGACTTGCTCCTAATGTTTCAGCTGCTTCCATTATTTCTGTATCAATATTTTCTAGCACACCGACTAAAGTTGTAATCATAAGTGGTAAAAAAAGATAGAGCGATCCGATAATGATGGCAAATTCTGTATAGAGAAGCTGAATAGGTTCTTGAATCAAGTTAAGTGCGAGTAAACTACGATTAATAATGCCATTCGCTCCTAAAATATTAATCCAAGCAAAACTCCGAACAATTGAGTTTGTTAAAAGAGGAAAGAGAACTAATCCCATTAAAAGACTCCGCCATTTCCGGTCACTTTGTGCAATAAAATAGGCAGTTGGTAAACCTAAAATAACACTAAATAAAGTAACAATCAGCGAGACTTTTACTGTGCGCCAGAGAATCGAACGGTTATAAGTATTTGCTAAAAAACTGGTATAAGCATCAAATGACAGCCCGCCGTCATAAAGCGTTGGCCAAATAATTGATAGGAGTGGTAAGACTAAAAAGACAATCAATAGAATCAGGCCTGGAGCAATAATGAAGTAAGGGGTAGCTTTAGGTGACACGAACAAAATTCCTCCTCTTTTTGTTTAAAATAACTTTATGTGGTGATTATACGTTGTTCTTATAAAATTTTCAATATAAAAACGAATAAATATGGAATTTTTATAATAAATGTTCGTATTTTACGAAAAACGACTGTTTTAAGGGAGGTATATTTTTTTAGAATGGATGATGTATAATAAGAACGGATACGAAGAAAGAATGAAATGAGAAAAACTTAAACTCAAATAATAATATAATTAGAAATGGAGATACATATGAATCCTGAAGAATTTAGAAAAGCGTTAGCGAATGAAGGGTTGCATTTAACGGACATCCAAATGCAACAATTTAACCGCTACTATGAACTCCTGGTTGAATGGAATCAAAAAATAAACTTAACAGCGATTACCGAACGTCATGATGTTTATTTGAAACATTTTTATGACTCAATTACCTTAGGGTTGCAGACGCAATTATTAGAAGGTGAGCCTACTCTATGCGATGTAGGTGCAGGAGCGGGTTTTCCGAGTATTCCGCTAAAAATTGCCTATCCTCAAATAAAAGTAACTATTGTTGATTCCTTGAATAAACGTATTCAATTTTTAGAACGATTGTTTGAAGAGTTAGAGTTGGAAGGGGTGCAGTGTTATCATGATCGCGCGGAAACCTTCGGACAAAACTCTCTACAACGCGAAACTTACGATTTAGTTACGGCACGTGCTGTCGCTCGAATGTCTGTTTTGAGCGAATTATGTATACCGCTTGTTAAGCAAGGGGGGTACTTTGTAGCGATGAAGGCGGCGAGCTCTGAAGAAGAGCTTCAAGATGCTAAAGTAGCAATTGCTACTTTAGGTGCAAAAATAGAAAAAGATGTTTCCTTTGAACTACCAAACAATGAAGGAGAACGGCATCTTATTTTAATTCACAAAACAAAAAAAACACCAAAAAAATATCCACGTAAACCAGGAACGCCTAATAAAAGCCCACTATAATGAAGAAGGGTATTCTTTTTCTGTCTTATTTGGTACAATAGATGAGAAAATGGCGTTTTTTCTGTAGATAAAGGACCGTATATATGAGCGATAAATGATACAGTCATTTTGAAAAATGCAAAAGGGGGAAATGTTCGTTCTGTTTTCCTCTTTTTTGTATCATTTTAAGAAGAACTGGAGGAGAGCAAATGACACGGATCATCGCAGTTGCAAACCAAAAAGGTGGTGTCGGTAAAACCACAACAACAGTCAATGTGGCCGCAGCCTTGGCATACCTAGGTAAAAAAGTACTCTTGATTGATAGCGATGCACAAGGAAATGCAACGAGCGGATTAGGCATCTCTAAAGCTGACGTTGATAAAGACATCTATGATGTACTAGTCAATCAGATTCCGATTGAACAGACCATCCAGACGTCCTCAAGAGAGAACCTATGGGTTGTTCCAGCAACTATTCAACTCGCAGGAGCAGAAATAGAGCTAACTAACCAACCGCATCGAGAAGCACGACTAAAGCATGCTCTAGATAAAATTGAAACCGATTTTGACTTTATTTTTATTGATTGCCCCCCCTCACTTGGTCACTTGACTATAAATGCGTTTACAGCAAGTGATGCAGTTTTGATACCGGTGCAATGTGAGTATTATGCTTTGGAAGGTTTAAGTCAGCTCCTGAATACCTTTCGGTTAGTCCAGAAGCATTTTAACCAAGATCTTAAAATTGAAGGGGTCTTATTGACCATGTTAGATGCGCGAACCAACCTTGGTTTTGAAGTTGTTGAAGAGGTAAAAAAGTATTTTAAAGAAAAAGTTTACGATACAATCATCCCCCGTAATGTTCGCTTGTCAGAAGCACCAAGTTACGGCCAGTCTATTATTGACTATGACCTTCGTTCGAAAGGTGCTCAAGTCTACTTAGATCTTGCAAAGGAAGTGTTGACAGATGGCAAGTAAAAATAGCAAAGGGTTGGGCCGAGGCATCGATGCATTGTTTACAAACTATGAAGCAATGGAAGAAGATAGCAAAAAGAATGAGCAGGTTGAAGAAATTGAGTTAGACGCTATTCGACCGAATCCCTATCAACCGCGGAAACATTTTGAAGAGCGGGCTTTAAAAGAATTGGCCGACTCAATTAAACAAAATGGTGTTTTCCAACCAATTATTTTACGTAAATCATCTGTTAAAGGCTATGAAATTATTGCAGGTGAAAGGCGTGTCCGTGCCTCTCGCTTAGCAGGCAAAAAAACCATACCTGCTATTATACGCGAATTTGATGAGCAAGCGATGATAGAAATAGCGATCCTTGAAAATCTCCAACGGGAAGATTTATCGCCTATGGAAGAAGCAGAAGCCTATCAAATGTTAATGGATGAGTTAAATTTCACACAGTTACAAGTATCTGAGCGCCTTGGTAAAAGCCGTTCTTATGTTGCTAACTATTTGAGGCTCTTGTCACTACCTGAAGATGTCAAAGCGTTGGTACGAGAAGGAAAGTTAACGATGGGTCAAGCACGGACGTTATTAGGATTAAAAAATATGCGTCAAGTGAGTGAATTAGCAGCGCGTGTGGTCACTGAAGGCATAACGGTTCGTCAGCTAGAGGGTATCGTCCAAGAGCTAACGAAACAACCTGAACCAAAGCACCATTCAAAAATAATAAAAGCAAACAAACCTTCCTATATAATTGACAGTGAAGTACGCTTGATGAGTAAGTTTGGCACGGCTGTTCAAATTGTGCCAAAAGGACAACGTGGTAAAATAGAAATTGAATATTTATCGGATGAAGATTTGAATCGCATCTTAGAGATCATAAATATAGAATCTGAAAACTAGGAGGGCTGTCATTGGTGAATCAAAAGGAATACGATTTACATGATGTTGTCGAAATGAAAAAACCCCATCCTTGCCAAAGTAATTCTTGGGAGATCATTCGGATGGGGATGGATATTCGCATTAAATGTCAAAAATGCGGGCAAATGGTTTTGATGCCACGTCGTGAGTTTGAGAAAAAAATGAAAAAAGTATTGGTGAAGGCAGAGACCTCAAAATAAACACCAACTAGAAAGAGTGGGAATACATGTCATTAACAGCAGGAATTGTGGGATTACCAAATGTGGGTAAATCAACACTATTTAACGCAATCACAAAAGCAGGAGTTGAAGCAGCGAATTACCCTTTTGCAACAATTGATCCCAATGTCGGGGTTGTCGAGGTGCCAGATGTTCGCTTACAAAAACTAACTGAATTAGTAAAACCTAAAAAAACAGTTCCAACAACCTTTGAATTTACAGATATTGCGGGAATTGTAAAAGGAGCAAGCCAAGGTGAAGGGCTAGGGAATAAATTTCTAGCAAACATCCGTCAGGTAGACGCCATTTGTCACGTTGTGCGTTGCTTTGAAGATGAAAATATTACCCATGTTAGTGGAAAGGTAAAACCTTTAGATGATATTGAAGTTATCAACTTAGAGCTTATCTTAGCAGACTTAGAATCCGTTGATAAACGCTACACGCGAGTTAGCAAAATTGCTCGTACGAAAGATAAAGATGCCCTAGAAGAACTAGCTGTTTTAGAGCGTATAAAAGAAACCCTAGAAGATGGGAAGTCAGCGCGAAGTCTTGAGTTTACACCAGAAGAAGAGCCAATTGTGAAAAATTTATTTCTTTTGACAATCAAGCCCGTCCTATATGTCGCCAACGTGGCGGAAGACGAAGTTGGAGACGCCGAAAACGAGATGGTTCAGCAAGTTCGAGAATTTGCAGCTTCAGAAGGTTCAGA
Source organism: Jeotgalibaca dankookensis (assembly GCF_002005405.1). Lineage (NCBI taxonomy): Bacteria > Bacillati > Bacillota > Bacilli > Lactobacillales > Carnobacteriaceae > Jeotgalibaca > Jeotgalibaca dankookensis. The sequence goes on from NZ_CP019728.1 coordinate 1,996,912, forward strand.
AGTAGTGACCGTTAGTGCCCGAATTGAAGAAGAAGTAGCGGAATTAGATGAGGAAGAAAAAACAGAGTTTCTAAACGAACTAGGAATCGAAGAATCTGGATTAGATCAGCTAATTCAAAAAGCCTATAGCTTACTTGGTCTCGGGACTTATTTTACAGCGGGTGAACAAGAAGTGCGTGCGTGGACTTTCCGCTTAGGTATGAAAGCGCCGCAAGCAGCGGGCATTATCCATACAGACTTCGAGAAAGGGTTTATTCGAGCAGAGACCGTTTCATACGATGAACTATTAAAAGCCGGAAGCATGGTAGCTGCTAAAGAAGCAGGTAGAGTACGCCTTGAAGGAAAAGATTACATTGTTCAAGACGGAGATGTCATGTTATTCCGCTTTAATGTATAATAGTTAAGGTAGGAAATACTAGGGGGACTAAAGCGTGGCAGAAAATGTAGAAAAAACACTTGAAGAAACAAAAGAAGAGAATAAAGCATTATGGGGACAATTGACCAAACGTAATGAGCAATATATGATTAGTCTTGATCGTACATTGACAAATGCAGGCTATGATGAAGACAATAAACATACTTTATATAACCAAATGATGACTAAACTTGTTTCAAGTCAAAAAACCGGTATAACAGCGCGCCGCTTGTACGGAACTGTTACAGAATGTGCAGAAAACATCTTGCAAGAGCACGAAGAAGCAATTCTTTCTGAACGTTCGCCTAACTGGATGATCGCACTTGATGGCGGATTGTTATTAGGATCTATCTTTTCCTTGATATCAGGTGTGACACTGTTCACTTCAGGCAGCAGTCAACCGGGTATGGGGATTATCAGTTTGATTTTAAACTTTATTGCGGGTGGTTTAGCGATGTTAGTAATCTCTAAATATCAACCAGATCAAACGGCTCCAAAAGGGAAAAAAGGATTTGGAAAATATATAGCTGCTACAACAGGAGCTATGCTATTGTGGATGGTAGCAATGACAGTAACCATGGTCATTGTACCGGAATCAATTAACGTCAGTATGCCACCGGCTGTCTATTTAGCTATAGGTGCACTCGGATTGACATTAAAATTCTATTTTAAGAAAAAACTCCATATTACGGGTGGCTTGTTCTAAACAAGAAAAAACGAAGAGGGGACAATCGTTTACAAACGACTGCCCTTTTTTTCTTCCTCTATAAGATGGTTGTAAAAGTTATACTGAATATTTTTCCGGAAAGGGGTGTCGCATGAATAAAGGTGAATCTTCAAGAATGGGGACTGAGAAAGTTCCTCGGTTAATGTTACAATTAGCAGCTCCCAGTGTGCTGGCACAACTGATAAATATTCTATATAACATTGTTGATAGGATGTACATTGGCCATATCCCTAATGTAGGCGCTATGGCGCTAACGGGATTAGGAATAAGTGCACCGCTCGTTTTAATTATTGCAGCGTTTAGCTTATTCGTAGGTGGGGGTGGCGCTCCATTAGCAGCGATAGCTCTAGGGAGAAATGATAAAGCAGAAGCTGAAAAAATTTTAAGCAATGGAGCAACCCTATTGACCTTAATGGCAATCATTCTGACAGTCGTTTTTTTGATTATAAAAGAGCCTTTGTTGTATTTGTTTGGAGCAAGTGAAATAACCTTCCCATATGCCAATGAATATAGTTCGATTTATATTATGGGAACATTATTCGTCCAATATGCTTTAGGCCTAAACCTTTTCATCACAAGTCAAGGCAAGACCAGACGCGCTATGCTCGCTGTGTTAATTGGTGCGCTGTCAAATATTGTATTGGATCCTATTTTTATCTTCGGTTTTGGAATGGGTGTATCTGGTGCGGCTATTGCGACGGTCATTTCTCAAGCTTTAAGTGCTCTTTACGTGGTTCGCTTCTTAACGTCAGATCGTTCGACCATTCGAATCCGGAAGAAGTATCTTAAGCCTGATTGGGCTTTAATCAAGCGGATTATTTCATTAGGTGTTTCACCTTTTGTTATGCAAGCAACAGAGAGTGCAATCGTTGTGGTATTTAATAATGGGTTATTGAAGTTTGGTGGCGATCTTTATGTAGGGTCTATGGCTATTATGCAGAGTGTGATGCAATTATTGACGGTTCCGGTCAGTGGATTTACACAAGGGGTACAGCCCATTATTAGTTACAATTTCGGTGCGGAGAAATACGACCGGGTTAGAGAAACCGTGCGTTATGCGCTAATTATCACAGTCGCAACGACAGCGAGTTATTTTTTACTCGTTTTACTTGGTCCGGGAATTTTTGCAAAAGTATTTACTTCGGATAAAGAACTATTAAACTTAGTGAGTGGTTTACTGCCGATTTACATGGGTGGCATGTGGTTATTCGGAGTACAAATGAGTGCTCAAATGTATTTTGTAGGTACAGGTCAGGCAAAAAAATCCCTTTTTATTGCCTTGCTTCGTAAAGTAATCATCCTGATTCCCTTAGCTCTTTTCCTCCCGCGCTTTTTTGGTGTTATGGGTATTTATTATGCAGAACCGATTGCAGATATGACATCGGCAACAACTGCAGGATTTTTGCTGTATTTCACAATTAAAAATTTACCTAAGGATATTAGTAATAAACCAATAAGTTAAAAGGCGTTACATTTTTATGTGAATCTGTTATTCTTAACCAAAATAAATAGAGTGATTGAGGTGTATTTTGATGACAAGCTTTAAAATCGTTACTGATTCTACTGTAGAACTTTCTTCTCAAGAAATTGAGAAGTATGGCATTACTATCGTGCCACTTTCATCAATCATTGACGATGTGGTTTACTATGATGGCGTTACAATCAGTAAACCTGAATTTCTTGAAAAAATGAAGAACAATCCAGAACTACCTAAATCATCTCAACCAGCAGTAGGAGCCTTTCTAGACGTTTTTACGCAGTTAACGGCTGACGGGGCGGATGTTTTATCTATAAATGTCACCAATACGTTAAGCGGAACCGTGAACTCTGCGCGCCAAGCAGCAGATATTTCAGGCGATAAAGTAACCGTTATTGACTCTGAATTTTGTGCACGCGCTATGGGTTTTCAAGTCCTTGAAGCGGCTAAGTGTGCAGAAGCGGGGATGACAGTAACAGAAACATTGACTTATTTAGAAGAAACGAAAAAACGAACGCTTCTTTATATTGCCATTGTCAATTTAGAAAACATGGTCAAGGGCGGCCGAATAGGAAAAACAATGGGTTTGGTAACAAGCTTTTTAAATGTGAAAATAAATCTCCAAATGATAAAAGGCGCTTTGGTTTCTGATAAAAAAGGGCGTGGAACCAAAGCAATTGTGAATCGTTACGAGGCAATTATTGCAGAAGTAAAAGAAAAGTACTCAGAAGTTGAATCTATTGGCGTAACCCATGATGGTTTGACTAGCTACTCAAATAAAATTGTTCAAATGCTAAAGGATGCTTTTCCTGATGTTGAACTCTATATTTCATATGCCAGTGCTAGTGTCATGACCCATGCAGGGCCGGATGCGGTTTGTGTGCAATTTTTGAAAAAATAAGGAAATTAAATACAGGAAGCGCGCCTATTAACCAATAAGTGCGCTTCCTGTATTTCTATTCAAGATAAAAGTAGAGTGAGTGCAACAAATAAGTTTCTTGGTATTTTGTCGCTAATTTCAATAAATGTCTTTTGACAGTCGCCAAGGTACCACTCCCATTTCGATAGTTCTCTAACGTTTTTACGAAACGCTTTTCTTCTTGTGAAGTAGCTTTTCCTTTGAAGTAGCCCCAAATATGAAGCGCGGCATTTTCCGCTTGTCCCACTTGGATTTCTTTAGCAAGTGCATTTTCAATTAGGGTATAAAAAGCTCTTACCGGGTAACTTGCTTTGTCTTTTAATAGTGTGCGGATCCGTTCGTAGTCGGCAGGTGATTTCTCTAATACCAAATACTTATAGCGTGCCCATTCTTTCTCTAACAAAGAAATATTAGCATCAACTTCAGTGGCATTTACACATTTAAGAGCAGAAATATTTTTATCTTTTACTTCCAACATGATATCGATTGATTGGTCAGTCAGTCCCTCGTAAAATGCTAAGAAGGTTTCGAGATTGATTGTTTGGGTATGTGCACCGAGTCTTTTTTTTGAAGCCTGTTGAGAATAGTGAATTTTTTGTTTCCCATCTTCTGCTTTCCAGGTATTTTTTACTTGATCAATCCACTGACTATCACTTCCGAATTCAGGAGGGGGATTGATAGCGTGATGTAAATTATCGTACACGACGGGAATGCCTAATGTCTCTGCTAAGGTGAGTACATCGACGATATTGTAGAGACGATCATCGTTTTCAATAATCAAACGTTTTTTGACAGCGGAACTCAAACGTTGGAAGTTCTCAGCAAAACGCGCCATGGCTTCTTCTTTATCTCCATATACGCCACCGACATGTAAGATTATTTTGTGGTCGTAGCCACTCCCTAAGCAGTCTAGTACCTTACTATGATAGTCCAAATCTAAGATAGCTCTCTCAACAACGTCTTCTCGTGGAGAATTCAAAACTGTATATTGGCCAGGGTGAAAGGATAGACGCATGTTACTTTTTTTGACTTTCGCTGCAATCCTTTGAAAAGTGTCATGATGAATATTCCACCATGCGAGTTGATTAACCGGACTAGAACCAAATGGAATGAGGTCTGAACTAATTCGAAAGAGTCGAATATTATTTTCAATGTTGTAATCAATCATTTTTTCTAATGCTTCTAAATTATGCTGGGTAACTTGTGTTAACATTTCGTTAGTAGCATTGCGCTTAATAACGCTACGCATTGCCGTGTTTGGTGTTCCTACATTTAAACAGGCATAACCGATACTCATACAATCACTCCTTTTATGTGCCTATTATACTAATAGACGCAATCTTAAACCATTTATAAGAACCTGAATTATTCATACTTCTAAATTTTCCTTATTAATTTAGGAAAACCGTTGGTTTATACTTTTTTATCATTGTATTCCGAATGTGAATCGCACCATTGTTTCAAATTTTGTTTGCGTTCAAGAATCAGTACGAAAAACTTCCGGTTTTTGGGCGCACGATCCCCTTGGAATTCATTAATTTTTTTAAAATTTCAGTTGGCTCTCGGCCCTACCAACAGAGTTGCTGGATTTTGTCCAATAAGTGGTAGAACAGGTTTTGGTAGACATGGGAAGAGCTCGTCTTCAAAAACAACTTTCGGCCACTGCGGACCAGCTTGCCAGCCACTTTGAAGAGGCGCAGGCGCAAGGTGTCTACTTGGAAGGCCGCTTCTTTCGCCGGTAAACAGATTGTTTTCACGAAGTTGACCAGGTTGTAAGCCAAGAGGCTTACCATCATCCGGCCATGGTTTTCCAGAAAACAGGAGCTATCCGTCTTGTCGAAATGGAAACCGTTCTTCGCTTCCTTGATATAATTCTCCATGGTGCCACGCTTGTGGTACAGCTGGAACATTACTTTGGCGGATACATTCTCCGAAAAGTTCGTCACCAAGTATTCATGGCGAAACGTTAATTCCCCTGCATCGCGTGTCGATTTGATGCAGACACGCCTCTTTTTTTCCCAACTGCTGGCTTGATAGGTTGTCGAGTAATAGTAGACTTCCCGGTGTTCCCAGGGATGGTCGTCGCCGATCAAGACGAAAGATTCGGCCAACTTGGCCAGTTTCGCATTCGCCTTGAGGCGAATCACATAATAACTTTTGTAGGTTTCACAGGTATCATAGACTTCCGGTGTCGCAAATCCGCTATCTCCACGCACCATGATATCGGTGCACGGGAGGGTGTGGCTGTAATGCTCCAGCATTGGCTCCAGAAATGTTTTCACCCCATTTGAGGTATAAACATTGCCAGAACGAAGTTCTGCTTTCAGGAAATCACCCGTTAGGCCATCGAAAGCGACCAAGGGATGGTACCCGTTCGTGCCATAGTGGGCATTGTAGTTGGCAGCCTCTTGATTACCGAATGTATCGGAATGAGTGGAATCCAAATCGATGATGAGTTCGGTCGCATTCCGTTTCGTCCGCGCTTTATCAATTATGGCTTGATTCAGGCTTTGGAATTGGGAGATGGTTGCCTCCGTTATTCGGTCCCAGAACCGAGAAAGAGACGCTTGCGATGCAATCCCGTCCTTATCAAGCACCAAACGGAAAATAGGATCTTCCTTCAGTAAATTGGCGGAAGAATCCGTAGCGTATCCGGCAATCAACTGGAACAAGAGTTGCTCCAGCAAGGAAATGTTGTCATGATGCCAGTAGTGTCGGTTGTCCTGGAAGGTGAGAGAATGGGTAGCTAATGTTGAGAAGCCAATGGAATCCATGAATTCTTTTACCAAAATCAGCCCAGAATCGGTGGAAAGATTTCCGCCCGTATTATTTACGACCATGTTTGAGTTGAAATTTACGCGTTTTTCCTGTAATGTAGCCATTGAGAGAACCCCTTTCATGGTTTAGTTTAGTCGCTTTAACCATAGCAGATTGGGGTTCTTTTTGTACACCCAAAGGGTGTCGGATAACTAAACAAAAAACAGTGTTGGAACAACGCTTAGAGAGCATTTTAGAAAAACTATGAATTATTCAGGAAGAAAATAAATTTCTTTAACTCGTTATTTCTATCTTTACCTTGACCTTCTTTCCATAGGGTGGTAAGTTAAAATATAAAAAATTGTAAAGATGGTCAAAGGAGAGGGGAAATAAAAATGTCAAACTGGGAAACAAAATTTGTTAAAGAGGGTTATACATTTGATGACGTACTACTTATTCCAGCAGAAAGCCACGTTCTACCGAATGATGTCGATATTTCTGTACAACTTGCGGATAACATTCGTTTGAATGTTCCTATTTTAAGCGCGAGTATGGATACTGTTACCGAATCGGAAATGGCAATTGCGATGGCACGTAGTGGCGCTTTGGGTGTCGTTCATAAAAATATGTCTATCCAAGAACAAGCAGATGAAGTGCGAAAAGTAAAACGCTCTGAAAGTGGCATTATCAAAGACCCTTTTTTCCTAACTCCAGATCGATTAGTTAGCGAAGCACATAATTTAATGACCACTTATAATATTAGCGGTGTTCCGGTTGTAAATGATATCAAAGAACGTGAGCTTGTGGGTATTTTGACCAACCGTGATTTACGCTTTATTTCGGATTATACACAAGCAATTGGGGATGTGATGACCAAAGAAGAGCTTGTAACAGCACCCGTTGGAACGTCCATTGAAGAAGCCGGTCGTATTTTACAACAATATAAAATTGAAAAACTACCTTTAGTTGATGACAAAGGAAAATTAGCAGGTCTCATTACCATTAGAGATATTGAACAAATGATCGAATTTCCAAATGCCGCTAAAGATGCAGACGGACGCTTGCTCGTTGCAGCAGCGGTGGGAGTAACTTCTGATACCTTTGAGCGTTCACAAGCCTTGATAGATGCAGGGGTGGATGCGATTGTTATCGATACAGCCCACGGTCATAGTGCAGGTGTAATTCGTAAAATTCGTGAAATCCGCCAACAATTTCCTGATACAACTTTAATTGCTGGAAACGTAGCGACAGCAGAAGGAACGCGGGCACTATTTGAAACAGGTGTTGATGTTGTTAAAGTAGGAATTGGTCCAGGTTCGATTTGTACAACGCGTGTTGTTGCTGGAGTTGGCGTTCCCCAAATTACCGCTATCTATGACGCTGCTAGCGTAGCGCGTGAATTTGGTAAAACAATTATTGCCGATGGTGGGATTAAATATTCAGGCGATATTGTTAAAGCTATGGCAGCTGGGGGACATGCCGTTATGTTAGGAAGCTTATTAGCAGGTACGGATGAATCACCAGGTGAATTTGAAATTTTCCAAGGACGTCGTTTCAAAACGTATCGCGGAATGGGAAGTTTGGCCGCTATGGAAAAAGGGTCAAGTGATCGCTACTTCCAAGGGGGCGTAAATGAAGCCAACAAATTAGTTCCGGAAGGAATTGAAGGTCGTGTTTCTTATAAAGGGCCAACCAGCGATATTATTTTCCAAATGCTTGGTGGCGTACGCTCTGGTATGGGTTATGTAGGCGCAGCTAATCTAGAAGAGTTGCGAGAAAATGCTCAATTTATGCGTATGACAGGTGCAGGTCTGATTGAATCTCATCCGCACGATGTCCAAATTACGAAGGAAGCACCAAATTATTCAATGAAGTCTTAAAACAAAGCCACTGCCTTTTGGGTAGTGGCTTTTATAGTAGGCTTGTTTATAAAAGCATATAAAAAAAACAGGCTTTCTTAACGATTCCTTTATGTTTTTTTGGTAAACTGATAGCAATTATTGATAAAAAGAGGTGTAACAATGGATAAACTACTAATTGTTGATGATGACCGTGAAATTGTAGATTTATTAAGTATCTATTCTCGAAATGAAGGTTACGAGGTATTGAAAGCTTACAACGGGATAGAAGCGCTTCAGTTGTTAAAGCAACACTTAAATATTCAGTTAGTTATTTTAGATGTCATGATGCCGCGTAAAGATGGAATTACCGTCTTAACAGAATTACGTGAAAGTGACAATCATATTCCTGTTCTCATGCTGAGTGCAAAGACGACAGATATGGATAAAATTCAAGGCCTCACTTCAGGGGCGGATGACTATGTATCCAAGCCGTTTAATCCACTGGAAGTCATGGCCCGTATTAAGTCGTTATTGCGCCGATCATCTATGACCCAACAAGAAATAGAAGGAAATGTCATTGAGCGGGGACCACTTATCATTAAAAAAGAATCACACGAAGTGAAAACACTAACCGGTAAAGAAATTCAATTAACGGCTTTGGAATTTGGAATCCTCTACTTATTAGCCAGCAACCCTAATCGTGTTTTTAGTGCGGATGAAATATTTGAACGTGTTTGGCTACAAGAGAGTATCGTTTCAGCGAAAACGGTCATGGTTCATGTGAGTCATTTACGGGATAAAATTGAAAAAGCCACAGGCGGAGAAAAAGTTATTCAAACTGTTTGGGGTGTAGGTTACAAAATCTCAGAATAAGAAAGGGTTCTTGATTTGCCAAAATTAAAACTCACGAGAAAAGAGCTAGGGGAACTAATTTTTGAAGCTATCGTTACAATGACCATGTTATTTTTCCTGTTCGTCGGTTTTTATTTAATCTTTAATCAAATCGTACAAACGCCTTCTGATCTTTTAATCAAGACGAATTCTTTGTGGGATATGATTTTGTATTTTGATTTTATTCTTTTAGAATACCGGGTTGTTTTTTTGATATTTGCTTTGTTAGTATCCATTCTTTTTACTTGGTGGCGATTATTTCGGCGCTACAATCAAATGCAATTGCGTCATATTTTAGCTGAGCTCCATTATATTGCATCAGGAAATTTTGATCATCGTATTAAAGCTAACTTAACGGGAGATATGAACGATGTAGTTAATAGTATAAATACGTTAGTTGAGAGTACCGTAGCTGCTATGGATGAAGAACGTAAGATTGAACAATCTAAAGACGAGCTGATAACCAATGTCAGTCATGATATTCGGACCCCGCTTACTTCGATTATTGGCTATTTGGGTTTAATCGAAGATAAGCAGTATTCTTCTATAGAAGACTTAGAACGTTATATTCATATCGCTTACGAAAAAGCACTGCAAATGAAAGTGCTAGTTGATGATCTTTTTGAATATACCAAAGTCCGCCAACCAGCCACACCGCTTAATTATACCAAGTTAGATTTGGGGAAGTTTTTAGAGCAAGTTGCGGCTGAGTTTGAATTAGAATCAGCTAGACGAAAAATCGAAATAGAAGTAATAATGAAAACAGACCCGCTCATGATTGAGGTAGATGTAGACAAAATTGTTCGTGTTTTTGGGAACCTTGTTTCGAACGCTTTGAAATATGGAGAAAAAGAAGGCTGGATTAAAATCCAAGCAGATAAGGTCGGTTCAGAGGCCATTATTTCGGTTATTAATAGTGGGGAGAAAATTCCTCAAGAAGCTCTGGAAGAATTGTTTGGACGATTCTATCGCTTAGAAAGTTCGCGCTCCCAACAAACAGGTGGAACAGGCCTAGGATTAGCAATTGCACAAAGTATCGTTGCCCTGCATAGTGGTTATATCTACGCCGAATCTGATGATGAAGAAACAAAATTTGTGATGCATTTACCCTTAACACAATCAAGCGAGTAAGCATTGTATTTATAAGCTATTTCCGATATTATAGTAAAGAACTTTAATTTGACGGGAGTAGTAGAAAAATGTATAAGATGAAAAAATGGGCAGTCGGTATTGTAACCACAGGTATGTTAGGAAGCACCCTTTTCGCCACAAGAACAGTATCAGCAGTAGAGCCAATATCAGTTTCAGCAGAAGCAGCCTTTGTAATGGATAATGGAACGAATAAAGTTTTATTAGACCAAAACGGCAATGAACCTTTATACATTGCTTCTATGACGAAACTATTACCAATATATTTAATAAATCAAGCAGTTGAAGAAGAAACCATCAGCTGGGATACAGCGGTTCCGATTAGTGATTATGCTAAGGCTATTAGTCAAAATTATGAGTTATCTAATGTGCCATTGCGACAAGACTTTGACTATACGGTAAAGGATTTATACGAAGCAATGGTTATTTATTCTGCAAACGGGGCAACAATTGCGGTTTCTGAATTGTTAGCAGGATCTGAACCAGCTTTTGTTGATCTTATGAAAAAACAGCTGGATGAATGGGGAATAGAAGGTTACAGTCTTTATAATGTAACGGGATTACCAAATAATTACGCATCAGAATTAGGAAATCTCTATCCAGACGCTCCTGTTAATGAGGAAAACAAATTATCAGCGCGCGGTGTAGCTACTGTGGCGGATCACTTGTTAGATGATTATCCAGAAGTTCTGGAAACCGCAAAAATCCAAGAGAAAATATTTATGGAAGGTTCAGGCGATGAAGTGCGTATGACCACTTATAATTTAATGTTGCCCGACCAACTTTATGCGCGACCAGCTGTAGATGGACTGAAGACAGGAACAACCGATGCATCGGGTGCGTCTTTTACAGGAACTGCTTTAGAAAATGATATGCGTGTGATTACAGTTATTATTGGTGCCGAAGACAATTTGATGCGCTTTGGAGAAACAGGACGGCTGATGAATTATGCCTTCACGAACTTTGAGAAAGTTCAAGTTGGAGAAAAAGGAATGGCTGTAGAAACTGAAAAACCGCTGACAGTTGATAAGGGGAAACAAGAAGAAGTTGATTTAATTTATAGCGAAGATGCGTATGTAGTCACTGCGACTGAAGAAGCAGAACGTACAATAACGACAGAGCTTTCTTTAGACACGGAGTTACTAAATGAAAAAGGACTTATAGAAGCACCTATTGAAAAAGACACCAAAGTTGGAGAAATCAGTATTTCAGTTGAAGGTGAAGAGTCAGATTATATAGGAGATTCCTCTAATCAAGCCAGTGTCGCAGTTGGCAGTACTATTGAAAAAGCGAATGCTTTTGTCTTAGCTGGCCGGTGGATTACTAACACGGTTTCCAATGGTTGGAACAATATGACTGAATTTATAAGTGGCTTCTTCAATTAAGTTGACGAATGAATGAAACATCTAGTAAAATAGATTCAAACAACTTTATAAATCGCTAAGCATGTAGCTAGTAAGCAAAATGAAACAACCAGAGAGTCGGTGGTAGGTGCGAACCGATTGTATCATTTGCTGAATCCATACGTGAAGCAAACAATGAAAACGAGCTAATCGACTAAATTGTTTCGGGTCCCCGTTATCGTCACAAAGTGCGGATGCTTTTGCGTCCGAAGCTGGGTGGTACCGCGAACGAGAAGTCACTTCGTCCCAATATATTTCGATATGGGATGAAGTGACTTCTTTTATATAACGAGGAGGAAAAAAGATGCTAGATATGAAAAGAATTCGCGATGATTATGAAGGAATGGTTGAGCAATTAGCTAAACGCGGTGTAGATGAAAGTGAGTTAAAAAATTTATACCAATTAGATCAAGAGCGCCGAAAGCAAATTGCTGAGACTGAAAATTTGAAGAAACTACGTAATCAAGTTTCACAAGATATTGCAACACTTAAACGTAACAAAGAAAATGCTGATGATAAAATTGCAGAAATGCAAAATGTCGGGGAAAAGATTAAACAGCTCGATACCGAGTTACACGAAGTGGAAGAACAAATAACTTATATAGCGGCCCGTTTACCAAATGTTCCCCATGAATCCGTTCCTGTAGGGGAAGATGAAGATGATAACGTTGAAATACGTAAATGGGGTAAACCTCGCGAGTTCGACTTTACACCTAAAGCGCACTACGAAGTGGCAGAAGATTTAGGAATTCTAGACTTTGAGCGAGCAGCAAAAGTAACCGGTTCACGTTTTGTCTTCTATAAAGGACTAGGTGCGCGTTTGGAACGTGCATGCTATAACTATATGCTCGATTTACATTCCGAAGAACACGGATATTTAGAAGTTATCCCACCATACATGACAAACGAAGCATCTATGTTTGGTACAGGCCAATTTCCTAAGTTCAAAGAAGATGTATTCCAATTAGAAGATGAACGTCATTTTACCTTAATTCCAACTGCGGAAGTTCCTTTAACAAACTATTACCGCGATGAGATATTAAATGAAGCAGACTTACCGATTTATTTTACGGCAATGAGCCCATCTTTCCGTTCGGAAGCCGGAAGTGCAGGCCGTGATACACGAGGTCTTATTCGTATGCACCAGTTCCATAAAGTTGAAATGGTTAAATTTAGTAAACCATCAGAATCTTATGATGAATTAGAAAAAATGACAGATGATGCAGAGTCAGTTTTACGTAACCTCAAACTACCGCATCGTACAATCGTATTGAGTACAGGTGATATGGGATTCTCAGCTGCTAAAACATATGACGTTGAAGTTTGGGTTCCAGCGCAAGATACTTATCGTGAGATTTCTTCTTGTTCGAATACGGAAGATTTCCAAGCACGTCGCGCAATGATCCGTTACCGTTCAGAAGAAACAGGATCTATTGCTTACTTGCATACTTTGAATGGTTCGGGTGTTGCTGTAGGACGAACAGTAACTGCAATTCTAGAAAATTATCAAAATGAAGACGGTTCTATAACAGTACCAGATGTTCTTGTTCCCTACATGGGCGGTATTACAAAAATTACTAAAGAAAATGCTTTAAATAAAAAATAAAAAAGGTGGTTAGTAAAATGACTTTAGAAAAAGCAACGTTTGCTGGTGGCTGTTTCTGGTGCATGGTAAAACCCTTTGATTCACTACCAGGGATTGAATCAGTTGTATCAGGATATACAGGTGGCCATGTTGAAAATCCTACTTACGAACAAGTTACAACAGGTAGGACAGGGCATACGGAAGCCGTTCAAATTACTTTTGATCCTGAGATATTTCCATATAAAGATTTAGTAGAAGTATACTGGCAACAAACAGATCCTACCGATCCAAATGGACAGTTTGTTGATCAAGGGAATTCATACAGACCTGCAATATTTTTCCATTCAGAAGAACAGAGAAAGATAGCTGAGGAATCGAAAAAAGAGTTGCAAGAAAGTGGGCGATTCTTAAAACCTATTATTACACCTATTGAACCTGCTCAACCTTTTTATGAAGCAGAACAATATCACCAAGACTTTTATAAAAAATCTGCTAGCCATTACAATCGTTACCGTGCGCATTCTGGTAGAGATAGCTATATTAATAAACATTGGTAAAATGAAGGGATTATAAAGATATTCACGTCAAGGAGTTAGGCTCAACTCTAGCTCCTTGTTTTTTTATGCCTAAAATATGCTTTGAAATTTAAAATTAACTTGCCAAAAGATATAATCCGGTGTATTATTAAATTCTGCTAGCAAATAAAAATATTTATTTGTTAGTAGAGATGAATTGACTTGACAGTTTTTTTATCTTAATGTAAGATAGTAACCGTATTTGTTAAAGAGATGTACGAAAACATTTTCAATGTTTTTCAAATTAAGTGTTGACACATTGAACAGCGCATGTTATTATTTAGAAGTTGTCACGAAGAGCAATACACGTAACACGTGATAACCTATTGACCTTTGAAAACTGAACAAAGAATGAACGAACCAAACGTGCAGGGCATCCTTCGGGATGCACAATTAGTCGACAGGTAACTGTCGCAACACAAGTAAGTCAGCAACAAATGAGCAATTAAACGTATCATTGTGGATCTCTGTACAAGAATCCATTATTAATGAGAGTTTGATCCTGGCTCAGGACGAACGCTGGCGGCGTGCCTAATACATGCAAGTCGAACGAACGGAAGAAGAGCTTGCTCTTTGGAAGTGAGTGGCGGACGGGTGAGTAACACGTGGGTAACCTGCCCTTCAGTGGGGGATAACATCCGGAAACGGGTGCTAATACCGCATAGGTTCTCTTTCCACATGGAAAGAGAAGGAAAGACGGCCTTTGTGCTGTCGCTGAGGGATGGACCCGCGGCGTATTAGTTAGTTGGTGGGGTAAAGGCCTACCAAGACCATGATACGTAGCCGACCTGAGAGGGTGATCGGCCACATTGGGACTGAGACACGGCCCAAACTCCTACGGGAGGCAGCAGTAGGGAATCTTCCGCAATGGACGCAAGTCTGACGGAGCAACGCCGCGTGAGTGAAGAAGGTTTTCGGATCGTAAAACTCTGTTGTCGGAGAAGAACACGTAAGCGAGTAACTGCGCTTACCATGACGGTACCCGACCAGAAAGCCACGGCTAACTACGTGCCAGCAGCCGCGGTAATACGTAGGTGGCAAGCGTTGTCCGGATTTATTGGGCGTAAAGCGAGCGCAGGCGGTTCTTTAAGTCTGATGTGAAAGCCCACGGCTCAACCGTGGAAGGTCATTGGAAACTGGGGAACTTGAATGCAGAAGAGGAGAGTGGAATTCCATGTGTAGCGGTGAAATGCGTAGATATATGGAGGAACACCAGTGGCGAAGGCGACTCTCTGGTCTGTTATTGACGCTGAGGCTCGAAAGCGTGGGGAGCAAACAGGATTAGATACCCTGGTAGTCCACGCCGTAAACGATGAGTGCTAAGTGTTGGAGGGCTTCCACCTTTCAGTGCTGCAGTTAACGCATTAAGCACTCCGCCTGGGGAGTACGGCCGCAAGGCTGAAACTCAAAGGAATTGACGGGGACCCGCACAAGCGGTGGAGCATGTGGTTTAATTCGAAGCAACGCGAAGAACCTTACCAGGTCTTGACATCCCTTGACACGCCTAGAGATAGGCCGTTCCCTTCGGGGACAAGGTGACAGGTGGTGCATGGTTGTCGTCAGCTCGTGTCGTGAGATGTTGGGTTAAGTCCCGTAACGAGCGCAACCCTTATTGTTAGTTGCCAGCATTTAGTTGGGCACTCTAATGAGACTGCCGGTGATAAACCGGAGGAAGGTGGGGATGACGTCAAATCATCATGCCCCTTATGACCTGGGCTACACACGTGCTACAATGGATGGTACAACGAGCCGCTAACCCGCGAGGGCATGCGAATCTCTTAAAGCCATTCTCAGTTCGGATTGCAGGCTGCAACTCGCCTGCATGAAGCCGGAATCGCTAGTAATCGCGGATCAGAACGCCGCGGTGAATACGTTCCCGGGTCTTGTACACACCGCCCGTCACACCACGAGAGTTTGTAACACCCGAAGTCGGTGGGGTAACCCTTAGGGGAACCAGCCGCCTAAGGTGGGACGGATGATTGGGGTGAAGTCGTAACAAGGTAGCCGTATCGGAAGGTGCGGCTGGATCACCTCCTTTCTAAGGAAAAATCGGAACCTGCCGGTTCATTCATTCTTGTTCAGTTTTGAGAGGTTAATCCTACTCACTATACAGGAGAACCATCTTACCGGAATCTCTTGGGCCTATAGCTCAGCTGGTTAGAGCGCACGCCTGATAAGCGTGAGGTCGATGGTTCGAGTCCATTTAGGCCCATTCCTTTTTTAGGGAGTTCCTGTGTCATTATAAAGCCCTGGGGGCTTAGCTCAGCTGGGAGAGCGCCTGCCTTGCACGCAGGAGGTCAGCGGTTCGATCCCGCTAGTCTCCATTAGTAACCATTCTGGTTACTTCTTTTGTTCCTTGAAAACTGAATACCATAACATGAAAGTAACAAAGAAAGACCAAAACATTTATACCGCGTTCATAGAGGATTATTCCCTATGATGGCCAGCAATGGCCGAAACTTGACTCAGGTTAAGTGAATAAGGGCGCACGGTGGATGCCTTGGCACTAGGAGCCGATGAAGGACGGGACTAACACCGATATGCTCCGGGGAGCTGTAAGTAAGCTGTGATCCGGAGATTTCCGAATGGGGGAACCCCATATCTGTTATAGGATATGACGTAGACGTGAATACATAGCGTGTACGAGGTAGACGCAGGGAACTGAAACATCTCATTACCTGCAGGAAGAGAAAGAAAAATCGATTCCCTGAGTAGCGGCGAGCGAAACGGGAAAAGCCCAAACCAAAGAGCTTGCTCTTTGGGGTTGTAGGACTGGGACATGGGATGGCGTGAGATAGCAGAAGCCAACTGGAAAGTTGCGCGATAAAGGGTAAAAGCCCCGTATGCGAAATTGACCGTCACCCTACCAGTATCCTGAGTACGGCGGAACACGCGAAATTCCGTCGGAATCCGGGAGGACCATCTCCCAAGGCTAAATACTCCCTAGTGACCGATAGTGAACCAGTACCGTGAGGGAAAGGTGAAAAGCACCCCGGAAGGGGAGTGAAAGAGTACCTGAAACCGTGTGCTTACAAGTAGTCAGAGCCCGTTAATGGGTGATGGCGTACCTTTTGTAGAATGGACCGGCGAGTTACGATCCCATGCGAGGTTAAGCTGAAAAGGCGGAGCCGTAGCGAAAGCGAGTCTGAATAGGGCGAAGAAGTATGTGGTCGTAGACCCGAAACCAGGTGACCTACCCATGTCCAGGTTGAAGGTGCGGTAATACGCACTGGAGGACCGAACCCACGTATGTTGAAAAATGCGGGGATGAGGTGTGGGTAGCGGAGAAATTCCAATCGAACCTGGAGATAGCTGGTTCTCTCCGAAATAGCTTTAGGGCTAGCCTCGGACGTATAAATCATGGAGGTAGAGCACTGTTTGGACTAGGGGCCCTTCTCGGGTTACCGAATTCAGATAAACTCCGAATGCCATTGATTTAAGTCCGGGAGTCAGACTGCGAGTGATAAGATCCGTAGTCGAAAGGGAAACAGCCCAGACCACCAGCTAAGGTCCCAAAGTATCTGTTAAGTGGAAAAGGATGTGGGGTTGCATAGACAACTAGGATGTTGGCTCAGAAGCAGCCATCATTTAAAGAGTGCGTAATAGCTCACTAGTCGAGTGACCCTGCGCCGAAAATTTACCGGGGCTAAACAGATCACCGAAGCTGTGGACAGAACCATTGGTTCTGTGGTAGGAGAGCGTTCTAAGGGCGTTGAAGCTGGACCGTGAGGACTGGTGGAGCGCTTAGAAGTGAGAATGCCGGTATGAGTAGCGAAAGACGGGTGAGAATCCCGTCCACCGTATGACTAAGGTTTCCTGGGGAAGGCTCGTCCTCCCAGGGTTAGTCGGGACCTAAGCCGAGGCCGATAGGCGTAGGCGATGGACAACAGGTTGATATTCCTGTACCAGTTGATTTTGTTTGACCAATGGAGGGACGCAGGAGGCTAAGGAAAGCGTGCGATCGGAAGAGCACGCCCAAGCAACACGTCTAGTGGTGAGTCAAATGCTTACCGCTGTGAAGGACAAGTTGTGATGGGGAGGGAAATTTAGTACCGAAGTTCCCAATGTCACACTGCCAAGAAAAGCTTCTAGTTAGAAATCAACTGCCCGTACCGCAAACCGACACAGGTAGTCGAGGAGAGCATCCTAAGGTGAGCGAGCGAACTCTCGTTAAGGAACTCGGCAAAATGACCCCGTAACTTCGGGAGAAGGGGTGCTGACCACATGGTCAGCCGCAGTGAATAGGCCCAAGCGACTGTTTATCAAAAACACAGGTCTCTGCTAAATCGAAAGATGACGTATAGGGGCTGACGCCTGCCCGGTGCTGGAAGGTTAAGAGGAGAGGTTAGCCGCAAGGCGACGCTTTGAATTGAAGCCCCAGTAAACGGCGGCCGTAACTATAACGGTCCTAAGGTAGCGAAATTCCTTGTCGGGTAAGTTCCGACCCGCACGAAAGGCGTAACGATTTGGGCACTGTCTCAACGAGAGACTCGGTGAAATTATAGTACCAGTGAAGATGCTGGTTACCCGCGACAGGACGGAAAGACCCCATGGAGCTTTACTGCAAGTTGATATTGATTGTTTCTGCTACACGTACAGGATAGGTAGGAGCCGTAGAAGTCGGGACGCTAGTTTCGATGGAGGCATCATTGGGATACTACCCTTGTAGCAGGACCAGTCTAACCCGCCACCCTAATCGGGTGGGGAGACAGTGTCAGTTGGGCAGTTTGACTGGGGCGGTCGCCTCCTAAAGAGTAACGGAGGCGCCCAAAGGTTCCCTCAGAATGGTTGGAAATCATTCGTAGAGTGCAAAGGCAGAAGGGAGCTTGACTGCGAGACAGACAAGTCGAGCAGGGACGAAAGTCGGGCTTAGTGATCCGGTGGTACCGCATGGAAGGGCCATCGCTCAACGGATAAAAGCTACCCTGGGGATAACAGGCTTATCTCCCCCAAGAGTTCACATCGACGGGGAGGTTTGGCACCTCGATGTCGGCTCGTCGCATCCTGGGGCTGTAGTCGGTCCCAAGGGTTGGGCTGTTCGCCCATTAAAGCGGCACGCGAGCTGGGTTCAGAACGTCGTGAGACAGTTCGGTCCCTATCCGTCGCGGGCGTTGGAAATTTGAGAGGAGCTGTCCTTAGTACGAGAGGACCGGGATGGACACACCTCTGGTGTACCAGTTGTTCTGCCAAGAGCATCGCTGGGTAGCTATGTGTGGAAGGGATAAACGCTGAAAGCATCTAAGCGTGAAGCCCCCCTCGAGATGAGATTTCCCATCATCTAGAATGAGTAAGACCCCTGAGAGACGATCAGGTAGATAGGCTAGGAGTGGAAGTACAGCGATGTATGGAGCGGACTAGTACTAATCGGTCGAGGACTTAACCACGAATAAAACAAGGTGGTTGTAATGGCTTTGGTCAGCTGTTCATTGTTGTGTTATGGATTCAGTTTTGAGGGAACGCAATGTTTCTTCAATTAAATAGAAAATGTGCGGTGGCAAGGGCAAGAAGGTCACACCTGTTCCCATCCCGAACACAGAAGTTAAGCTTCTTAGCGCCGATTGTAGTGAAGGGTTCCCCTTTGTGAGAGTAGGACGCTGCCGCGCATTTTTACATTATTCCGCAATAGCTCAGTCGGTAGAGCGCTTGACTGTTAATCAAGATGTCGTAGGTTCGAGTCCTACTTGCGGAGTTTTTTCTTTGCCGTCTTAGCTCAGTCGGTAGAGCGTCACCTTGGTAAGGTGGAGGTCGTCGGTTCGATCCCGATAGATGGCTTAATAAAATAATTTGTATTATTTAATCGGAATAAAATTAAAAGGTGCTGTAAATATTTGCATAAGCAAATATTTACAGCACCTTTTTTATTTGAAGGATGCAGGAGTTTTTTAATAGATAAGACCAAAGGTCACTGACGCTTTTATTTTATAGTTCGCTTTAAATTGAGAATAAAGAGTCTGTAGCAATTAATCTATCGATTGATATTATACAAGCGCGATTGACTATGATAAACTGAAACAATAAAACGTTTTCAGAAGGAGTGTTAGTGTGAGAAAAGTAAAAATTGCTAATACAGATTGGGAAGTTTCAGAAATTGCTCTAGGGGTTATGCGAATGAATGTATTATCATCCCAAGAAGCAAAATCAGTTATCGAAGCTGCAATAGAGAATGGTATAGATTATTTTGATCATGCAGATATTTATGGTGGCGGAGAATCTGAACAAGTTTTCGGATCAGCTTTTACTGAGTTAAGTATTCCACGTGATTCAGTATTTTTACAATCTAAAACTGGAATCATTCCTGGTAAAATGTATGATTTTTCTAAAAAACACATAATCGAGTCTGTAGATGGCAGTCTAAAACGGTTAAAAACAGATTATCTTGATGCTTTGCTATTGCATAGACCAGATACCTTAGTCGAACCAGAAGAAGTTGCTGAAGCATTTGAGCAGTTAGAAGAGCAAGGAAAAGTTAGAAGCTTTGGAGTAAGTAATCATAACCCCATGCAAATTGAATTATTGAAAAAATATGTAAGACAACCACTTTTAATAAATCAGTTGCAAATGAGTGTAACTCATCATCCCTCTATAAATGCGGGGTTTAATGTAAACCGTACAAATCAAGAAGCTATAGTTAGAGAAGGGTCAATTCTTGAATATTGTCGAGTAAATGATATTACAATTCAACCATGGTCACCATTTCAAGTGGGAAATGAAAAAGAGGGCATTCTTTTTGATCATCCTGACTTTATAGGTTTAAATGAAGTTCTTGCAAAGCTAGCTGAAAAATATAAGGTGGAACGTGAAGCAATTGCAATTGCATGGCTACTTCGCCACCCAGCAAAAATGCAACCGATAATAGGAAGTATGAACCCTAAACGTATTGCTATCACGTGTCGAGCTTCTGATATTAAGTTGTCACGAGAAGAATGGTATGAAGTTTATCGTGCTGGGGGTTTCCAATTACCATAGTATTAATTTAAATAAGCTATTGCTAAAAGATCTTACAGATGTTATACTGTTAGAATTGTTAATTTAGATGCGTATACGGTGATGAAAATACTTTATATATTTTCTTGACAAGCTTATTTCTAAGTGTTAAGATATTAAGGTTGTCACATTGATAGCGACATAACATCTGTAAATTCTTTTTAAAAATAATTTCAAATAAGTGTTGACATATTGAACAACACATGTTATTATTTAGAAGTTGTCACGAAGAGTAGTACACGTAACACGTGATAACCTATTGACCTTTGAAAACTGAACAAAGAATGAACGAACCAAACGTGCAGGGCATCCTTCGGGATGCACAATTAGTCGACAGGTAACTGTCGCAACACAAGTAAGTCAGCAACAAATGAGCAATTAAACGTATCATTATGGATCTCTGTACAAGAATCCATTATTAATGAGAGTTTGATCCTGGCTCAGGACGAACGCTGGCGGCGTGCCTAATACATGCAAGTCGAACGAACGGAAGAAGAGCTTGCTCTTTGGAAGTGAGTGGCGGACGGGTGAGTAACACGTGGGTAACCTGCCCTTCAGTGGGGGATAACATCCGGAAACGGGTGCTAATACCGCATAGGTTCTTTTTCCACATGGAAAGAGAAGGAAAGACGGCCTTTGTGCTGTCGCTGAGGGATGGACCCGCGGCGTATTAGTTAGTTGGTGGGGTAAAGGCCTACCAAGACCATGATACGTAGCCGACCTGAGAGGGTGATCGGCCACATTGGGACTGAGACACGGCCCAAACTCCTACGGGAGGCAGCAGTAGGGAATCTTCCGCAATGGACGCAAGTCTGACGGAGCAACGCCGCGTGAGTGAAGAAGGTTTTCGGATCGTAAAACTCTGTTGTCGGAGAAGAACACGTAAGCGAGTAACTGCGCTTACCATGACGGTACCCGACCAGAAAGCCACGGCTAACTACGTGCCAGCAGCCGCGGTAATACGTAGGTGGCAAGCGTTGTCCGGATTTATTGGGCGTAAAGCGAGCGCAGGCGGTTCTTTAAGTCTGATGTGAAAGCCCACGGCTCAACCGTGGAAGGTCATTGGAAACTGGGGAACTTGAATGCAGAAGAGGAGAGTGGAATTCCATGTGTAGCGGTGAAATGCGTAGATATATGGAGGAACACCAGTGGCGAAGGCGACTCTCTGGTCTGTTATTGACGCTGAGGCTCGAAAGCGTGGGGAGCAAACAGGATTAGATACCCTGGTAGTCCACGCCGTAAACGATGAGTGCTAAGTGTTGGAGGGCTTCCACCCTTCAGTGCTGCAGTTAACGCATTAAGCACTCCGCCTGGGGAGTACGGCCGCAAGGCTGAAACTCAAAGGAATTGACGGGGACCCGCACAAGCGGTGGAGCATGTGGTTTAATTCGAAGCAACGCGAAGAACCTTACCAGGTCTTGACATCCCTTGACACGCCTAGAGATAGGCCGTTCCCTTCGGGGACAAGGTGACAGGTGGTGCATGGTTGTCGTCAGCTCGTGTCGTGAGATGTTGGGTTAAGTCCCGTAACGAGCGCAACCCTTATTGTTAGTTGCCAGCATTTAGTTGGGCACTCTAATGAGACTGCCGGTGATAAACCGGAGGAAGGTGGGGATGACGTCAAATCATCATGCCCCTTATGACCTGGGCTACACACGTGCTACAATGGATGGTACAACGAGCCGCTAACCCGCGAGGGCATGCGAATCTCTTAAAGCCATTCTCAGTTCGGATTGCAGGCTGCAACTCGCCTGCATGAAGCCGGAATCGCTAGTAATCGCGGATCAGAACGCCGCGGTGAATACGTTCCCGGGTCTTGTACACACCGCCCGTCACACCACGAGAGTTTGTAACACCCGAAGTCGGTGGGGTAACCCTTAGGGGAACCAGCCGCCTAAGGTGGGACGGATGATTGGGGTGAAGTCGTAACAAGGTAGCCGTATCGGAAGGTGCGGCTGGATCACCTCCTTTCTAAGGAAAAATCGGAACCTGCCGGTTCGTTCATTCTTGTTCAGTTTTGAGAGGTCAACTCTCATTTTACACTTGTTCCTTGAAAACTGAATACCATAACATGAAAGTAACAAAGAAAGACCAAAACATTTATACCGCGTTCATAGAGGATTATTCCCTATGATGGCCAGCAATGGCCGAAACTTGACTCAGGTTAAGTGAATAAGGGCGCACGGTGGATGCCTTGGCACTAGGAGCCGATGAAGGACGGGACTAACACCGATATGCTCCGGGGAGCTGTAAGTAAGCTGTGATCCGGAGATTTCCGAATGGGGGAACCCCATATCTGTTATAGGATATGACGTAGACGTGAATACATAGCGTGTACGAGGTAGACGCAGGGAACTGAAACATCTCATTACCTGCAGGAAGAGAAAGAAAAATCGATTCCCTGAGTAGCGGCGAGCGAAACGGGAAAAGCCCAAACCAAAGAGCTTGCTCTTTGGGGTTGTAGGACTGGGACATGGGATGGCGTGAGATAGCAGAAGCCAACTGGAAAGTTGCGCGATAAAGGGTAAAAGCCCCGTATGCGAAATTGACCGTCACCCTACCAGTATCCTGAGTACGGCGGAACACGCGAAATTCCGTCGGAATCCGGGAGGACCATCTCCCAAGGCTAAATACTCCCTAGTGACCGATAGTGAACCAGTACCGTGAGGGAAAGGTGAAAAGCACCCCGGAAGGGGAGTGAAAGAGTACCTGAAACCGTGTGCTTACAAGTAGTCAGAGCCCGTTAATGGGTGATGGCGTACCTTTTGTAGAATGGACCGGCGAGTTACGATCCCATGCGAGGTTAAGCTGAAAAGGCGGAGCCGTAGCGAAAGCGAGTCTGAATAGGGCGAAGAAGTATGTGGTCGTAGACCCGAAACCAGGTGACCTACCCATGTCCAGGTTGAAGGTGCGGTAATACGCACTGGAGGACCGAACCCACGTATGTTGAAAAATGCGGGGATGAGGTGTGGGTAGCGGAGAAATTCCAATCGAACCTGGAGATAGCTGGTTCTCTCCGAAATAGCTTTAGGGCTAGCCTCGGACGTATAAATCATGGAGGTAGAGCACTGTTTGGACTAGGGGCCCTTCTCGGGTTACCGAATTCAGATAAACTCCGAATGCCATTGATTTAAGTCCGGGAGTCAGACTGCGAGTGATAAGATCCGTAGTCGAAAGGGAAACAGCCCAGACCACCAGCTAAGGTCCCAAAGTATCTGTTAAGTGGAAAAGGATGTGGGGTTGCATAGACAACTAGGATGTTGGCTCAGAAGCAGCCATCATTTAAAGAGTGCGTAATAGCTCACTAGTCGAGTGACCCTGCGCCGAAAATTTACCGGGGCTAAACAGATCACCGAAGCTGTGGACAGAACCATTGGTTCTGTGGTAGGAGAGCGTTCTAAGGGCGTTGAAGCTGGACCGTGAGGACTGGTGGAGCGCTTAGAAGTGAGAATGCCGGTATGAGTAGCGAAAGACGGGTGAGAATCCCGTCCACCGTATGACTAAGGTTTCCTGGGGAAGGCTCGTCCTCCCAGGGTTAGTCGGGACCTAAGCCGAGGCCGATAGGCGTAGGCGATGGACAACAGGTTGATATTCCTGTACCAGTTGATTTTGTTTGACCAATGGAGGGACGCAGGAGGCTAAGGAAAGCGTGCGATCGGAAGAGCACGCCCAAGCAACACGTCTAGTGGTGAGTCAAATGCTTACCGCTGTGAAGGACAAGTTGTGATGGGGAGGGAAATTTAGTACCGAAGTTCCCAATGTCACACTGCCAAGAAAAGCTTCTAGTTAGAAATCAACTGCCCGTACCGCAAACCGACACAGGTAGTCGAGGAGAGCATCCTAAGGTGAGCGAGCGAACTCTCGTTAAGGAACTCGGCAAAATGACCCCGTAACTTCGGGAGAAGGGGTGCTGACCACATGGTCAGCCGCAGTGAATAGGCCCAAGCGACTGTTTATCAAAAACACAGGTCTCTGCTAAATCGAAAGATGACGTATAGGGGCTGACGCCTGCCCGGTGCTGGAAGGTTAAGAGGAGAGGTTAGCCGCAAGGCGACGCTTTGAATTGAAGCCCCAGTAAACGGCGGCCGTAACTATAACGGTCCTAAGGTAGCGAAATTCCTTGTCGGGTAAGTTCCGACCCGCACGAAAGGCGTAACGATTTGGGCACTGTCTCAACGAGAGACTCGGTGAAATTATAGTACCAGTGAAGATGCTGGTTACCCGCGACAGGACGGAAAGACCCCATGGAGCTTTACTGCAAGTTGATATTGATTGTTTCTGCTACACGTACAGGATAGGTAGGAGCCGTAGAAGTCGGGACGCTAGTTTCGATGGAGGCATCATTGGGATACTACCCTTGTAGCAGGACCAGTCTAACCCGCCACCCTAATCGGGTGGGGAGACAGTGTCAGTTGGGCAGTTTGACTGGGGCGGTCGCCTCCTAAAGAGTAACGGAGGCGCCCAAAGGTTCCCTCAGAATGGTTGGAAATCATTCGTAGAGTGCAAAGGCAGAAGGGAGCTTGACTGCGAGACAGACAAGTCGAGCAGGGACGAAAGTCGGGCTTAGTGATCCGGTGGTACCGCATGGAAGGGCCATCGCTCAACGGATAAAAGCTACCCTGGGGATAACAGGCTTATCTCCCCCAAGAGTTCACATCGACGGGGAGGTTTGGCACCTCGATGTCGGCTCGTCGCATCCTGGGGCTGTAGTCGGTCCCAAGGGTTGGGCTGTTCGCCCATTAAAGCGGCACGCGAGCTGGGTTCAGAACGTCGTGAGACAGTTCGGTCCCTATCCGTCGCGGGCGTTGGAAATTTGAGAGGAGCTGTCCTTAGTACGAGAGGACCGGGATGGACACACCTCTGGTGTACCAGTTGTTCTGCCAAGAGCATCGCTGGGTAGCTATGTGTGGAAGGGATAAACGCTGAAAGCATCTAAGCGTGAAGCCCCCCTCGAGATGAGATTTCCCATCATCTAGAATGAGTAAGACCCCTGAGAGACGATCAGGTAGATAGGCTAGGAGTGGAAGTACAGCGATGTATGGAGCGGACTAGTACTAATCGGTCGAGGACTTAACCACGAATAAAACAAGGTGGTTGTAATGGCTTTGGTCAGCTGTTCATTGTGTTATGGATTCAGTTTTGAGGGAACGCAATGTTTCTTCAATTAAATAGAAAATGTGCGGTGGCAAGGGCAAGAAGGTCACACCTGTTCCCATCCCGAACACAGAAGTTAAGCTTCTTAGCGCCGATTGTAGTGAAGGGTTTCCCTTTGTGAGAGTAGGACGCTGCCGCGCATTGAATAAAGGCTATAGATTCTAAATGAATCTATAGCCTTTTTGTTTGTTTTTAGGAGTAACCATGCTAAGCTAACAGTAAATAAGTAATGGAAGGTGAAGCAAATGGAATTTGAAAAATATAAGAATGGCTATCACAAGCTTGATGATATGGGTGATGTGATTGCTGAGATTACTTACCTACCAGTAGATGATCATACGGTTATTGCTAATCATACGTATGTGAGACCAGATTTCCGTGGACAGGGTGTTTCGCAAAAAATACTGGATCATTTTGTTGATGAAATGAGAAAAGAAAATAAGAAAATCATTCCAAAGTGCTCTTTTGTTGTTGCGATGTTCAAGCATAATCAAGCTAAGTATGAAGATGTTATCGCTGAAGGATATAAGAAGTAGATTGTATTGAGTACATATGAATTAGTTTGTAGAAAAGTATCTTTTTATAAGGTGCTTTTTTATCTTTACATGCATAAACAATAATTATAGCTTATAGTAGGTTATATATGTTACTTTAATTAAGAAAGGAGCGAGTAAAATGTGGCAAGCCTTTAAACTTGTTTTTGAAGAAAAAAAGATATGGGTCACACTAGGTGGGAGCGTGCTCTTTTCTTTTGTATTAGCTATGGGTGTTATTCTTCTAGATACACGCTTTATTTTAACATTGGACTATTTTCCTTCCTTCCTACTAACCAGTGTTAACCTAGCCAAGTCCATATTAAGTCTGCTAGCAGGTTCACTATTCTCGGTAGCGACATTTACCTTTGCAACAATGTTATCCGTTATTTCATTTTATTCTTCAAATTTTAGCCCGCGGACTGTTGAAAATTTTCTTTTGCATAAAACTTCTATGCAGACGCTAGGTATCTTTTTAGGAGGATTTATTTATTGTCTATCATCTCTCTTCTTTATGCGTAGTTCTGAAGATGAATATTTAGTTATTTCGGCAACTATTGCTCTTTTTTACGCACTAGCATGTGTTTTTTATTTTATTAAGTTTGTCTACAATGTTTCTACTTCAGTACAGTTAAATAAACTGGTTGATCGACTATATGAAGAAGCAGACGGTGTTTTTAATGAAACCATCAAATACTTCAAAGACATGCCAACATACGATCATCTTCCCCAGATAGAAATGCTTCACTGGTACAATCTTCATGCTAATAAAAGTGGTTATGTTGAGCATGTTAACTTTAATCGGCTTTTAGATCTTAGCAAAGAATATGAAGGTGTATTAATTCTAAACTTTAGAGTGGGTGAATTTATTTCGCACAATCAGCCGTTAGCAGTATTACACACGAACAAAAAAATAGACAATATCGGTAATTTACAAGAATCTATGAATCAATGTTTTACTTTTGAAACAGAGCCTTCAACCATGTTTGATCCGAATTTTGCGCGTCAGAAATTAATTGAGATTGCCCTTCGAGCTGTTTCGCCGGGTATTAATGACCCCAATACTGCTATCCACATATTACGGTATAAAGCGCTTTTGGACGTTAAATTTGCACGTTTACCAGGACGGTTTGTTTTAATAAGTGATGGCGATAAAGATTCTTTTGAGCAAGAGGGTGGCGTATTCTATGATTTTAATAACTTTTCCAAAGATCTATATCAAAGTAACTGGCAATTAATCCATTATATGAAGACAGATATTTCGGGTGTAGTAGCTCTCTTAGACTCTGTATTGATGATTGCTTACGGAGCTGAACAAAAGAAATTAGGCTATCTTAAAGATTATAGTTATTACCTTTGTAACTTAACAACCCCAAACTTCACAGAAGACTGGGATATCCAAAATATTAAAGAGCGACAAGAGCGTATTTTAGCGATTAATGTTGATGAAGAAAAATAAAAGATATAAGAAAAAGCTGATAAAAAGTTTAATTTTTTATCAGCTTTTTCTTTTTTTGACGATTTAAGGTTAAACGATAAAGTCTTTCTAGACGAGGGCGATTAAAACGTTGTGCCATAATAAAGGGGACATTTGCTATAAGCGCATAGACAATCATAATAAGGCCTGCCCAGATAGGATTCCAAATAAAAAATAGAAAAGCAGGTGGAATTAGTAACCAGTGAGTGAGTTCAGCACGTTTGGTTTCAATAATAAATTTATTAATGCTTTCTAAATCGGTAGCAGGTAAATGAGTCTTATTATATCCTTCGCTAATAATCATCGTTCCATCAGGAAGAAATTTTTTCCAATCTTTAATCCTAAAGAGAGACTGCCAAATACTACCGTTTTTCTCCCACTTCCAAGAGGTGAAACCTTTTTGCGTTTTTTCATACCAACTATCTGGTACTTTCATCAGCAACAAGGAGATGGTCATATGAAAGAAAAACCACGCCACAATATCGAGGATAATAATCCATAACATTGGTAGGTCAACAAGCATACGAATCGCCTCCTACAAATTGATTTTTCGACCTTTCCAAGAGACAGATTGGAAAAAATGCGTTTGGATGGTTGACCAAATGAAAGTAGCTACAAAATATAAAAAAAGAATGGGATAACATAAGATAGCAACCCAATGAAACTGACCAGCTTTTTGTGACATGATTAAAAACTGCATAAAATATAAAAGATACCCAGCTAAAGCGATTAAGATAATAGGTATGTCTCCTTGAAGAAGGGCTATAATAAAATAAAAGAAAGTGATGAAGGCGCCGCTAATCCACAGACTTATTCCCATGATGATGGCCGGATGTGTAGATCCAGAAGCAGAGGCGAAGCTCTTTGACCAGCCTTGTGTCAATAGTCGCAGACCATCTGGATACATCCGGAAATGCAAGGTACCTTTTCCACCATAAAGGGTAAGAGGATACTGGTTATCTAAAAAATATTTGCCTAAAGCGATATTTTCCATAATAGAGTCCTTTACTTGTTTGTGACCACCTAATTTAAAATAAATAGTGCGATCACAAAGGAAAGATGGACCGAAGGCACCGGCGGCTTCCAGTCTTTCACCCAAGAAGGAGAAGCGGTTCATACCTGTTAAAACAAGGATATTAAAAATAACTGAAAAGTTTTCGTAAGCAGACCGAATGACATGATAGGGCTGAATAGAAAGCACGCCCCTAGCACCGGTATTTTGATAGGTCTGAACAATAGCTGCTAAACTATCTTTTTCGGGAAGAAATATATCTGCATCTAGAAATAGCAACCACTCTCCATTGGCTTCTTGGGAACCTCTCCAGCAAGCTGCAGACTTCCCAACCCAATTAGTCTCATCGACTAGGAAAGCGAGCACACGGGCACCGAATTGCCTTGCAATTGCAGCGGTGTTGTCTTGAGAGTCATCATCTACGACAATCACTTCAAGCGGCTTCAAGGACTGCTTGTTAATGGATTCCAAAAGGATGGGTAAGTTATGAGCTTCATTTCGAGCTGGGATAATAATCGAAAACGATTTAGTCTTCGTAGAAGGATTAAAATCTCTTTGTAGAGTGGGAACTTTCCAAAGAATTAACCAGCCGCTAATGTAAATTAAGAGAAAAATAAAAATGTAGACATAAATCACGAGTGTGTCATCCTTTCTAAGCTTTTCTCTTTAATTATTACGTTCTTTCTTGCTGATTTTATCACTCACTTGTTGCCCACTTAATGTAACCATTGGCATCCCACCACCAGGGTTTACCGTACCACCGACAAAATAAAGATTGTTATAAAGCTCACTTTCTTTGGGATGTTTGAAGCCTTTATTCTTTTTACGATTTGAAACGGTACCGTATATAGCACCGTGATGAGAGTAGTAATTTTTCTCAATATCTTCAGGGTACCAGACATTCTTGGTAACGATTCTTTTACGTAAGTCCGTGAGTCCCATTTTTTCCAGTTTATCAAGAACGCGTTCTTCTAGCGCATCGTATTCTGCCGCCGTAAAAGGTTTGTCCTGGATATAAGGAATATGGGGAAGGATTTTAATGTTTTCATGACCGGGAACTGTTTGAGTGGGATCAGTTTTATTTACATTAACTAAGTAGATAGTTGGGTCAGTAGGAAGTTCATGTTTGTGGAAAATTTGCTCAAAGTTATTTTTTGAGTTATTAGAGAAGAAAAAGTTATGATGCGCGAGTTGTGGGTATTCTCCCTTAACACCTAGGTGCAAGACTAGACCAGAACTAGCAGGTTCAAATTTCTTTTCTAATTTTTCAGTGAAATCTTTTTCTTCATGCAAGAGTTTTTCATAAGCGGGAATAACTTCCATATTGGAAACAAAATAATCAGCTTGTAGAAGTGTTCCGTCAGCTAATTCTGCACTTTTAATGCGTTTGCCGTCTGTATTTAAACGGACTACTTCCTGTCCTGTATGGAAATTTGCCCCTATTTCTTTTCCTAAACGGACGATCCCTTCAGCAATGCCATGCATGCCTTCTGGCACATACCATACGCCTTGCGCATGCTGCATATAAATCATCATATTCAAAATAGCAGGAGCATCATCAGCGGAGGACCCGACATATTTAATGAAATAGGCAAGCATATCCGTTAATTTAGGGTTTTTAATACGTTTATCAATGGCATCGTACATAGTAGAAAAGTAATCAAATGATTTCAAAGAGCCAATAACTCCATGATGTTGAATCACTTCTTTCAAATTATCGAGTCCTTCTTTGAAATAGCCTTCTTCCGTTGCATCGTATAAATCTTTTGCATATTCCAAGAAAAGACGATAATCCTCCATATCTTCTGCGGTTAATTCTTTATTCATTTGAGCCATTTTTTCAAGGTTACCATATAAATCAATAACCGTATCATCTGGAAAGAAAGAGCGCCATTGGAGCTCCACTTCAACTGTTTTGATATAGTCATCCATATCTACACCACTCTTAATAAAGAGTCTTTCGAAAATATGCTTCATAGTTAAAATAGACGGCCCTAAGTCGAAACCAAAGCCATCTTGGTTTAAACGATTTAGTTTGCCACCCAAATGTTCATTTTTTTCATAAAGTGATACATCAAAACCTTCTTGTGCTAAGGATACAGCTGCAGAAAGGCCTCCTAAACCACCACCGATCACTACAACTGTTTTCTTGTTTTCCATTTTAATCACTCCCATTTTCTATAAAAACTGTTTCAATCAATCTATCATACTAACATCATCATACTCAGTGTCTTTAATGATGTAAAGGTTTACTCTATTAAATTACTTGAATTAAAAGAAATGAAAGGAATTGTTGGGTTTTTGTTTACATCGTACAAGATATAAAATATGATAGAGGTATCAAGACAATAAATTAGAAAAGATGGTGACTAAATTGAAAACAAACAAACGCGTAATTGTAATAGGAGCGGGTGTAGCAGGACTGTCAACAGCGATTCGACTCCAAAAAGAAGGCTATCAAGTAGACCTTTTTGAAAAAGAAAGTTTACCAGGCGGTAAAATGAACCAAATTGAAAAAGACGGCTTCCGTTTTGATGTTGGACCGACAATTGTGATGATGCCAGAAATATATCGCGAAATTTTTGAAATTGCTGGAAAAGATCCAGAAGATTATATCCCAATGAAGCGCATTGATCCGATGTATCGTTCTTACTTTGATAAAGGACAAGATTATATCGATGTTTCATCTGATTTGACTAAGTTAATGAAAACGCTTGAAGACATTGACCCAGAAGATGCGGCAGGATTTTTGAGATATTTAAGTAGTGTCTATGACCGCTTCTTAATTGCCAAAGATTATTTCCTCCAACGTCCTTTCCGTGATAAAAAAGATTTTTACAATCCTTTTATGCTTAAGCAAGGCCTCAAATTAAAGACATTCGATAGTGCAACGAATTCTATTTCTAAATTTGTCAAGAATGAGAAAATTCGTAATATGTTAACCTTCCAGACTCTGTATATTGGTGTTAGCCCCAATAACGGCCCATCACTCTACACCATTATCCCAATGATTGAATTACTATATGGTATTTGGTATATCGAAGGTGGCATGCACAAAATGGCAGAGGGAATGGCTTCAGTTTTAGAGGACTTGGGTGGCAAGATTCACTATGATTCAGAGGTCACTGAAATCTTAATTGAAGATGGTAAAGCCAAAGGGATTGCTGTAAATGGACGTCAAGAGTTAGCAGACTATGTTATGTGTAATGCAGATTTCCCTTATGCAATGAAGAGCTTGGTTAAAGAAAAGTCAGCTAAAGGCAAGTATACCGATCAAAAAATTGATAAAATGAAATATTCGTGTTCTTGTTTCGTTATGTATTTAGGAATGGATCGCCAGTACGATGAACTTGAGCATCTCCATACCTTTATTTTTTCAGATGATGTAGATAAGAACTTAGAACAAGTTTTCTCTGGTGAGGTAATTGAAGACCCATCCGTTTATGTGGTCGCTTCTTCCAAAGTAGATCCAACAGCTGCACCAGCAGGGAAAGAGAACTTGTATATTTTAGTACCTGTTGCGGAATTATCAACTGCAAAATACGATTGGGAAGATGAAGTAACCGTCCAATATTACCGTAAGAAAGCATTGGATGCAGTTAGCAACTTACCTGGTATGGCAAATATCGAAAATGAAATTATTTCGGAGAGTATGATGACACCGATTGATTTTAAAGAACGTTTCAATGCCTATAACGGTGCTACTTTTGGCCTACAACCAACGCTTA
Source organism: Jeotgalibaca dankookensis (assembly GCF_002005405.1). Classification (NCBI taxonomy): domain Bacteria; kingdom Bacillati; phylum Bacillota; class Bacilli; order Lactobacillales; family Carnobacteriaceae; genus Jeotgalibaca; species Jeotgalibaca dankookensis. The sequence continues at coordinate 2,029,539 of NZ_CP019728.1, forward strand.
CACAAAGTAACCACTGGCGTCCACAAGCAAAAGCAGAAGCATGCGAGAACCTTTACTTTACCGGAAGTAGCACACATCCGGGTGCGGGAGTCCCAATTGTATTGTTATCTGGAAAAATAGCAGCAGATGAGCTTATGTTAGATGATCGCGGCTGATAGGGGAAAGGGTGATAAAAATGATTGCAACGGACCTGAAGCATGATTATGCTTATTGCGAAGCGGTTATAAAAACGTCATCCAAAAGTTTTTATACAGCATTTTCGAAATTGCCAAAAGGTAAAGCGGAAGCTGTCTATGCAATTTACGCTTTTTGTCGTCAAGCAGATGATACAGCAGATGCACAAAAGCCTATTGAAGAAAAGAAAAAAAATCTAATAAAATTAGAAAAAGACTTACACGCATTTGTAGCGGGAAACACACCTAATCATCCTATGTGGCGAGCTTTGCGCGATGTGTTTCACCGTTATCGAATGGAACCAAAACCATTCTTCGACCAATTAGAAGGGCAAAAACGTGACTTGTCTTTTAAAGAAATTAAAAGCATGACTGATTTAAAAGAATATAGCTACTACGTTGCAGGATCAGTTGGTTTAATGTTGTTGCCTGTTCTAGCATCAGATCAAGACGACCGTAAGCCTTTAGAAGCGAGTGCGATCTCTCTGGGGGTAGCGATGCAATTGACGAATATTTTACGAGATATAGGCGAAGATTATCGTGATAATAATCGTGTTTATATTCCTTCTGACTTATTAGAAAAATATAGAGTAGATCTTCCGATGATTATGCAAGAAGGACCTAATGATCGTTTCATTGCCTTGTGGGAAGAAATTGCTCATGAATCTCAAACCGGGTACCGTGAATTTTGGGAAAGTATCCAACTCTATGATAAGGATTGCCGGTTTCCTATCTTAGTTTCTGCCAAGCTCTATAGTGCGATTATGGATAGTGTTCGTCAGAACGGGTACGAGTGTATTAAGACTAGAAATTATGTATCCGAGCGAAAAATGGCAGCACTTGTTCTAGAAGCAAGAAAACAAGCGAAGGCATGGTAAAGAGTATGGATAAAATGATATTTGAGCGAAAATTAGAAGACCATTTATGTTTTCATTTATATCGCGCCTCTAAAGAGATGGGTAAGCTCTATTCCCAAGCACTTAAACCTTTTAAACTAACTTTTTCGCAGTACCTAGTACTTCTAGCGCTATGGGATAAAGATGGTATATCAATCAGTGATATCGGCGGGCGTACAGGAATGGGAATAGGAACACTTAATCCCATACTAAAACGTCTGGCTTCTCAAGAGTGGATTCAAAGACAACCACATGAGTCTGATAAACGCACGATGCTGATTTATTTAGCACCTAAAGCAAGCGAAACAAAGTACGCCATTAACCAGGCTATTTTAAAAAAATTAGAACATGTTCAGTTTGAAGCTATGAATGTGTCGGTATTAGTGAAACAATTAGGTCTTCTTCAAGAACAATTAGGGAAACTAAATCTTCAAGATGATGACTCTTAGTCAACTATAAAAGAAAGGAGAAAAAATGATGACGACTAAAACAAAAGCGTGGGTTAATTTAGGATTATTACTTGTGACATTGGGTGTCAATTTTCTAGGTGCGGCAGGTTACATTAACGATTCCTCACAAGCAGACGTCTCTGCTCGATTTCAAACGTTAATTACACCGGCTGGCTTTACATTTAGTATCTGGAGTATTATCTATGGGCTGATGATTATAAGTTTAATTGTGATGATTGTTAAATATAAAGATGATTATTATCATCAAGCAATCGAAGCTATAACGCCATTACTTTGGATTACCTTCGCAGCAAATATGGTATGGATTGTCACTTTTTCTTATATTCTAGTGGGTATTTCAACCATTTTTATTGTAATTTATTTGTTAGGTCTCACTTCTATTTTGATGAAACTGTTATCGCTTAATAAAGAAAGACGTTGGTTACTGCCGCTTACTTTTGGGATGCATGGAGGATGGTTATTTATTGCAACCTTAGTAAATATTAGTGCTTTCTTAGTTAAAATTGAATGGAGCGGTTTTGGTATTTCCGAAACAACATGGACTATCATCACTATGATACTTTCAATCGTAATTGTTATCTATGTCTTATCTCAAGTAAAAAATGCGACTTTTACACTTCCTATTGCATGGGCTTACTTTGGGATTTATAAGGAATTGCAAGCAGCAGGTTCTTATGGAACTTTAGAAGTGATTGCTTTAATTAATATGGCTTTATTAATAGCAATGGCGGTTTATGTATTCGTACGTAATAAGAATAGTATCTTACCCATTCTGGATAGACAAACAAGAGAGGTTTAATAAATTGAATATTTATGATATTGAAGTGACACTCGAAAATGGCGAAACCTATACCTTAGATCGCTATAAAGGTAAACCTTTATTAATTGTTAACACTGCTACTAAGTGCGGTCTGGCAGGCCAATTCGAAGAAGTGCAAGGGTTATATGAAGCCTATGAAGACCAGGGGCTTGTGGTACTAGGCTTTCCCTCGGATCAATTTAAACAAGAAGTCAGTACAGCTGAAGAAGCTGTTGAATTTTGTCGCTTAACGTATGGGGTAACTTTCCCTATGCATGAAATCGTTAAAATAAACGGCGCAGATGCGCATCCCCTCTTTAAGTTACTAACCGAAGAGACAAAAGGAGTTATGGGTAAAGCAGTCAAATGGAACTTCACTAAATTTCTAGTGGATAAAAACGGACATATTGTTAAACGCTTTGGACCTACGGCAACTCCACTAACCTTTCAAGAAGAGATAAAAACGTATTTGTAATAAATAAAAAGAGGGACCACGTAAAATTCTACGTGGTTCCTCTTTTTTACTAGACTATTAAAGCGATATTTTTGTTTTAATCAAGCAACCTACGGTATACTGTTAATAAGTAAGTAAAGAAAGGGAGAGATAAAAGTATGGAAGAGAAAGACACTGCATTGTTTGAATCATTTACATTTCCTAGTGGTGTAACGATTGAGAACCGTTTATTAATGGCTCCAATGACAACAAATTCATCCTTTATTAATGGGATGGTCACAACAGATGAATTAAACTACTATCAACGTCGTACCAAAGGACTAGGAGCCGTGATTACTTCATGTGCACATGTTTTGGAAAATGGCCGTTTCCCCGGTTCGTTGAGTGCGGCTTCTGATGAAATGATACCAAGTCTAAAAAAACTAGCTGATACCATTCATGAAAACGGCACGAAGGCAATTTTGCAAATTTTCCATGTGGGTCGCATGGGCTCAAGCGAAGGGTTGAAGGGCTTGCAACCCGTGAGTGCCAGTGCTGTTGCTTCACTACGTCCGAATGCAGAAGTGCCGCGTGCTCTAGAAAGTCAAGAGGTAGAAGAGGTCATAGAAGCATTTGGCCAAGCAACGCGTCGTGCGATAGAAGCAGGTTTTGATGGTGTAGAGCTTCATGGTGCAAATACCTATCTCATACAACAATTCTTTTCACCACATTCCAATCGCCGCGAGGACAAATGGGGCGGTACACGCGAAGCGCGTATGAAATTCCCGCTAGCAGTTGTGGATGCTGCAAAAAAAGCAGTTACAGAACATGCAACAAAACCATTTGTTTTGGGCTATCGTATTTCCCCAGAAGAATTAGAAAATCCAGGCATTACTTTTGAAGACACAGCTGCTTTATTAGAGCACCTAACGCAAAAAGACTTAGATTATATCCATTTGTCGCTTGGACACTATCAACAATCATCTATTCGCGATCAAGCAGACAAAGAACCAATGCTTGATAAAGTCTTAGCAGTAATTGATAACCGGGTACCCGTCATTGGGGTTGGACAAGTCCATACACTAGACGAAGCGGCAGAGGTAGTAGCATCTGGTGCATCCCTTGTAGCAGTAGGGCGCCAACTGATTGTCGAACCGGATTGGCTTGAAAAGGAAAAAAACAATCAACCTATTCGTTCAGCACTTTCAAATGAAAGCCGTTCAGACTTAGCTATCCCTAACATGATGTGGGCTTACCTAAAAAGCGTTCCAGGTTGGGTGCCATTTAAATAAAAAATATCAACCATTACATGCTCGTAATGGTTGATATTTTTATTTTCTTTTAACTTTTATCAACGCATTACTGATAACCGGCGCCAAGATGGCGGCAACAACAGCTTCTGCAATTCCGCTCGTTGCGACCACGGTAGCAAGGACACCCATGAGATTAGTAGCTGGTACGCCTAAGGCTTCTGAGTACTCTTGCCCAAATAAGAGAGCAATAAATCCCAGAACAAGTAAGGTGTTGGTCAAAGAGCCTACTACCGCTCCGATAACCATTCCACGCTTTGTATTGCCTTTTTTATGGAAAAATTGAAAAACCAAACCAGCTGTTAAGCCAATTAAGATTCGGGGAACAAGTGCAATCAAGGGATTGGTGAATAAGAGCAAATCAAGAGGTGAAGCTGGCAAAGTATACGCCTTAATCATACGAACGAGCCCCCAAATACCTCCAACAATCATCCCGTCTTTTATTCCCAAGACAAAAGTAGCCACAATAACAGTTATATGAATAATAGTTGGGTTAAGCGGAGGAATAGGAATATTTCCCAGAAAAGGAACGAAGTTTTGGATAATAATGATAGCAGTTAAAATACCAAGAACCGCAATACGGTAAGTTTTATTTTTAGAATTCTTCAAGTCGGTAACCTCCTTTTAGATGTTCTCTACATATTACCAGATTTTTTTGAGAGTTAGAATAGTCTTGCACTTATAGATGCTAAAATGATTCATTTAGGTTAGAATAACATTAGAATAGATCATTTATAAAAGGAGATGGAGAAAATGGAAGAACTCAAGAAAATCTTTTTAGCTGGCGTTGGAATCACCTCTACCTCTGTTGAAAAAGCAGAGAAGTTAATCGATGAAATGGTCGATAAAGGCAAAGTGACGGTGCAAGAAGGCAAAGAGTTGCAAAGTGAACTAACTCGTAAAGTAACAGACAAACGTCCCCTTCAAAAGAGCGAATTAGAAAATTTTGGTTATGCTAAAAAAGAAGATTTAGATGCTCTCAATGAAAAATTAGATCAATTAAACGAAAAATTAGATACACTACTAAATAAATCGTAAAGATAGGTAGGAGAGAATGATGGCAAATGATAAACGTTTAAGGGAAATCGTACGAACACTTTCGAGTTACGGGCTTCGTTTCGTTTACCACCATAAAATTCAAAACCGTGAAGATGCTGTTGAAATAGATGCAGTCAATTTACGGAAGGCTTTTGAAAAGTTAGGTCCAAGTTTTATTAAAATTGGCCAAATTCTCTCTACACGTCTGGATATTTTACCGCAGGCTTTTATTGATGAGCTGGCGCTGCTGCAAGACCGTGCACCAGAATTTCCTTTCTCAGAAGTGGAGCGCATTTTCTTTGAAGACACAGGTTTGTCTTTAGGCGAAGTTTTTTTGAAGTTAGAGGAAGCACCTCTAGCAAGTGCATCCATGGCCCAAGTGCATAAGGGAATCTTACGAACAGGTGAAGAAGTTATTTTGAAGGTTCAAAGACCCGTGATTGATAAACTACTCATTCGGGACTTGGATATTCTAATCCGTTTGAGTGATTTCATCCCTAAAGGCATTGTGGATGTCATTGATCCCAAAGAAGCTTTGCAACAAGTTAAAGATGCAACACTGGTTGAATTAGACTTTCAAAATGAAGCGAAATTGCTAGCAGAGTTTAAGGAGCTAAATAAAGACGTTGCATGTGTAGGTGTTCCAAAAGTTTATGAAGGTCTGACGAAACGGCGGATTTTAGTAGAAGAATATGTTGAAGGTACAAAAATAAATAATCAAGCGGCTTTGGAGAAGCTTGGTTATGATATGGAGGATATTAGCCAAAAATTAATTCTTTCCTATTTAAAACAAGTCTTTAAAGATGGATTTTTCCATGGTGACCCACACCCGGGTAATTTTATTATTAAAGAGGGGAAAATTTATTATATTGATTTTGGTATTATGGGTCGTTTGACAGAGACAACACGACTTGAACTCAATCATCTTATCGAAGCATTGGCGATTCGTGATATTGATTTAATGGTCGACAGTTCGTTAAAGTTGGCAACACCGCGTTCACCGTTAGATAAACGAGAACTTTATAAGGATTTAGAACATATATTTGATGTCTATCTGACTGCAAATATGGGTTCTATTCGTATCTCAGAAGCCTTAACGGACTTTATCCGAATGTTTAAACGGCATAATATGGTCATTCCCAGCGATTTAACTATCCTTGCGAAAGCGTTATCAATTTTGGAGGGTGTCTATCTGGATTTGTCCCCCGATTTAAACCTTATCGAAACAGCCAAAGATTATTTAGCAGGAAAACTGACTGTAACGAGCTTATTAGAAGGTATTGATAAAGATCGCTTGGCTATGGACAGTTATATTTTTCTGAAGGAGACCAAGGCCCTGCCAGCTACTCTCTCTGGTTTACTAAAACAAATTGTCAATGGACGCTTGCGAATCAACATTGACACAGACGACTTAGATGAAAAATGGGTTGATTTGAAGAAGATGTTCAACCGCGTTGTCATGTCCTTAATTATTGTTGGACTACTCTTGTCTTCTGCAATTATGTCTGGAACCAGTGGTGGTCAAGTATTAGGCCAAACAGGTTTTGTTATTTCCGGTTTATTCGGTATGTGGTTGCTATATTCTATTTTTCGTTCTGGCAATTTGTAGCGCTTTCTAGAGCCAGTAAACGGGGCAAACCAGTCGTGGTTGCCCCGTTTATTTATTTTAACGCGATAATTTTAAGTAGTAGTGAGCACGCGTCGCTTTTTTATAAGGAATGACGTAAAGAGCAACGAGCCCAAAGGTTAAGAGAGAGGCTAAATTCCATAAAATAAAAGAAAAATCGAGGATGAACAAATCAAATTTGTAACCCTCCGTCATTTTTCTGGATAGCAAGATGGCTTCAGAAATAGAAATATTGTTGTCCTCCGCTAAAATATAGGGAACAAAATAATATGCATAGGACATTACGATACCTGGTATAATAAAGAGTAGCGTCCATAAAAACGTATAGATTGAGACCAATAACATGGCACCAATATCGCGTAGCCATAACTGATTTTTAAACATACTGTCTTTCATACTAGAATAGGTGTTGGTCGTCAGATGAATAGCTAAGCGTGTAAAAGGAACCACTAAAATGAGTTGAATCAAATCAAATAAACGTGCTTGCAAGTGAATATTTCTTGAAACATAACCATAAACATCGGTTTGATTTGTTTGTGAAACGAATTGGTAAGACGATAAAATAATCGTTACAACAGCAAAGAGTAGCCAAGGTGAATAATTTTCACGAATATCTGCTTTTGCTTGCTGTTTTAAGTTAGCATGATTCATCTGATCCTCTCCTTTATATGCCTTTATTATAACATTTTGGTATATTTTTTGTAAAAATAATAGCAATTAGAGCATCAAGCCGACAGCGTGTGATATAATTAGTAGAAACTTATAAGTAGGGGGGTTACCTTTTGCAATGAATTTTAACTTAGAAACACTTATTAGTTGGGAAAATGCAATGAACGTCATTGATATTGTGTTGGTTTGGTACCTTGTTTATAAGCTTATCACCATTTTAAAAGGAACACGTGCCATCCAATTATTGAAAGGCGTCTTAATTATAGTATTGATTAAGTTAGCAGCTGTCCTTTTAGGATTAAATACGATGGATTGGATCATTAACCAAGTCATTCGTTGGGGTGTTGTAGCAGTAATTGTCGTTTTCCAACCTGAAATAAGAAGAGGACTTGAACATTTAGGAAAAGCAAGCTTCCAAAATAGAGCCAATCGGATGCTACGTACGGGTGATTATTTTGTCCAAGAAGTAGATACTGCCATCCAGTATATGGCAAGGCGAAAAATTGGGGCTCTTATTTCCATTGAACTAAATGATATTTTAGACGAATATGCCAATACAGGTATTCAACTAAATAGTGATGTATCCAGTCAATTATTGATTAATATATTTATACCGAATACACCCTTGCATGATGGCGCCGTCATCATCCAAGACTTCAAAATTACTTCAGCGGCTAGTTACCTGCCTTTATCTGAAAATCCTCTTATTTCAAAGGAATTAGGGACACGTCATCGTGCTGCCATTGGATTGAGTGAAGTTTCGGATTCGATTACGATTATTGTATCTGAGGAAACAGGCGATGTGAGTATCGCGCACAATAACCGTTTAATAAGGGATATGGAACAGGAAGATTTTGTCGCTTATTTGAAAGAAGAATTAGTATTTGATGAAGAGGATGAAAAAATAAAGACGAATGCGCTTCAAGAGTTCCTTGAAAGTTTGAGATGGGGGAATTCTGAATGAATAAAAAAAATAATGATATCTTTAAAAATATCTGGTTTATACGAATTGTCTCATTATTCGTTTCAATCTTACTTTTTAGTTATGTTTATTCGGAAAATTATGGGTTAACGACTACTAACCGTAATGATTCAATTAGTACCTTAAGGAGTGAAACCATTTCTAATTTACCCATTGAGGTGAATATGAATACTGACCAATATTTTATTTCGGGATTACCAGAGACGGTGATGTTGAATTTATCCGGACCGGAAAGTGTGATTGTCCAAACTTTATCTGCTAATGATTTTAAAATTACCACAGAGGACTTGGATTTGTTAGGACCCGGTAATCACACTATTAAACTTCAGGTAGAAAATTTATCAGATGAGCTGACCTATCAAATAACGCCATCGCGTATCAATGTTCAAATTGAAGAAAAAGTTTCTTTTGAAAGCGCAGTGGAAGTTCTATTTGATTCCAGTGCAGTCGCGGATGATTACGTGGCGAAAGAGCCTATTTTAAGTCGTGAAAAAGTTGTGGTGTCTGGACCTAGTTCTACGATTGAGCGAATTGATCGCATCTATGTCCGTGTACCGGCAGACGAAACAATCATCAAGACAATAAACGAAAAAACTGTGGTACAAGTGGAAGATAGTAATCGCAACAAATTAAATGTCGTCGTCGAACCACAAGAAATTAATGTTGAAATTCCAGTTGAACCTTACAAAAAAGAAATTCCTATCCGTTTAACTCAAGTGGGAACGCCTGTAGCTGGGTTGACCTACCAGATGAGTGTTGTGGGCAATGATGAAATAACGGCGACGGGTAACAAGAAGTTACTCGCAGAAGTTGATGAAGTTCTGCTTGAAATAGATGTTAGTAAGGTTAATTCCAGTAAAATAATAACTAAAAAAATAAAACCACTTGATATTGAAGGTGCTACAATAGCACCAGAACAAGTTGAAATAGAAATTACAGTCGAAAAAGAAAAACCAGAATAAAACGAGATAGAGACAAAGGGGATTTAAAAATGAGTAAGTATTTTGGAACTGATGGTGTAAGAGGATTAGCAAATAGTGAGTTGACACCCGAATTAGCATTTAAATTAGGACGTTATGGGGGTCATGTTTTAAAACAACATGCGCCAGATATTAAAAAACCGCTCGTATTAGTGGCAAGAGATACACGTATTTCTGGTCAGCTTTTAGAGCATGCGCTGATTGCAGGACTATTATCTGTTGGTATTGAAGTCTTACAACTTGGCGTCATTACCACACCGGGTGTTGCTTATCTGACACGTGTTCAAGGTTCTGTAGCGGGGATTATGATTTCTGCATCGCATAACCCGGCGGAAGACAACGGTATTAAGTTTTTTGGATCAGATGGGTTTAAGTTATCGGATGACCAAGAACTTGAGATTGAAGCGTATCTTGATCAAGAAGAAGATGCCTTGCCACGTCCCTCTGCGGATGGATTGGGATCAGTGGATGAATACAATGAAGGAATTTTAAAATATATATCCTTCTTAAAGACAACCATTCCAGATGACTTATCTGGGTTACGCGTTTGTATCGATGGCGCACATGGTGCCTCTGTTCCCATCGTAAATCGCCTGTTTGCTGATTTAGAAACGGATTTTTATACAATGGGAGTAAAACCAAATGGAATCAACATCAATGACGGTGTTGGTTCAACGCATCCGGAAAAACTGCAAGCCTTTGTGTTAGATAAAGAAGCAGATATTGGGGTCGCGTTTGATGGCGATGGGGACCGTGTTATTGCAGTAGACGAAAATGGCGAAATAGTTGATGGCGATAAAATTATGTTTATCTGTGGTAAATTCTTAAAATCTAAAAATGAGTTAGTGAAAAATACGATTGTCTCAACCGTAATGAGTAATTTAGGGTTCCATAAAGCGGTAGAAGCTGAAGACATGGTTGCTTTGAAAACAAGAGTAGGTGACCGTTATGTGGTTCAAGAGATGCGCGAAAACGGGTATAACCTTGGTGGCGAACAGTCCGGTCATATTGTCTTTTTAGATTTAAATACAACGGGCGATGGTATTTTAACGGCTATTCAATTGATGTATGTTATGAAAGCAACTGGTAAAAAACTATCTGAACTTGCTGCTGAAGTCACTACTTATCCGCAACTCCTCGTCAATATTCGTGTCAGCGATAAACATAATGTGATGGCTATACCAACTGTGAAGGCAGTAATCGATGAAGTAGAAGCAGAAATGGCGGGAAATGGCCGCATTTTAGTACGACCAAGTGGAACAGAACCCTTGTTACGTATTATGGCAGAAGCAGAAACCGATGAAAAAACACGTGAATACGTTGAGCGCATTGCAACAGTTGTTCGTAATGAAATTGGAATTGAATAAAAAAAGTACTTAAAAAGTAAAGAAAAAAGATGAGACAGAAGTCTCGTCTTTTTTTGTTTACAAGTCAAAATAAAGGGTTCACGAATATAAATATGTTAAAATACTTCTAAGATTAAAATAACGAGTAAGGGGATAATCGAGATGAAAAAAGAAGCATTAGTTATTGTCGATATGAGTAATGATTTTGTAGCAGATGAAGGCTCATTAACAGTAGGCAAACCTGCGCAAGCCGTTGTACCGTATATTATTGAACTAGGTAATCAATTCATCGAAAACGGACAGCCGGTTGTCGTGGCCATGGATGCGCATCAACCGAACGATCCTCATTTTGATTTGTGGCCGGTCCATAACGTTGTGGGGACGAAAGGTCAGGAACTCTATGGGCAATTAAATGAATGGTATCAAGAAAATAAACAAGACATCACCTATCTTCCTAAAGAAAATTATAATGCTTTCTTTAAAACCGGTTTAGCGGAACAATTGAAGGAAAATCAGGTAGGAAAAGTTCACGTGGTTGGAGTGACAACGGATATTTGTGATTTTTTAACGATTGGTGGCGCTGATGCTGAAGGGTTTAAAACAGCTATTCACAAACAAGGCGTGGCAACTTTTACAGATTTAGAAATAACGATGTTAAACCACATGGTTCGCTGCTTTCACACTGAAATCATAGAATAAGGAGTGGAGAACAAAATGAAACGAGGTCTATTCTTAAAAACGGCAGCAATTACAGGGATTGCAGCAGCCTCCTATTTAGCTGTTGGTAACTATTTTTATGATTTTGCGTTAAAAGTTAAAGGTGAAAAAGACTTTGAAGATGAGGAAGCAGATCCAGAAAAAAATCCTGCCATCGACTCAGAAGTTGAAGCAGCCGCTCAAGAAGCAGATCGACTGTTTCTCAAAGAAAACCCACCTGTAGAACGACATATCATTTCGCCTGATTTTAAAAAATTACGACTTTCCGCATCTTTTTATCCAAATAAAGAAACAAGTCATAAATACGCTATACTCTTTCATGGGTATACTGGAAGCAACGAAGAAATGCTTCGATGGGTAAGAGGATTTTCTAAGAAAAATTTCCATGTTCTCACACCCGATTTTCGTGGACACGGGCAAAGTGAAGGGAATTACATCGGGATGGGTTGGCCAGATCGCTTCGATATTTTAGCTTGGATTGATGCTGTTATAGAAGAAGACTCTAAAGCAGAAATTGTTTTATTAGGTCTTTCAATGGGAGCCGCAGCGGTTATGATGGCATCTGGCGAAACACTTCCAAATAATGTAAAAGTCATTGTGGAAGACAGCGGTTATAGTACTGTTAAAAAGGTTTTCTCACACCAATTAGATGAGATATTTGGTTTGCCAGCTTTTCCGATTATGAACGCTGCTAATACAATGACAAAGCTTCGTGCTGGCTATGCCTTATTTCAAGCCTCTGCTATTAAGCAAATAAAAAAAAGTCAGACTCCCATTCTATTCATCCATGGCAAGGATGATACCTTTGTACCTTTTAGAATGTTAGATGACCTTTATAACGCCGCAAGAGTAGAAAAAGAAAAATTAGTTGTGCCAGGGGCAGGCCATGGGGAATCCATTATGGTAGCACCCCAATTATATTGGCGCACTGTATGGGATTTTGTCGACCGCTTTTTCGAATGATAAAAAATACCAAGCATCCATTGCGGAATGTTCAGACCCTGGAAGTGGTTTATTTAAGAGATGGAAACCAAACTTTTCGTAAAGTTTACAAGCAGCGGATAATTCAAAAAGTGTTTCTAAATAACAAGCTTGGTAATGCTGAGCTGCAAAGGCTAAGGCTACTTCCATGAGATGATTAGCGTAACCATAACCTTGGAAATTATCCTTTATATATAATTTTTGTAACTCGCAAATACCATTGCTATAAGGAGCGATTCCAACTCCGCCGATGACTTGTTGATCAATTTCTATAACCCAATAGGCTGCTGCCTCTAAACTTTGATAATGGTGGGTTAAGTCATCGAGTTGTGGATCAAAATAAGCAGTACCAGGAAGGTCGAACCCTCGTTTTTTTAGAGAATCTTGAATAATTGTTTTTATAACGAGATTATCAGCTTTATTTATGTTACGAATCAGCATCGAGGTCCCTCCTTTTTTCCAAGTCTAACTAATAAACTAACGTTGGTCAATAATAAACCATTGTTATAAAAGTGAGGAAGTAATAGTTCCTTACTCTTTTTTTACTTTTGTTTGAACGAAAGTGATTGATTGTGAATGAATTTGATGTTATAGTGGCGGTGCGAGGTGATGAGAGTGCTTACAGAAGAGCGGCAGCAATATATACTTGAGAAATTAGACCGTGAACACATTGTAAAATTAAATGATTTAACAAAGCAGTTAAACTGTTCGATATCAACTGTTAGACGAGACTTATCACAGTTAGAAGAAAAGGGATTACTTATCCGGGTTCATGGTGGTGCCAAACGGAATTATTCAATTCAGACGGAAATAGAAATGGAAGAAAAACGTTCCAAAAACGTTCAATCAAAACAGCTAATTGGTCAATTAGCTGCTTCCATTATCAAAGATCAAGAAATTATTTATTTAGACGCTGGCACTACGACTTATGAAATTATTCCCTATTTAAAGGAGTTTACAGATTTAAAAGTGATAACCAATGGCTTAGCGCATGCACAATTGCTAACAGATTTGCATATTGAAACGATTCAAATTGGTGGCCAAGTGAAAGAAAAGACTCAAGCGATTATTGGTTCGGTTGCACAAAAACAGTTGCAACAGTATCGATTTAATAAAGCATTCATCGGAATCAATGGAATTGATTACGAATATGGCTATACAACTCCTGACTTGGAAGAAGCTGCGATGAAAAAATTAGCCGGAAAACAGGCGAATCAATGTTTTGTAGTAGCAGACCATACAAAATTTCACCATGTTAGCTTTGCCAAAGTAGGAGAACTAGATGATTACTCTTTGCTGACCGATTATGTCAACGATAAAGATAAACGACAGCTTGGTAAAGAGATTAAAATATGGGAGGCGAAAAAATGATCTACACAGTAACGTTGAATCCGTCTATTGATTACATTATCGGTGTCGATAATCTTTCGATGGGTACGCTCAATCGCTTTGAAAGTAGCGAAATGTTACCAGGAGGAAAAGGGATTAATGTTTCACGTATTCTTAAAAGATTAAACCATGAAACAATAGCGTTAGGATTTCTAGGTGGCTTTACGGGTGCATTTATCGAAGACAGCCTGGCTCGGGAATCAGTTGCAACGAAATTTATTAAAATTTCCGAACCCACTCGGATAAACGTCAAGATAAAATCCAATGTTGAAACAGAGTTAAATGGTAATGGACCTCATATAACGACACAAGCGAGTGATCAATTAATAGACACGTTAAGAACAGCTCACCAGGAGGATATTGTGATTCTTTCCGGTAGCAAGGCAGCAAATCTACCAGAAAACTACTATCAAGAAATTATTGAAAATTTAACGAGCGAATTTATTATCGACACAACAGGAAAAGAATTACGGCAAGCCTTAGCTTATAAACCTTTGCTTGTGAAACCGAACCATCACGAGTTAGCCGATTTGTTTGAAGTCACGATTTCTTCAGAAGCAGAATTAATGACTTACGGAAAAAAACTTCTGACCAAAGGCGCACAATATGCCATTATTTCTATGGCTGAAAAAGGCGCCCTATTGTTTACGCAAGATGGCGTTTATCAAGGGAGTGCTCCTAAAGGTCAGGTTCAAAATTCTGTAGGCGCAGGAGATTCGATGATTGCTGGTTTTGCTGGAACCTATGCGGAAACAGCGGATGCAATTGCGGCGTTTCGAATGGGACTCGCTTGTGGAAGTGCAACAGCATTTGAGAAAGATTTAGCAACTGCTGAACAAATAAAAAAATTATTACCAGAAATTACCATAACAAAAGTAATAAGGAGTGAGGAAAAATGAAAATTAAAGACGTATTACTAAAAGAGTTAATGATTATGGATTTACAGGCTAACTCCAAGGAAGCAGCTATTGACGAAATGGTTGAAAAATTATTTGAGAACGGCGTCATTGATAATATCGCAACCTTTAAAGCGGGTATCATGAAACGTGAAGCGGAAACCTCAACAGGTTTAGGCGATGGGGTTGCTATGCCACATGCCAAGAATGCCGCTGTAAAAAAACCTGCTGTTCTTTTTGCAAAGAGTGTATCCGGTCTTGATTATGAATCTTTAGATGGACAACCGGCTCATCTCTTCTTTATGATTGCCGCACCTGAAGGTGGAAATGACGTTCATCTACAAGTGTTAGCAGCCTTATCTCGTTCTTTGATTGATCCAGATTTACTAACAAACTTAAAACAAGCAGAAACACCAGAAGAAGTGCACGCCTTGTTCGACCAAAAAGAAGCTGAAAGAGAACAAGAAGAGGCAAAAGAAATGCCAGCCACCAATACGCGCCCACTGATTTTAGCGGTGACCGCTTGCCCAACCGGAATTGCACATACTTATATGGCTGAAGATGCACTAAAGAAAAAAGCTAAAGAAATGAATGTTGACATACGAGTTGAAACAAATGGTTCAGAAGGAATCAAAAATCCTTTAACAAAAGATGAAATCGATCGTGCAGTCGGCGTTATTGTTGCAGCTGACAAAAAAGTTGAACTGAATCGTTTTTCAGGAAAGCATTTGATTCAACGTCCAGTAAGTGATGGTATTAATAAAACAGAAGAGCTCATCAATAAAGCATTGAGCGAACAAGCACCTATATTCCAAGTTGATGGTACAAGTGAGCCAACTGCCAATACCGAAAAAAATTCAATTGGATCAACCATTTATAAAGACTTAATGAATGGAATTTCGCACATGCTACCCTTTGTGGTAGGTGGAGGGATCCTCTTAGCAATTTCCTTCTTATTCGAAAACTCATTTGGTCAAGAAAGTGAACTTTTCATTGCTTTTAATACAATTGGAGGAACGGCATTCAACTTCCTCATTCCAATTTTAGCAGGTTACATCGCCATGAGTATTGCAGATAGACCCGGCTTACTGCCAGGTATGGCAGGTGGGTTGCTTGCAGTTAATAGTAATGCTGGTTTCCTGGGTGGGTTAGTGGCAGGTTTCCTTGCCGGTTATATCGTTCTTGGCTTGAGAAAAGCGTTTAAAGGATTGCCACGATCTCTAGATGGGTTAAAACCTATTTTAATCTACCCAGTATTGGGGCTTTTGATAACTGGTTTACTCATGTACTTCCTAATCGGTCCTGTTTTTGCAACGATAAATAATGCTATGCTACAGTTTTTAGAGAACTTAGGAACCGGTAATACAGTTATACTGGGTCTATTACTAGGTGGAATGATGGCGATTGATATGGGTGGGCCCTTTAATAAAGCTGCTTATGCTTTCTCAATTGGAATTTTTACTGATACTGGTGATGGTAGCTTTATGGCCGCAGTTATGGCTGGCGGTATGGTTCCACCGCTAGCAATTGGTTTAGCAACTGTTTTATTCAAAAATAAATTCACTACTGCTCAAAGACAATCAGGTCTTTCTAACTTCGTAATGGGAGCGTCCTTTATCACTGAAGGAGCCATTCCTTTTGCAGCAGCGGATCCACTTCGGGTCATTGGGTCGTCTATAATCGGTTCAGCTATTGCGGGTGGTTTGACACAATTGTGGAATGTCTCTATCCCAGCTCCTCACGGCGGATTATTCGTGATTGGTCTAGTGGAGCATCCATGGTTCTTCCTAATTGCGCTTGTCGCTGGAACGCTAGTAGCGGCAATCATGTTAGGGTTATGGAAACCAGTAGTTGTTGAAGAATAAGTATTAACAGACTCTAGGAAAAAGACATTGAGCCAATGTCTCTTTTCTAGACTTTTTTGTTTATGATGAATTGTAATATTAAGTGCAACACCTAGGTAAAATAAAAGAAACCCATGACGACCTCGTGTAGAATGGAGTTACCACACAACATTCGACTGGAGGACTCGCCATGAGCTACACTCATTTTACCATAGCCGAACGCTCAAAAATAGAAACGCTTCGTGATCTAGGTTTTTCGATCCGCCGGATCGCTCGAATCCTTGGTCGTGCCCCTTCTTCTGTTTCACGGGAACTGAACAGGAACCCATATTATCAGTGTGATCAGGCACAGGAACGCTATAAACAAAAGAAAGCGAACTGTGGAGCAAAATCAAAGTTGACTTCTGAAATCAAAAAAAAGGTTCAGGAAAAACTAACTCTTACCTGGTCTCCAGAACAAATTGTAGGCCGGCTATTTCAAGGGAAAATTTCTTTCAAAACAATCTATCGCTGGCTCTATTACGGTCTCTTACAAGTTCCATTGTCCGTTCTGAGACAAAAAGGCAAACGACAGAAACCAAAAGAAACCAGAGGAAGATTCAATATCGGAACCTCTATTTCAAAACGACCAAAAGACGTCAAGAAGCGAACGACCTTCGGTCACTGGGAGCTGGACACCGTCGTATCAGGACGCGGACAGGCAAAAGGTTGCGTTGCTACTTTCCTAGAGAGGAAAAGCCGCTGGTACCTCGCCATCAAAATACCCAACCGTTCCGCTTCCTCAATGGAAGGGGCTATACGAAAACTGACTACGCTTTTTCCTGAAACTGCCTTCCAAAGTTTTACGACAGACAGAGGAAAGGAATTCAGCTGTTATCCTGTCATTGAAGAAGACTTAAGCATCCCTGTTTATTTCGCAGATCCTTATTCTTCTTGGCAACGAGGAAGCAATGAAAACAGTAATGGACTCCTGAGGGAGTTCTTTCCGAAGAGAACCAACTTTGATCATGTGGAACAGGAAGAACTTCAAAAAGCTTTGTACCTGATTAATAATAGACCAAGAAAATGTCTTGGCTACCGAACACCTCACGAGGTCTTTATGGAAGAGGTGTTGCACTTAATTTGACAAACTATCTTATAAAAAAATGCTTATACCCACAGACGTATATAAGTGTTGTTGAAAATGATTTGTGATATGCTTAAATTAATCCGAATAATTAAAAAAAGGAGGAACGTATTATTTTATTAATATTATCCAATCCTGTTGTTATACCCGTTTTACTATTGATTAGTGGGTCAGGTATTTGGTGGCTTCTCTCTGCTAGTGAACGGTCACTTAAGTTAAAAATCCTTTCCAAATTTAATGATGAAATATTCCGTTTTTTATTAATAGCTTTTGTCAGCAATGTTTTATTTCATTTATCGGATGTTCTGCAAGCACCTTATCAAGCACTCTTACTAACCAAAGAACCAATTTCCCTAGCAGTCGTTATCGCTGTTACTTACAATTTGTGGGAATTATTACCAAAAATAGTAGGTAAACCGGCACTCTTAGTTTCCGTTTTACAATTTATTTTTTTACAGTTTTTCACTCAACCATTTATTTTACTATAGTCTCTATAACAGTTCGAAACTACTTACGTTAGCTAGCCTAAACATCATTTTACTCATTACGATTACCTTTATTAAATTGCAGAACTGGCAACAGATGGGATTAATATTAGGTAGTGCAATAGGGAACCTTGTTTTGATGAATGGGAGTCGTGTCCTTTATTTTGGCTTCGTGTTCACACCCGAGCTCTTAGTTACAACGACTTTTCTATTTATTATTATTATTTTTGTTAGGAGGAAACAGCTATCGAAACAGACTTAACAAGTTGGATAGCCTTTGCTGCAGGTTCTTTATCTTTTTTATCACCTTGTACATTGCCTTTGTTACCCTTGTATATTTCCTATATTACAGGACTAAATGTTCAGCAAATAAAAGAAGATACTTCGCTTTCAGTTAGGCGTAATATTATGTTACATTCTCTAGTTTTTTTATTAGGTGTTTCAACTGTCTATATAACGCTTGGATTAGGTGTCAGCTATCTCGGTAACTTATTTGGTTCTATCATGACTGGTCCCACCAGTGTACTTTTGCAGAGACTAGCTGGCTTATTAATTATTATTATGGGACTCGTTACTCTGGGCTATTTGAAAATCCCATTACTCTTGAGCGATTATCGAAAGCTTCAAACACAATCCGGAGTCAGTTTTCTGTCTACCTTTCTCATTGGGTTAGGTTTTGCATCAGGGTGGACGCCTTGTATCGGTCCAATTTTTTCATCTATTCTATTACTTGGTAATGCGATGGGTTCCCCACCAGTTTTATATTTATTTATGTATATACTCGGATTCTCCTTACCTTTTCTATTTGTTTCTTTTTTTATTGGGAGACTAAAGTCAATTTTAAAATATAGTGAAGTACTGATGAAAATTGGTGGTTGGATGATGATTTTATTCGGGATTTTATTAATGACAGGTAAACTAGAGGCATTATCAATTGGTATATTGAATTTACTAGAGGGAACGCCATTCGAGCGTCTCGGTTAGGAG
The DNA here is from genome assembly GCF_002005405.1 of Jeotgalibaca dankookensis. Lineage (NCBI taxonomy): Bacteria > Bacillati > Bacillota > Bacilli > Lactobacillales > Carnobacteriaceae > Jeotgalibaca > Jeotgalibaca dankookensis. The sequence continues at coordinate 2,048,687 of NZ_CP019728.1, forward strand.
AGTAATGATGCAGAAAAAAATAATTTGGACTCTATTAGGAGTAGGTTTTTTATGGATTCTGTTTGATTTTGGAAAAGAGCTATATTCAAATAATGAATCGAAAGAAGCACAACTATCACAAAGTATTGAAACAGATGAAGAAGAATCACTCGCGCCACCAATAGCTCAGACAGGTATTAAGATTGGACAAGTGGCTTATGATTTTGAACTCCAAGATATGGCAGGTAATCAAGTAAAACTTTCTGATTATCGTGGGAAGAAAGTCTTTTTGAATTTTTGGGCTAGCTGGTGTCCACCTTGTAAAGCAGAAATGCCCCATCTTCAAGAATTTTCGGATGAACAAGATGAAACAGTTGTGTTGGGTGTAAATGTGACAACATCAGAAAACAATCCAGGTGATGTTGAAGTGTTTCTAGAAGAATACGCTATTAGTTTTACTAACCTGTATGGTACCGTCAAACAATTTCAACAATATCAAGTCCAATCCATGCCAACTTCATACTTAATTGGGTCGGATGGAATCATATATGAGCGTATTGTCGGTCCGGTTACAAAAGATATGCTGGAAACTAAATTTTCTATGATTAAATGAGAAAACTATGAGACAAAGATGGTTGAACCTGATAAACTTAGGTCAAACCATCTTTATTTTATTAGTAGTATTAAGAAGAATGAAGGAGGAATAGGAGTATGAACGAGCAAGTAAAAGTGTTCGCTAAAATGATAGCAGAATCGAATAAAATTGTCGTTTTTTCAGGTGCTGGGATTAGTACAGCAAGTGGTATTCCCGATTTTAGATCTTCAGGAGGAATTTACGACCAAATAAAGAATCGGCGCTACTCAGGCGAAGAAGCTTTGAGTGTTAGATTTATGGAAAGAAATCCACGTATGTTTTTTGAAAATATGCAGAAAAACTTATCTTTCCCAGATGCAAAACCGAACTTTGGGCACCGTTTTTTTAGCGAATTAGAAAACATGAACAAAGAAGTGACCATTATCACTCAAAATATTGACGATTTACATGAAAAGGCTGGAAGTTCAAAGGTCTTGCCCCTTCATGGGAGTATAAATAGATGGGTGACTAGTCAGGGGCAAAAACCAGTTGCAAACGGTGAAGTACATTCTCAAGACGGAATTGCTGTTGATAGTCAAGGACGCTCTGTCCGACCGGATATTGTTTTGTATGGTGAACAATTAAATCAGGTTACTATGCAGGCAGCGAGTCAAGCTATTCAAGAAGCAGATTTATTAATCGTAGTTGGAACCAGTTTAATGGTAACCCCTGCATCATTTTTCGTTGATGCGTTTCAAGGGCGTTATGCGGTTCTTATTAACCAAACAGAAGTTCCTCAAATGAATCGCTTTGATCTTGTTGTGAAAGAAAAGAGTAGTGATTTTTTAAGGAAGGTTTGGGAATGTATTCAAAACAAATAAAACGTAAAAAAGAGCACTCATTTCGAGTGGCTCTTCAAAGGTTTAATAGTTTTGTGGAGGTGTTGGTGGGATATTTCCTTGACGACGATACTGAGAAGGCGTCATATTGGAAAGCTCACGGAATGTTTTAGAGAAATGTGAAGGGGATTGGAACCCAACAAGATGGGCAATATCTGCAATAGCAATATTTGTATTGCGAAGCATTTTTTGTGCTTCATCGATGCGGATATGGATAAGATAATCGATGGGTGACATCCCAACTTCTTGCTTAAAGATACGAATTAAATAGAATTTGTTTATATGAACTAATTCAACTAAATCGTCTAAAGTAATATTTTTGTGATAATTAATTTTCATAAAGTTTTTAACAATTTGGATTTCTTTATGGTTCTTTTTGTTTAGAGAGTTGCGAATAGAGAAACGTTCATTACGTAATAAATGGATGAGAATAATCTCCACATAGCGCTTAGCGACTTCTTCATAACCTAGTTTTTTATTAGCAATCTCATCTGTTAAGGCAGAAATAAATGGTTCATTCTCAACATCTGCTTCATTATGAATATAGTGAGAAAATTCAGCTTCAGAATCATTGACTTCTGAAAATTCTAAACCTTGAATCCCAATTTCAGTTATTTCAATCGCAGATTGATCTTCTAGATCCCAGTAGTAATCTACATTAGGATTAATCAAAATAATTTGATTTTTTCTGACAGGCTCGGAACTATTTTTAAAAGTTAATGTGGCTGTTCCATTATGGATAAAAATCATTTTAACATAAGTCTGTTTCTGGAAGGTTGTTGATTGTTCAGGTGTAATCTTGATTTTATCGGCAGAAAGGGTTTTTAGCGATAAGTTTTTTATATTTGACATTGTATACATAAGAAGCCTCCTTTGGCTAAGATGATAATGATCCATGGTCACAACTATTTGTTATAGGGTTAGTCCCATAATATCTTAAAAATACAAAATGTCTAGTAATTTATTCGTAATAACTAAAAAATAAATAAATAAATTGATTAGACACTCTAAATTTTTTTAGTTTAAAAAATCTTTATTTTTCATATTTCAGAAAAAATAGATGTAGAAAAACCACAAATCATAGTATAACATATGTTATTCTGAATGAAAATATAAATTAACAAATAATCGTTTTAGGTAAATTAATAAAAGATAATTTATTGATAGGAGGGAAAAAAATGAGACTTTTTAAAAAGATGCAAGATGGAATGCTAGCAATTGCAAACTCATTGACGCGCTATCCAATGACTATTATTTGGCTTTTGGGAATGAGTATCATGAATGCAATTCAAATCCAAGAGGATATTGATTCTTATAGTCGTTTGCTGTTTACTTTTTCTATTGGAGCTTTACTAGCTATGGTTGGACAACAGGTTTATGAGCGTTTCTTCCATAAAAAAAGTGAGCGATGGATAATGGTAGCAATCACAACGTTACTTACTGCCCTCTACTATTTCACTCTACCGCAAGAAGACACCTATCAAATGATTTATCCAGTCCGAACCATTGTTTTGTTGTTTGCCCTATTTATTTCCTTTATCTGGATTCCGACTATCAAAAATAAGGTCATTTATTTTCACCAAAATATAATGGCGGTTTTTAAGGCAGCAATGTTAACGCTCCTTTTTGCTGGTGTTCTGGCTATTGGCGTCTACACTGTTTTAGGTAGTATTGATTTTTTATTATTCAATTTAGATTATCGGGTATACTTACACGCCATGAATATTATCTGGACCTTATTTGCGACAAGTTACTTTCTCTCTCAAATTCCTGATTACAGCAGTGGTATGACCATTGAATTAAAAGAAGCGTTTGAAGTACCACGTTTTCTAGAGGTCCTTTTGACTTTTATTGTAATTCCCATCGTTGCAGTTTATACAGTCGTCCTGTTTCTATATGTGATCTTAAATATCAGAAGTGAATTTTGGACGGATAACTTATTAGAACCCTTACTTATTTCTTACGCGATTATCGTTATTCTTGTTTACTTGTTAGTGAGTAACATTGAACATAAATATAGTCAGATATTTCAGCGTTTGTTTCCTAAAATTATGTTGATCGTTGTTCTTTTTCAAACCATTGCTAGTATTTTAAAAATTCAAGATTATGGTATCACAGCCGGTCGCTATTACGTCATCCTTTTTGGTATTTTTGCCATAGCAGCTGGCGTTTTATTTAGCTTCTTTACCCGGGATAAAAATGGATTAATCGCTCCTATTTTGATTTTACTGTCAGTGGTTTCAGTTATGCCCCCAATTGATGCCTTTACGGTTGCTCAAAACAGTCAAATGAGATTGTTAGAGACAACACTGACAGATAATGAGATGCTGATTGAAGGTGTAATTAAGCCAAATCCAGATATTCCCCTAAAGGATAAAGTTAAAATCACTAAAAGTGTCGAGTATTTAGGTAGTTGGCATGATTTTGAAGAGGTTTCCTATTTGCCGGATGATTTTGAAATTTATAGTGATTTTCAGGATCTCTTTGGGTTCCCAATGGTCTATTCTCTTTCCCCAGATGATCCAGATAGTTCAGAAAGTAATTTTGTCTACTATGACTGGGGTGAAGAAACGACTATTCCATTAGAAGGAGCAGACTACCTCGTTCGTTTAGGGCTATACAATGCCGAAGAGACAGATGTTCAAACAAATGTTGGTGAAAATTATCAGTTATTGGTTTCAAGAGAAGGGAAGTACTTCTTGTTAACAGTAAAAGATCGGGCTGGGTCAGTCGGGATGGTTTTTGATACAGAGGACTTAATTGTGAAGGCTTTTGAAAACTACACGGAAAATGTTGAAGGTGGTAATATCGATTTAGAAACAATTACTCAAGTAAAAGAAAATGAGCGGATAAGAATTAAAGTTATTGCATCGCAGTTGGATGAATATCAAGAAGAAATATCCGGTGAGTTATTCGTCTTTATCACTTTTAAATAAGGTACCAAGGTCTGAATCTGAAACGATTCGGACCTTTTTTATGACTCTTTATAAATCCTTTATACCTTATTTTGCTTTAGTCTAGTAGAATAGACATATATATAATTTAGGAGGTCTATTTATTCATGGTAGAAATTTTTAAAGCCATTATTCTTGGTATTGTGGAAGGAATAACGGAATGGTTACCCATATCTAGTACGGGGCATATGATTTTGGTTGAAGAATTTATTCAACTCGACACCTCACCAGCATTTAAAGAAATGTTCTTTGTAGTCATTCAACTAGGAGCTATTTTTGCTGTAGTAGCACTTTATTTTCATAAACTTAATCCCTTTTCACCCAAAAAATCATCGTTAGAGAAAAAAGAAACGATGGAAATTTGGTACAAGGTTGTTGTGGGAGTAGTTCCCGCAGCTGTTTTAGGACTTTTTCTCGATGATTGGCTCAATGAACATTTTTATAATTATTGGGTTGTGGCGATTATGTTAATTGTTTATGGTGTGTTATTTATTATTATTGAAAACCGCAATAAAGGGAAAGCGGGAAAAATTACTAATTTTCAAGAGTTAACTTATAAAACAGCTCTTTTTATTGGCTTTTTCCAATGCCTCGCACTTATTCCGGGGACCTCACGCTCAGGTGCCACCATTATTGGTGCCATTATTCTAGGTACCTCACGCTTTATTGCTGCCGAATATTCCTTTTTCCTTTCTATACCGGTAATGTTTGGTGCAAGTGCTTTAAAACTTGCGAAGTTTGGGTTCGTATTTACGGGGGCAGAACTCACGATTCTCCTAATCGGTATGCTAGTCGCTTTTGTTGTTTCAATTCTAGCAATCAAGTTTCTTATGCAATATATTCAAAACAATGATTTTAAAGCATTTGGCTGGTATCGTATTATTCTAGGTGTTTTGGTAATCGGATACTTTTTATTAATCGGATAAAAAAGACGAAAAGGTTGGGCACATAATCTGGATCCCAAGTCAAGGACAGTTTAAAAAAGAGAGAATCTAGGCTACTTGTTTCAAGAGCTGATCCCGGTAGGAAACCGGGGTCAGCTTTTTCAGTTTCCATTGGCCGCGCTCGTGGTTGTAGTAGTCCATATAGTTGATAATGACAGACTGTAACTCCTTCAGTGAATGACACTCCTCGTAAGGAATTTCGTCCTTTAGGTGGCCGAAGTAGCTCTCCTGTGGGGCGTTGTCCCAGCAGTTCCCACGGCGGGACATAGATTGGGTTAGGCCATTCTTCTGCACCAATTTCTGGAAGATGGGGCTAGTGTAGTGCGACCCTTGGTCGGAATGGAGGAGGGCTTGCGCAGGGAGGTCCTCTCCATGTTTTGCCACTAGATCTTTCACCGTATCGAGAGCTATGTCCAAGGTGATTCGGTCGGCGACGGCGTAGGCTAAAACCTCCTTTGTGGCGCCATCCAAGATGGTAGAGAGGTAGCCTAGGAAGCCGTCTTTTCCCCGGAGATAGGTAATATCAGTCAGGAGCACCTTCTTCGGCGCTGACTGATCAAACTGCCGCTGGAGCCGGTTCGGAACGGTGCGATGTTCTTGTGTGGCTTTTGCGATTTTTCGGTACGGGTTCGCACGGCGGATAGGACACTGGAGTCCATACTTTCGCATGATCCGCTGGACTTTCTTGCGGTTCACTACAGTTTTCTTCGTGTTGAGGAAGTACATGACAATGGCACGGGAACCTTTCGCCACCCGTTTATAGGCCATTGCTTCCAGAACACGGTCGCGCCACCTCTGGTCCTCCTCTTCCTTCTCCTGCCTTTTGCATTGGTTCTCGGGGGAGAAATGCGCGTAGTAGCCGGAATTGGATACTTCCAGAATCAGACAAGCTCTCCTGACGGAGAGCGAGCCGGGGCGACTCGTCACCTGTTGGATGAGGGCGAACCGCTCCTGCTTGCTTAACTCATTTCCCCTCCTTTCTGCGAAGTCGATTTTTTTTAACAGCTCATTCTCCTGTCTGAGGAGGACATTCTCCTGCTTGGCCCGGCGGAGCTGCTCTTCGGTCGAAAGCTCCGTGAGGCGGGGGCGCCCCGATGCGCCCTTGCGCTGATCTCGTACGCCCGTGATCCCGCTCTCCTGATAGGCCTTCTTCCAGCGGTTGGCAGCGGTGTGGATTCGCCGCTCGCCTAGGACCTCCACTGGGAGACTCGCCTCCATGAAAATCTGTCGGGCAGTCTTTCCCTTTTTCCACTCCGCAAGGAAGTGGACCTTGAACTCGTCCGAGTAGGTGATGGCTTTGGGGGAGACGTTCTGAACATAGGGGTTGTGGGATAGGTCTGTAACCTGCTCGTCCGTGAATGTTCGTTTTGACATGGGTTCCTCCTCTTAAAAATGTATTTTTTGTAAGGCTCTCTTGGGGGAGCGGTCGCGGTTCCCGTTCCTTTCCTCCAGTTTATCAGGAAAGGGAGACTAATTCTCGTACAAGACATAAAAAGACCCTATAAAGGGTCTCTTTTTTAAAGAGTCTACTTTATAGGGTCCAGTTTACACATGCCCAACCTTTTTGTTTTTAAAGAATCGTAAAAAACTCTGTTTCTGGAAGAAGAATTAAGCTATGCCCTTGACCTTGTAATTGGCGCGCTTTTTCAACGAGCTTACCTTCTAGATTGGTGCCCATTTTTTGCCATTCACTTTTAGATACAATCAAGTAATCGGTTTGATAAGTCAGTGACGGTTCAAAAAAACTTCCAATAGTTGTGAGCATTTGGGCTGCTTCCTGCCGATTCAGACCAGCGATACGTCCGGCAAAAGCGATGTGCTTTTGATAAAAAGGATGAGAAGGCTGCAAGCTCTCAATTGCTAGTAGGTTTGGCTGAGGTACCTGTTTCTTCTTATTTTTGTCAGGACCAAAGCGATGCGAGAAAAGTTGACCGAGTTGATAATGATAATCTGTTAAAAATCCTTTTATGTCATAGTCATAGGGCTGTAGTAGTTTACTGGTAATTTCACCACAGGCAGTCGCGTCATCTGCAGCATTATGATGGTTTTCAATGGTTAAGCCATAATAGTCAAGGACATTAACAAGTTTATTACTCGAAAGCGTCAGTGTTTTTTTTGCTAGAATGCAAGAGCAAAAGTATTCATTTTTAATTTTGGGTAAGTTGTAAGTTTCAATAGTCATTTGCAAACACTTCATATCGAATTGAGCAAAGTGAGCGACTAATGAATCCTCTCCAATGAAAGCGCGAATTTCTGGGTAAAGTTGGTCAAAACGTTTTTCATTGACAACATCACGTGGATAAATCCCATGTATTCGAATATTGCCCGGATGGAAAGGTTGAACAGGGTTAATGAGACGATAATAACGTTCAACTTCCAGACCGTTTGAAAAACGACTCATCCCAATGGAACAGACACTATCGCCACGATGGTTAGCTGTTTCGAAGTCTATTGCGACAAAGTCCAATTTATAAGCCTTCTTTCTTAGTTTAAAATAGTTGTTAATTCTTTTAAATCAGTAATTTGGTAGGTTGGCTTGATATGAGCAGGTTTCGCTAAGTGGTGGGGGTTGAACCAACAAGAATCTATCCCAGCATTTTGACCACCTAATATATCGGAAGTCAAGGAATCGCCAATTATCAACGTGTTATGAGCTTTAAAATTTGGGATGCGTTTGAAGACATAGTTGAAATATTCAAGCATCGGCTTTTGAAAACCCGTATCTTCAGAAACAAAAACATCTTTAAAATAATGGTCAAGTCCAGAGTCAGATAATCGCCTATACTGAGTTTTAGATACGCCGTTTGTAACCGCGTATAAATCGTAGTCAGGAAATAGCGAATCTAGTAAGTTCGTGCTATCCTCAATTAAAAAATGACTTTTTTCAAGATAGGAGCGAAATTTTATATCCATTTCATTTCCATTGACTTCGAGTTGATGCCTTTGGAAAAATGTTTCAAACCGCTCTTTAAGTAAAACGTCTTTTTTAATTAACCCTTTTTCAAAACGATTCCAGAAACTTTGGTTGATTTGCGAGTAAGTTTGAATGTTTTCTTCAGTTGGTGTCACAGCCAGTTCTTTCATTAATGACGAAATAGCATATTTTTCAGCAGCTTTAAAATCAAAAAGGGTGTCGTCTAAATCAAACAATAAGGTTTTATAAGGCATAAGGATCTCCTTAAAGGGTTTATGTTCGTTGTTACTTTTTAATTATACTTTATCAAACAACTCTCTTTCAATTTATAGAGATTTCTTTTAAGATAAGAGAGATATTTATGAGGAGGAATAATAAAAATGGCTAGAGTAGAAAGTTTTGAATTAGATCATAACGCTGTTCAAGCACCTTATGTGCGGATAGCTGGAACAGAAAAAAATCAAGAGTCGATTATTCAAAAAATTGACCTACGTTTCTTACAACCCAATCAAGGGGCCTTACCAACCGCTGCAGTTCATACACTGGAACATTTATTGGCAATTAATATGCGTGACCATTTACCAGGTATTATTGACATTTCACCAATGGGGTGCCGAACAGGCTTTTATTGCATTAAGTGGGGCGAATCTACACCAGAAGAGATTGCCCAAGCTTTAGAAAAAACTTTAAAACAAGTAATGGAAACTGAAGTAGTACCAGCGATAACTGCCAAGGAATGTGGCAACTACCGCGATCACAGTTTATTTTCTGCTAAAGAATACGTACGTGAAGTCCTTGAAAAAGGAATTAGTCGGGACCCATTTGAACGAGTTGGTATTTAAATGATAATTATTAAAGCTGCAAAATCCTTACTTAGGGGTTTGCAGCTTTAATAGTTTTTCATAGCAATAAAGACCAACTGATGCACCTAGGGTATCAAGCAGGACGTCCCAAAAGCTAGGCCCACGATTAGGAACAAAAGATTGGTGGATTTCATCACTGGATGCATATAAAAAACTAATTAATAAGGCCAAGAAAATACGTTTTTTGTAAGGAATATGCGAGGTATAAAGCGCGCGTGTCGTTAAGAAACCTAAAATCAAATAAACAATAAAGTGGGCGGCTTTACGAATAAAAAGGTGCAAAGCATCCAGGTTGAGGGGCCAATTAGGTAAGGTTCTGGTCCAAATATCTTCGATAAAACCAACGACAGAACCACTTAAAGCTCCTGATGTGCTTCCAACTTGTGATGAAAAAGAAAAAATAAGCATCATCCAAATAACCACCATCGCCCAGCTAATCCATATATTTCTTTGTTTCATTGTCTTCAATCCTTTTTTTAGAATAAAACTAGTATATCATGATACAATAATTAAAACCGTTGATTGAAAGGAAGTTAATCATGTTAGATAGACAAGCTCAAAATATTGAAGAAGCTCAAAGTTTTGTTGAAACAGAACACTTTGCTTTTATTTATGTATCCCGTGTTGATTGTGGTGTTTGCCACGCGGTTTTACCGCAAGTAAAAAACCTATTAGAAGACTATCCACAAGTCAAATTGTTGGAGGTAGACGCGGATAAAGTTCCCAGTGTAGCAGGCGCTTTTAGTGTCCTCACAGTCCCAGCTCTCTTAATGTTTGTAGATGGAAAAGAAATGCTTCGGAAAGCCCGCTTTGTCGTGATGTCAGAACTCGAACGCGAAGTAGCTCAAATTGTGGAGAATTACTAAATGATGACAAATAAATACTTACTTGCCAAAACTTTTAAGAAAAAAGGCAGTGTTGTTATCTCTCTAGAAAACCTCGCTGATTTTCTAACTTATATTCCCGAATTGGAAGCTGAATTCAAACGAAATGCTGAATTTTTAATTACTAGTAACCAAGCCAAACTTCCTTTAGATGAGGCCTGGCCTGAATATGCACCTATTCAAGTAGAAACAACGAAAATTGCTTTCAAAGCAGCTGTTAAAGAGAAAACACAACGAAATAAGAAGTGAAAAAAAGGCTGGGACTTTGGTCCTGGCCTTTTTTCATCATTAACTTTGGTAAAAAGAGCGTTTATGATTAAATAATAGGAAATATCATCATTAGCAGATTAAAATGCTTTTCTAATGATGAAATAAGTGGAAAAATCATCATCAGCCCGCGTTTTTATCTTTCTAGTGATGAAAATTACCTTCATTCAAATGATCAATCTCGTTCCAACTGTCAATTTCAAAATGATTCCCAATCCGTTTCATTCTGGTGACACTTGTATTGGCCATAGGTGTTTTAGAGCGTAAATCATTAACCTGGTAGCCTGCCAAAGTTAGAATGCTACTGGTTAAAGTTATACTATGAGCAACAAATAAAAGAGAATCAGTTGGGTGAGAATCAACATGACTAAGAATTGTTTGAGTACCGCGATCAATGAGTTGCGAATAAGTTTCCCCACCAAATGCGGAAGGATCATAAAGGTCGGGTCGGTTTCTTAAATTATAGAAAGCTTGTGGGTATTCTTTTTTCAAATCGGGAATGTATTTCCCTTCCCAGTCACCAAAGAGAAATTCTTTTAAGCGGGCATCTTTTTCTAAAGGAACTTTGGAATCAAATTGCTCAAGAATAAGTTTGGCTGTATCTAAAGCGCGGGCTTGAGGACTGGTAATAATGCGTGAAATCCCCATTTGATTTAGATAAACACCGGTTTTTTTGGCATCTTGTTTACTGGATTCCAATAGGGGAGAGTCAACCTGGCCACCTTGTACATAGTCGGCTTTGTTAAATTCAGTTTGTCTATGTCGTACAAAATATAAAAACTGCATGCGGATCTCCTTTCCAAGAATATAGTTATTATACTGATGATAGCAAAGGATTCGGGAGGTTACAAAATAAGTGACTTACCGAAACTTGTCAAACAATAGTATTTTTACTATAATGAAACCATATTAAAACCCAATACAAAGACATCTCGGCTATGTAAGTTGGTGAGAATCCAACGCGGTCCCGCCACTGTAAGAACATCTTTGATGTTTAAGTCAGAGCTTTATTCGAGAATGCTTATACGCGCGCATACTATTTCAAGGTAAAATAGTATTGTTTAGTCTATGTGTAAACGGGTATAGGCTTTTTTATCCGCCTATGAAAAAAAGGAGTGTATAGAATGAAAAAATGGTTATTTCTAATGAGTGCGAGTGCAACATTGGTGGCTTGTGGTACAGAAGCAACTGAAACTGCGGAATCTATTAATCAAGCAAATGACTTGATTGAGGTTACGATTAATGTAGCAGTTGATGGCGAAACTATTGAAGATGGCTCTATTACTTCTAATGTTGAAGAAGATGCGGTCTTGTTTGATGTAATGGAAGCAAGTTTTGATGTTGAGGATGAAGATGGATTTATCACAGCAATAAATGGATACGAGCAAGACGAGGATGCTAATAAATACTGGTTGTTTGATTTAAATGGTGAAATGGCCCCAGTAGGTGCTCAAGATTTAGAGCTATCTGATGGGGATGTTGTCGACTTTAACTTAGAAGAACTTGAGTAATTTTGGTGCGTAAAAGGTTTGATGCAAAGCATATTGCTCTGCTCGCAATTTTAACGGCATTGGCTTACGTAGGAAGAATTGTTTTTCAATTTTTGCCAAATGTGCAACCGATGACAGCCATCATCATTATACTAACCCTAAATATGGGATTGATTGATGGCTTAATTGTAGCAAGTTTATCACTATTTTTATCAAACATTTTTCTGGGGTTAGGTCCATGGACGTTTGCACAATTAATTAGTTTTGCAACAATTGTTCTTTTGACAAGCTTAGTAATGAAACCTCTATACCTTAAGAAAACAAAGCCGTTATTTGTGCTCTTTGCTTTCTTTTCGGGGATTTTTTACGGTTTTATTATTTCATTATTTTCCTATAAAATATACGGCTTAACTAATTTTTGGATTTATTATGCGTATGGTCTGTGGTTTGATTTGGCTCATGGATTTGGTAATGCGGCATTTTACTTTATTTTAGAACCCATTCTCCGCCCTTTATTTAATCGATTCAAAGAAAAAAGTTGAGGCAGATTGAATCTGCCTCAACTTTTTTTATTCTGTAAAATTATCAAAATAGCCTTGAATATAAACGAAAGGTGTTCCTTTGTCTCCACTACCAGAAGTTAAATCGGATAGCGAACCTACTAAGTCAGTTAATTGACGTGGGGTTGTTCCTTGGGTTTCATTTGTACCTACTAAATCAGCATTTTTATTTTTGATAAAGTCAGAAATAGCAGAGTGCAAATCTTCCCCTTGAAGGTCAGAAAAATTATTATCTGCTAAATATTTCAGTTTTACTTCACTAGGCACACCGTCTAAACCGGGTGTATAAGCCGGTGAAACAACTGGGTCAGCTAGTTCCCAAATTTTCCCTACTGGGTCTTTAAAAGCACCATCTCCATAAACCATCACTTCGATTGTTTTACCAGTTGCTTCTTTAATCCCTTTTTGGATATTGTCTACAATCTGTTGAGAGTTACGGGGGAAAAGTTTCACACTGTTGTCAGTGGCTTTGTTAGAGCCTAACAAACCGTAAGTTTCATTAAAACCTGATCCATCAACAGATTCTGTTAAAATTTCATCGAGGCTGTATACTTTTTTCGCACCGTGAGCTTTTAGAATTTTCTTAGTTCTAAAGCGCGTATGAATATCACAATTCAAGACTGTTTTTGTATAGTCTAAAATAGATTTAGCATTATTAGAAAAGATTACTTCACATTCTACGCCGTACTCTTCAACAATAGATTTATAGTGCTCGATGTAATCGATTCCTGTAAAAGTATGCTTTTTATAGCCAAAGTGACTACGAAACTCTTGTTCAGATAAAACATCTGTCCATGGGTTAACGCCTTTATCATCCAATTCATCAATTTCTACTAAATGGTTACCAACCTCATCAGAAGGGTAGCTCAACATTAAAACAACTTTCTTAGCTCCTTTTGAGATTCCTCGTAAACATGTTGAAAAACGGTTACGACTTAAGATTGGGAAAACAACACCAATTGTATCGTCACCAAATTTAGATGCGATGTCAGTTGCAATCTGATCAACTGTTGCATAGTTTCCTTGCGCACGCGCAACGATTGACTCAGTAATAGAAATAATATCACGGTCTTCAATTGAATATTTTTCAACTTCGGCTGCGTTTAATACCGTATCAACCACAATTTTTACAATATCATTACCATCATGAATGATTGGTCCACGCAGACCTCGGACAACAGTTCCAACTACTCTTTCCACTTGCATCTCTCCTTAAAATAATCAGTTACACTTTATTTTACTACAAATAGAGACGTTAATGTTTGAATAATGTCATTTTTTTGAAAAAAATAAGAAAATCACTTTTGTAGTTAAAATAAAAATCAAGTATAATGACTAGAAACAACGCTGAGGTGATACAAATGCGAGACAACACAAATGGTTCGACCAACCTGTATGACATCCTATCCAATGATTTATTTGGCCATAGAAGCGATGCGCTTGATTATATCCAAAAATCAGTTAAACGGAATAAACTCCTCGTTGAGGCAATTCAAACAGGAAACAAGAAACTTTTAGATAAAGTGATGCAGATGCCAAAAATTGATAATCAAAATCGTTATTATTATGGGAATCCCATCATTAAAGACAACCCTTTACGAACCCAAAAAAACGACATGATTATTCGTAACACCATGTGCCGAATTGCTGGAGAAATGGGTGGGGTATCTGCGATTTACCTCCAACTTGTTTCAGAAAAATATGCACTTCAAATTGAACAAGCTACTTCTGCCAACTACTTAGAAGAGGTAATCAGCCCCCAGATGTTCTCGGAATATTGCGACTTAGTAGCTAACTATTCAATAGCTAATTATTCTTTTTTAATTAAAGAAATTGTCGATTATATTGGTAATCACCTACACAAAGAGTTAAATGTTACCAATTTGTCTCAGACCTTCCATGTAAATAGCTCCCATTTAGCTCGTAAATTTAAAAAAGATACGGGGCTCACTATTAGTGAATACGTCAATAAACTAAAGGTACAGGCAGCGAAATTACTATTTCAAGGTGGGTGTGTGACCGTTGGAGAAGTTTCCGAAAGATTAGGATATAATAGTACCTCTTATTTTAGTAAAATTTTCAAAAAAATAGTCGGAGAATCTCCCGCCGCTTATCAAAAAAAGCAAGACAATTAAGAAGGAAGTAAAGGCAATGAGCCTTTACTTCCTTCTTTTTATTCTATATGAAAAGAATACGTTGTTTCGGAGCGATAGGTTTCTCCAGGACGAAGCACAATAGAACCAAAGTGCGCTTGGTTAATAGCATCTGGGTAATCTTGTGTTTCCAGAGTAATCCCTGCGTAAGCCGGGATAGGGTTGTTAGCAATCTTGAGTGGACTTGCGCCATTATGCATAAAAATGACTACCACCGGTTCACTTGTTTTCATTGTAATTTTTCGCCCACTTTGAGGGTCGTAGAGACTGACATCCAGACGATTGGCGTCATGGTTTAAGACAAAGGGATGATCCAAACCAGAAACTTGTAGTGTTTGAGGGTGGGTGGATTCTGTTGCTTGTGACGTTAGGCGTGCGGTTCGAAAGTCAAAAGGCGGTCCAGCGACATCAGGGCGACGGCCAGTCGGAATACTTTGTTCATTCAATTCAACAAAGCGATCCGCATCTACAAAAAGTTGATGGTCTAAAATCGTTTTTGAGACAGTTCCATGTAAGTTAAAATAGACATGGTTGGTTGGATTAAAAAGAGTAGGCGCGTCTGTTTCTGCCTGATAATTTATTTTCCACTTATTATCTTCCGTAAAGGTATAGGTCACTTGGATTTTTAAATTTCCTGGATAGCGATTCGAACCTTCTGCATCCAAGTAAGAAAAAATAATTCGTGCCTCTTGGTCATCTTGTTCCGTTTGATAGTCCCAAACTTTCGTATCTAAGCCGGAATTTCCACCGTGAAGGTGATTGGTCTCTTGGTTCGTTTCTAACTGATAAGGATCACCATCAATTTCGAAAGAACCATGAGCGACGCGTCCTGCAACTCTCCCGACTGTCGCACCGTAAAAAGGTCGATGTGTGACGTAATCTTCTAAGTTATCAAAAGCTAAGGTAATATTGTCAAACTTTCCTGCTTTATCAGGTACAGACCACTCAAGAAGAGAGGCACCGTACGTCATAGCAGTGATTGAAGCACCACTGCGATTAGTCAATGTGATAGCCATAACTTCTTTTCCAGCAGTTTTTCCGAATAAACGTTCTTTAATATGCATAGTGAGGTCTCCTTTAATTATGCGCTTTAATGTCATTGTAACAGTTTTCAAAAATGATACAATATAAGTAAAATGAAATTAGAAATGAGGAGAAGCCGTGTTGAAAATAGCCGTTATTGGCATCGGAAATATCGCTCAAAAGGCATACTTGCCCGTTATTTCTGCTATGCGTAATCAAGTTGAATGGTACCTCGTGACGGGTAATAAAAAAACCTTGGATTTGGTAGGGAGTCAGTATGGATTTGGAAAATGTTACCAAAAGCTCGATGAATTGGATGATATTAATTTGGATGCAGCCTTTGTACACAATACAACCACTGCGCATTATGAAACCGTAAAAAAATTATTAAATAAAGGCATTCCAGTTTACGTGGATAAACCAATTAGTGATCAATTCTCTCAAACAGAAGAATTGTTGACTTTGGCTGAAGAGAATCAGGTTCAACTGACGGCTGGCTTTAATCGCCGGTTTGCACCGATGATTCAGCAACTAAAAGCGATACCAGATAAGAAAATGATTCTAATTCAAAAAGATCGTGTCGAGAACCGTGAATCCATTCGTTTTGCAATTTACGATTTATTTATTCATATTGTTGATCTTGCTCTATTTTTACTGGATGAACCGGTTGTTTCCTTTCAATCATACATTCATGAAACGGAAGGGGAGTTAAAGCGTGTGTGGCTTGTTTTAGAAACTACCCAAACAACAGCCATTGTGACTATGAATTATCAAGCGGGCGCCAATCAAGAGGTCGTTGAGGTCCAATCTCTAGCAGGTGTGCAACGTGTTACTGATTTAAATGAAATGGTAATAAAAGGAAAAAATCATGAGGAAATTGTAAAGTATAGTGACTGGGAAGAAACGCTTGTGAAACGAGGATTTAAACCAATTATTCACGCTTTTATAGAAAGCCTGGTGACAGGCCAAAACCCAGTTAGCCATGCCAGTTCCTTACAGAGCCATAAATTATGCGAAGAAATAATTAATCCTTTAAAGTGAAAGTCGTTTCATTTTAAAGATATTTAGGTTAAAATAGGAGTATATGAGTATCAAGGAGGAAAACAATGTTTGACAAAATTGATGCATTAGCAGTTAATACCGTTCGTACTTTAAGTATCGATGCCGTTCAAAAAGCAAATTCTGGTCACCCTGGTTTACCAATGGGTGCCGCACCAATGGCTTACGCACTCTGGACAAAGCATATGAATGTAAACCCAAAGAATAGTTCTTGGGTAGATCGCGACCGCTTTGTACTATCAGCAGGTCATGGTTCAGCACTTTTATACAGCTTGTTACATTTGTCAGGTTACGATGTAACGATGGATGATTTGAAAAACTTCCGTCAGTATGAAAGTAATACTCCCGGACATCCAGAAGTTCACTTTACAGATGGTGTAGAAGCAACTACTGGTCCACTTGGACAAGGATTTGCAAACGCTGTCGGTATGGCAATGGCCGAAGCACATTTAGCAGCAACCTATAACCGTGATCAGTTTAACATAATGGATCACAACACTTATTTCCTATGTTCAGACGGTGACTTGATGGAAGGGATTTCCCATGAATCAGCAAGTTTAGCTGGTCATTTGAAATTAGGAAAACTTATTGGGGTTTATGACTCTAATGATATTTCTTTAGATGGTCCTTTAGATAAATCATTCAGTGAAGATGTGAAAGGCCGTTTTGAAGCATATGGCTGGCAATATATCCTCGTTAAAGATGGAAATGATTTAGCAGAAATTTCTCAAGCAATCGAAGAAGCGAAAAAAGAAACAGACAAACCAACCCTAATCGAAGTTAAAACGGTTATTGGATATGGTGCTTCAAATGCAGGAACAAGTGCCGTCCACGGTGCACCACTTGGTGAAGATGGCGTTGCTTTTGCAAAAAGTAACTATAATTGGGATCATGAAACGTTCTATGTGCCAGAAGAAGTGCAAGATCGTTTCAATGAAACCATTTTAGAAAATGGTAAAAAAGCAGAAGAAGATTGGAATAAGCGTTTTGAAGCGTACCGCGAAGCTTATCCAGAGTTAGCACAACAATTTGAAGATGCTTTTGCTAATAAATTACCAGAAGGTTGGCAAGAAACTTTACCTGTCTATGAAGTTGGCGACGCTGAAAAAGCAACGCGTGTTACGAGCCAGGAAACCATTCAAAAATTAGGAGCGGCAATCCCATCATTCTGGGGTGGTTCTGCTGATTTATCTGGTTCAAACAATACAATGAATAAAGCAGATGAAGATTATGATGCTACGAATTACGCAGGTCGTAATATTTGGTATGGTGTTCGAGAGTTTGGAATGGCTTCGGCTATGAATGGGATTCTCTTACATGGTGGGACAAAGACTTATGTCGGAACCTTCTTTGTATTCTCAGATTATCTACGTGCATCCATTCGTTTAGCAGCAATTTCAAAACTACCAGCTATTTATGTGTTTACGCATGACTCTGTAGCTGTTGGTGAAGATGGTCCAACTCATGAGCCAGTTGAACATTTATCAGCTTACCGTGGGATGCCAAATACAAACGTGATTCGTCCAGCTGATGGAAACGAGGTTGCGGCTGCTTGGGAAGTAGCAGTGGAATCGGAAGATACACCAACAATGCTAATCCTAACGCGTCAAAACTTACCTGTTCTAGCTGGGACAAAAGAGCGTGCACGTCAAGGCGTTAAAAAAGGAGCTTATGTTCTTTCACCTCAAGAAGGCGAAAAACCAGAGGGTATCCTAATCGCAACAGGATCAGAAGTGTCCTTAGCTATTGAAACCCAAAAAACTTTGAAAGAAAAAGGTATTGACGTTTCGGTTGTGTCAATGCCAAGTACAAGCTTATTTGATCAACAAGATGATGCTTATAAAGAATCTGTTCTTCCAAATGATGTCCGTACACGTATGTCAATTGAAATGGCTGCAACATTCGGCTGGGAACGTTATGTTGGTCTAGATGGCTTAACTTATGGTCTTGACCGCTGGGGTGCAAGTGGCCCAGGAAATACTGTTGTTTCTGAATTAGGCTTTACAGCTGATCAAGTAGCGGCAGCTTACTTAGAAAAATTTAACAAATAATAGTAATAGATGAAGAAGCCTGACTTTTTAGTCAGGCTTCTTCATCATTAGAAAGCTATTTGCCGCATCTAGTGATGAAAAATACGTTTTTTTCATCATTAGGTGTTGTAAAAATAATTCTAGTGATGATTATTGCCTGATTTTCATCACTGGGAGTAAAAAATTGTTTGCTAGTGATGAACTCAGTATTAAGACGGATGAAAAGCACACAAAATCAGGTAAAATAAGAGGGAATAAAGAAAGGATGAGTCACATGAATTTGTTTGCGAACATAATTTGGTTTGTTTTAGGAGGATTCATCAGTTGGGCCTCTTGGATGGTGACTGGTATATTGTGGTCCATCACAATTGTGGGAATTCCGGTCGGTGTACAGTGCTTTAAATTTGCCAAGATGGCAGCAGCACCATTTGGGAAAGAAATTCAGTTTAGTTCAAGCGGAGCATCGCTATTGATTAATATTCTCTGGATGATTTTTGGCGGGCTTGTCATGGCGGCTGAAGAAGCTCTTTTGGGCGTTATCTTTTGCTTAACAATTGTAGGGATTCCTTTTGGCCTGCAACATTTTAAACATGCTAAATTAGCCTTACTGCCTTTTGGATCTAAAATTTATCGTATTTAACTTAGTTTAGGAGGTCTGATTGGACATGCACTTAAAAAAAGAGGATTTGATTTTATTTATCGGAGATAGTGTGACTGATGCAAAAAGAGAGCGATCGGATTTAAATGATTTAGGTAAGGGTTACCCGAAAATGGTTGCGGAAATACTTACCCAGCGCTATCCCGAATTAAACTTACAATTTCTGAACAAAGGGATTAACGGCAATAAAATAATTGATCTGGAAAGAAGATGGCAAGAAGATTGTTTAGATTTTCATCCCGATGTCGTGTCGATTCTCATTGGGATTAATGATACCTGGCATAATATTGGGAAAGTCGCTTTCGGAAATAAACGTCATTTGCGACGTTTTGAAAGAAAGTATCGAAAAATATTAATGCAGGTCAAAGAAAAGACGAATGCACAAATTGTAATGATGGAGCCTTTCGTTTTAAGTGAGCCCGTTGATCGCTTAGAGTGGCGGGTTGATTTAGATCCACGGATTCAAGTAGTGAGAAAGTTAGCAGCTGAATTTGCGACCGATTTTATTCCATTAGATGGTCTGTTAAATGCTGAAGGAATGAAAAGGAGCTATTCTTATTTAACCGGAAATGATGGCGTTCACCCAACCCAAGCAGGGCACAAACTGATTGCTAAAGAATGGATTAATCGTGTTGAAAATTAAGAGGCACGGACAAAAATGTCCGCGCCTCTCTTTAAAATTTACTTTTTACGTGGACCAAAATTGCTAATAGGATGGAGTAAGTCATTTATACCCACAATAATCTCATCAGATAATTCAAACTCTACTGCTTTAACGTTATTTTCTATTTGTTCTGGCTTACTTGCGCCAATAATGGCGGAACTGATACCAGGTTGATGTAAAATCCAAGCTAGAGCGAGTTGCGTTAAATTCATATCTAAGTCCTGCGCAAAGGTTGCTAAGTTTTGAATTGTTTCTAACAAGGGCTTATTATTTAAATACACTTGTAAGAAATTATTGATATTAGCATTGGCTGCCCGACTATCTTCAGGAACAGCTTGGCCAGGTTTATATTTACCCGTTAATATGCCTTGAGCTAGCGGTGAGAAGACAACTTGTCCCATACCGTTTGCCATTGAAACCGGAACAACCTCTTTCTCAATTTGACGCTCAATCATGTTATATGCAGGTTGATTTGAAACGAGCGGTCGGAAATTTCTTTCCTTCGCAATGCGGTGTGCCTCTTGAATTTTATCCGCAGGCCATTCACTAACACCAGCATAAAGAATTTTTCCTTGCCGTTGTAAATCATCAAGTGCCCATAATGTTTCTTCGATTGGTACGTTTTCATCATAGCGGTGGCATTGATATAAATCTAAATAATCCATACCTAGTCGTTTTAAACTCGCATCACATTGCTCAAAAATATGTTTACGCGATAAGCCAAGGTCGTTTGGCCCATCTCCCATTGGGAAATAAACTTTACTGGCTACGACTAAGGTATCGCGATTATAATTTTTGAGGGTTTTTCCTAAGACAATTTCGGCTTGACCTTGTTCATAGACATTGGCTGTATCAAAAAAATTAATCCCTGCTTCATAAGCAGTTTCAATACATTTTTTTGCTGTTTGATCTTCGACTGATTTCCCATAGGTTAGCCAACTGCCTAGAGCCAACTCGCTAACGCGTAGACCACTTTTACCTAACTGACGGTATTTCATAAAGCAAAACCTCCTTATCAATTTGAAAGCGATTACTGCCCTAATCTTACTCCACTAACCATTTTTTTGCTAGAAAAAAAGAGTGGACAAAGGCCACTCTTTGCTTTATTTTTAATCATCTAAAACCATTACGCCAATACCAAGTAGTCCTGGACCCGTATGAACCCCTAGAACGGGTGATATTTGACCTTCCGAATAAATTTTGGCATTTTTAATTAAATCGTTAACTTCTTCTTTCATTTCAAGCATCTCTTCTAGAGCATCACCATGACAAAGGGCTAAGTAGTAATTTTTATGGTTTGCAATGGTATCACGTGCTATTTCAATCATTTTTGCGATATTTTTCTTTCTGCCACGTACTTTGGCAATGGTATCGTAAATTCCTTCTGAATCACACGAAATAATCGGTTTGATTTTCAGAGCACTACCTAGAATACCAGATACTTTTCCAATCCGACCGCCTTTAATGAGGTATTCAAGCGTTTCTAACCCGAAGAAGACATTCGAATCAGGAACTGCAGCACGCGTTTTCGAAACAACTGTTTCAAAATCTAATCCTTGTTCCAGCAATTCAGCCGCATAAATCGCTACAAAGCCAGATCCAATCCCGATATTCAGCGTGTCAACCACTTCTATCTGCATATCATCACGACTTTGGGCAATCAAGTTCATCGATTGGAATGTACCACTTAACCCACTTGAAATAATGCTAGCAAGCACTTGGTCGTATCCGTCTGCTTTAATTTGATCAAGTAAACTCATAATATCACTGGGAAGTGGTAAACTGGTTTTAGGTATTTCTTGTTTAAAGGAATCATAAACCTCTTGTGGGCTAATATCAATTCGGTCTTTATAAGAACGATTAGAGTAATTAATAACTAAAGGCATTGTATAAAAGCCATATTTTTCAGTTAATTCTTCTGGAATATCATTACAAGAATCTACTAATATTGCAACTTTATTATTTTTCATTATTGTTTTCTCCTTGTCTATCGAAAGCTTGAAGACCATCGAGTGAAATTATTTTTTGAGTAAGTAATTTTGAAACAACCGATAAAGTTACCATTTTTAAAGCCAGGCGATCTTGGCGAATATCACTAATTAAAAGAGAAGAATTCTCTTTGATACCGACACTCGCGATTAACTTGAAAGCATTTTCTAGCTCTTCACAAAAGATGTTATAAGCTTCTTCTTCTCCGTGCAAAGCAATTTGTAAAGCCATCCCTTTTTGAATATCTCCTAAAGGGAGGATTTGTTTTAACAGAGAAATAACAATTAATTTAGCAATGTGAGCCCGTTCATACTTTTTTTTATGCGGTCGTTCTAAAAAACCAAGTTTGACATAATTATTAATCATAGTAGATGTGATAATAAACTCACCGTCAGGCAAATGTACAAATGAGAGCTGTGATCCAACAATTTTTAAAACTTGATCGCTATATAAATCAAAATTAGGTAATTCTTGCCAACGTGCAATTTTAAAGTGCAAGAGTTCTTTACGGTAATTGAGTAGACTCTGTTCTTGCAAAAAATCACCTCTTATCTATCTTAAAAAAGACCTAGTTTTTAAAACTAAGTGAAACGATTCTAAATACTAGTATAATATAACAATAAAAAAAGACAACCACAAATAATTAAACTTAAAGGAGGAGAAAGGATGGCCTTTATCAATGTTGAGGTTACCTTTAGAATTTTTGATTCTTATTCATTAAAAGATAAACGCAGAACCGTACAGTCGATTATACAGCGGATGAAAAGACGGCATTCGATTAGTTTGGCTGAAATAGGCCAGCAAGACATGCTGAATTTAGGCCAAATTGGTATTGCCTTGGTTAATGAATCACCTGTCATCGCCAACAAAATATTGGAACGAGTTTTAAATGACATTGAAGAAGAATACGAAATAGAGATTGTCGAAGTCAACCTGGTCTAAAAAAAGGGTGAAATCAAACATAGCCAAACTGGCTTGTTTTATTTCACCCTATAGCTTTTTATTTACTTTTCACGAACAATTAAAACATCACATTTAGCATTCTTAACGACATAATTGGATACGGAGCCGACAAGTGCACGCGTAATCGCCCCTTTACCGGTGGCACCAATTACAATTAAATCAATTCCGTACTCTTTGGGAAATGCTTCAGCAATAAGCGTAGAAGGGTTTCCATTGGTGACGGTTTTCTCAGCGTCAATCCCTTGCTCCCGTGCATATTCAAGCATCTTATCAATAAAGACTTTATCAACTTTTTCTACCATATCAAGAGAAACGGGTTGATATTCTGTCGACATACTCACATTTCGTGTATCAATCACATAGAGTAAATGAAGCTTTGCATTGTTTCGTTTGGCAATCTCAACGGCTTGTTTGAAAGAGTAATCAGCTTGTGCAGATCCATCAATAGGTACTAATATATTTTTGTAATTTACATTCATTACGTCCAACTCCTTCTCATTATTATCTTAACTTTACTAATTACTTTTCATTTTATCGCAATTGTTGCTAAAATGAAAGTGCTTACCTTTTCATAATGAATATCTTTGGCTTATCCGGTCAAAGATGAGTAAAATAAAAGGATACAAAGATCCGAGGAGGGAAAATAATGAGTTTCATGTTAAGCAGCTATGAGATCGAAGAGTAATTAAAAAAGCAGGAACTTTTAACAAGTGAAGTAAAAGAGAGTTGTGTATACGCACGCGCAATCGCAACAAAAGAAAAACATTTGTCTTGGGGATCATATCAGACAGATGTAAAAGAAGCTTATTTTCTTACTGCTATCAATAAAGATCAGATCCTATTAGTACCAGTAAATCGTTTGACAGGCAAGTTGGACCAAGATGCAAGACCTGTTACGATTTCTCTTACAGACTTAACAGCAATCAAAATGAAACAAGGTAGATTAATGAATTCGGTCCAAATTACTGGGGCAGAGGAAGAAATAAAACTCAAAATAAGCAAAATAATTGTGGGAATGGCTTGGCATGATGAAAATATGCAACATTTTATGACAAAGATGGAAGCATTTGCCGCGCAACTTGATAATAAAACACCTAATGAAAAGAAATGATTGAATTCAAAAGGATTTTTGCTTACAATGATAAGGCGTACAAAGAGGAATAGTATATGCCATCGCCATTTTAGAGAGCTTTTCCTAGGCTGGAAGAAAAGTATGGTTGGTGCATGGAACCTACCGAATGGATTTATCCACAGTATGATCGGCTAGCTACCGTTATCAAGATAAAGTAGGGCTTTTTAACGATAGCCAAACAAGGTGGTACCGCGGAGTAGAGTATATTTCGTCCTTATTTAAAGGATGAGTATGCTTATTTTTTTAAATAGAAAAGGAGTTTGAAAATGAGTAACCTACAAAAAGAAGATTTTTCAGCTTGGTATATTCAAACGATCAAACAGGCAGATTTAATGGATTATTCACCTGTTCGGGGCTGTATTATTTTTAAACCAGATAGTTATGAAATTTGGGAACACATTCAAGAAGCTTTTAACCTTCGTTTTAAAGAAGAAGGGATTCGCAATGCTTATTTCCCTATGCTTATTCCGGAATCATTTTTTACAAAGGAAAAAGACCATATTGAAGGGTTTTCTCCAGAACTACCTTGGGTAACAGAAGCAGCAGGAGAGCCATTAGAAGAACGTCTTGCTTTGCGTCCGACATCTGAAACAATGATTGGAACCGCCTTTAGTGATTGGATTAATTCGTATCGTGATTTACCGTACGAAATAAACCAATGGGCGAATGTCTTCCGTTGGGAGAAAAAAACCCTGCCTTTCCTAAGAACATCTGAGTTTCTCTGGCAAGAAGGGCATACCGCTCATGAAGATGAGGCTTCTGCACGTGAACGGACGATGCGTATGCTAGAAATATATAAAGAAACAATCGAAGGTTTGTTAGCAATCCCTGTGTATTCAGGTCAAAAAACACCATCAGAACGTTTTGCAGGTGCAGTCGATACCTATTCGGTTGAAGCGATGATGAAAGATGGTAAGGCAGTACAAGCAGGAACGTCTCATTATATGGGAACAAAATTCGCCGAAGCATTTGATATTAAGTATTTGAATCGTGACAACGAGCACGTTTTAGCACATACCACTTCTTGGGGTGTCTCCACACGATTAATTGGAGCAACGATTATGGTTCACGGTGATGAACAAGGCTTGGTCTTACCGCCAGCTATTGCAGCAAAACAAGTTGTTTTGGTTCCAGTTGGACCATGGAAGAAAAAAACGGAAATTCTTGAACGTTTAGAAGTACTATCAAAAGACCTCAAAGCAGCAGGTGTTCGTGTCTTAATTGATGATAGTGACAACTCTCCTGGTTATAAATTTAACGAGTGGGAATTGCGCGGAGTTCCTTTGCGTGTAGAATTTGGCCCACGCGATTTAACTAATAATCAAGTGATGATAAAAATGCGAGATATAGAAGGAAAAGAAGCCGTTAGCCTAGATGGAATTGTGGAATCGATTCAAACAGCTTTAGCGGATATGCAAACGCGTCTTTTAGAAACGGCACGTAAAAATCGTCAACAACATGAATATACCCATATTGAGACCTTAGACGAATTAAAAGAGCATATTGAAAACAAACGCCAAGAAGGTGAAACACCTGGTTTTGTTTTAGTTGGCTGGGATGGAACAGATGAAACAGAAGAAATTATTAAAGAAGAAACCGGCTTTACAACCCGAAACATTCCTTTTGATCCAATAGTGGAGAAGAAAACGTGTATCGTATCAGGAAAACTTGCTAAGCATACTGTTTGGTTAGCTCGTGCTTATTAAGACAAAATAAAAAATCGGATTGAGGTTTACCCTCAATCCGATTTTTTTATTTATTATCTTTCTTAAATTTCTCAGCTATTAACTTACTTTGTGCGTCTTTGAGTTTTTGAGGGGTAACATCCGTTCCTTCAGGGTCATAAACGGTTGAATTCAATAAAACGTCCTCGAAAGTACCTCGAAAGTTTTTAAGGTAAGCTTGTCTTAGTTCTTGTTGTTCTGTTTTTTCTTCGCTAGTAAGACCAGCTTCTGTTTTTGATTTTTTGGCGAGTTCATTGATACGTTTCAATAGATTGTCCATATTTGGTAGCTTCCTTTCGTTTTGTATTTATCTAATGGTTCGACTATAAGCATATGACATTTCAACAGTAATTTTAAAACTATATCCTATCCTACCTAATGATTTTTGTTGTGTCAATTTTACAGCTTGAATGTGTTTTTATTTTAAACAAGAATATTTTTACATGTTTCTATGCTATTATTGTAGATGGCTTGCAATAATTATAAAGTAAGAAAAGAGGGTTTATTTTGAATATTGATCAAGTAATTCATGATTTTGTCGCAAAAGGAATGGCGCTATTTCGCATTCACAGTTTAGACTATTATTATGCGATAAATCGTTTATTAGTAATTTTAAATAAAGAGTTTTTTGAAACTGATTTAATGCCGACTGTCCCATTACCAAGTCTCTTAGAGTCGATGAATCAGATGGTTGAATATGCCGTTTCTAAAGGGATTATTCAAGAGAGTGCACAAGCACGGGATCAACTGACATCAGAGATTATGGATGTTTTAACACCGACTCCTTCTGCTGTTAATAAGACTTTTTGGGAAAATTATCGCGAAGCACCCATGAAAGCAACCGATGAGTTTTACGAATTATGCCAAGTTAATGACTACATTAAAACGCGCGATATTGCTAAGAATGAAGTGTTCACAGCAACATCCGACTATGGTGATTTAACGATTACCATTAATTTATCGAAACCCGAAAAGACTAAAGCTGATATTCTCCAGGCACAAAAAGAGGTTGGCGATTATCCAAAATGTCAGCTATGTGCTGAAAACGAGGGCTACCAAGGACGTATGGGTATTGCCGGTAGAAGCAATCATCGGTTTATACGAGTTCCTCTAGAAGGAAAGAACTGGGGATTTCAATATTCACCTTATTCTTATTACAATGAACATTGTATCGTTTTTACTGAAGAACATATTCCCATGGATGTGTCCCACCAAACCATTACTAATCTTTTAGAACTTGTGACCGTTCTACCGCATTATTTTATGGGTTCAAATGCAGGACTTCCAATTGTCGGGGGTTCGATGCTAGGCCATGAACACTACCAAGGCGGGCGTCATAAATTTCCAATGGAAAATGCTCGGATTATGGAATCGTGGATTTGGAAAAACTTGCCAACTGTAGAAGCAGAACGCTTGTACTGGCCTTTATCGGTTGTTCGCTTGCGTTCCACATCAAAATTAGATTTAATTCAAGCAGGGTCGCAACTAATGGATGCTTGGGAAAACTATTCAAATGAAGCTCTAGATATTTTAGCAAATACGAATGGAGACACTCATAACGCGGTTACCTTAATTGCTCGTCGGAAAGGTTCCGAATACGAAATGGATGTTGTGCTAAGAAACAACCGCACAACGCCTGCTTTTCCTGACGGAATTTTTCATCCGCATAGTGATGTTCAACATATCAAAAAAGAAAATATTGGCTTAATTGAAGTCTTAGGGCTAGCAATCTTGCCACCTCGTCTAAAAACAGAATTAGCAGATGTAGCCGCTTATCTATTAAACGAAAAAACGCAAGTGGCAAGCTATCACCAAGCGTGGGCAGATGATTTAAAACAAGCGAATACAGTCACAGGTCAGAATGTGGAGCAGGTTATCCAAAAATCAGTTGGAGATAAATTTCAGCGCGTGCTCGAAGACGCGGGTGTATTTAAACAAACTGAACAAGGTCAGCACGCATTTTCTACTTTTGTGAGTCGTTTTAAATAAGAAAAGCCTGTATTTCCCCACATTGACGGGAAATACAGGTTTTTAAAAATACATGTATAAATAGAAAGTCGACTGCTATACTTGTTTAGTTTTCTACTTTTTTGTGGAAATCATCTTCATCTTTATCAAGTTTTTCAGACACTTTTCCTTTTATTTTTTGAGCTTTTCCTTCTAATTCTTTGGATTTATTGTCAGTAGCATCACCGTACTCTTCTTTAACTTTACCGACTACTTGATCTTTCTTGTTTTTAATTTTGTCATCTAATCCCATTGAAAAAACCTCCCAAAGTTATTAGAGAACGTTTACAAGTTCTCTTAATATGATTATCGGACAATGATTAAATAAATGCAAGTAATAAGCTCCTATAGGAATGAGCACCCACAGAAGATTTTTACTTACTATTAGGCTATAATAAGAATAATAAAATGCGGAAGGAAGATAATTTTTGAAAATATTAGCCATAGAATCATCAAATCAAACTATGAGCGTGGCAACCCTTGACGAGGGCCTTCTAGTCGCGGAATACACTACAAATGGAAACCTTCAACACAGTACCCAGTTGATGCCCGCAATTGAGCATATTCTTAATGGTTCAAACTGGCAACCTTCTAATCTGGATCGAATTGTCGTAACAAAAGGGCCCGGCTCTTACACAGGTATTCGAATAGGTGTTACAATTGCTAAAACTATGGCTTGGTCCCTCAATAAGCCTTTAATTGCAGTATCCAGTTTAAAATTAATCGCTTCAAATGCGAGTTACTTTCAAGGTCTTATTGTACCGCTGATTGATGCGCGTCGGAAAAATGTTTATGCAGGGGTTTACCGTGTAGAAGACACTGTTTTAACAGAAGTCATGCCGGATCAACACCTGCCAAGTGAACGCCTTTTTCAGTTATTAAAAGAAGAAAAACAACCTCTTTTATTTATTGGGCAAGATGTTTTAACGTTTAAAGAAGACATTACTAACGCATTAGGAGAGCAAGCTATAATAGCCAATCAAAAAGATTGGTTACCACGTGCAAGCAACTTAGTAACCCTCGCATTGACAGAAGAAGTGGTTGATGCGCATCTCTTTACACCGGAATATTTAAAAAAACCAGAAGCAGAAGAAAATTGGCAAAAAGCAAACGCAAGTAAACAAAAGGGTGAGTATGTTGAAAGAATTGATTAATCATTTCCAAGCAATGATTGATTCGTTTCAAAACGATGGTTTAAATCTTAATAGTAAACAATCTTTTTCGAAACGCACCAATTATCTCAATGATGTTTATCAACTTCCGAACGGGCAAGAGGTACGGATGGAAATTGGGCAAAAACGACACATCTCAGAAGTATTAGAAATTGAACGTCAAAGCTATAATGGGAAGACACCTTGGGGTTACCTAGCTCTAGAAAATGACATTGTTCGCAGTCAACAGACACTTTACTTTGTTATTTATCATGAAGATGAACCGATTGCATTTTTAGGAACGCGGTTTGAAATAACCAACATTCATATAACCAATATTGCCGTGATTCCAGCTTGGCAGAAGCAGGGCATAGGAAGTTTATTATTGGCTCTTTTAAAAACAGTAGCGAATGAAGAAGCAGTTTCTAGCATTAGCTTAGAAGTACGCGTTTCAAACAAACCGGCTCAACACCTATATAAAAAGCTAGGATTTCAAGTTCTTCGTATTAAAAAGAACTACTACCATGGTGATGGTGAAGATGCAATTGATATGAAAATGGAGTTGTCGTCTTAATGGGAACAGAAGTTGAAATAAGACCCTTAATCCTGAAAGATGCGGAAGCCATCTATGCGATTACTGTTCAAGCGAATCCCGGACAGTCAACCTGGAAACTAGCAACCTTCCAAGCTGAATTAATGAATGACTATAATTATTACTTAGGCTATTTATGTGATGGTGAAATAGTCGCTTATATTGGTGGAATGCTTATTTTTGATGAGGCATCTGTTAATAATTTTGCAGTAACACCAATCTTGATGAGAAAAGGTATTGGTGTCGCTCTATTACAAGCTTTTATAAGGGATTGCTATGAAAAAGGAGTCCGTAACTTCTTATTAGAGGTTCGCCCTTCTAACCAAAGAGCGATTCATTTGTATAAAAAATATGGATTTAAAAAGATCGATGTACGTAAAAATTATTATCAAGAACCAATGGAGGATGCTTATATCTTCCAATTAAATAAATGAAAAGGACGATTGCATGCGCGATAGATTAATATTAGCGATAGAAAGTAGCTGTGACGAAACAAGCGCAGCGGTTATTAAAAATGGTACAGAAATATTGTCCAATATTGTCGCTTCACAGATAAAAAGTCATATGCGGTTTGGTGGGGTCGTTCCTGAAGTTGCCAGTCGGCATCATGTTGAACAAATCACTCAAATTATTGAACTTTCGCTTGAAGAAGCAGCGGTCACCATGGCAGATGTGGACGCAGTAGCGGTGACAGAGGGACCTGGTTTAGTCGGCTCTTTATTGATTGGAGTGAGTGCAGCCAAAGCTTTAGCATTTGCGCACCAAAAACCGCTCATTGCGACGAACCACATTGCCGGGCACATTTATGCTAACCAATTCATTGAACCCCTCGTTTTCCCTTTATTAGCCCTCGTTGTAAGTGGGGGACACACAGAGTTAATTTATATGCCAGAAGATGGTGTTTTTGAGGTAGTTGGTGAAACGCGCGATGATGCTGCAGGTGAGGCTTACGACAAAATCGGCCGTGTTTTAGGATTGCCTTACCCAGGTGGGAAAGTGATGGATGAAATGGCACACCAAGGACAAGATTGCTATCATTTTCCTCGTGCAATGATAAAAGAGGATAACTATGATTTTAGTTTTAGTGGCTTAAAGAGTTCGGTCATCAATACCATTCATAATGCGCGTCAAAAAAATGAAGAATTAGATCCTTATAACGTTGCGGCAAGTTTTCAAGCCGCTGTTGTCGATGTTTTAGTAGATAAAACAATTCGTGCAGCTAAAGAGAAAAATGTGAAAAAACTTTTATTAGCAGGTGGTGTAGCAGCTAATAAAGGGTTGCGTACCGCTCTGACAACAGCTGTAGAAAGAGAATTACCAGAAGTTTCCTTAGTTATCCCACCCCTTAGTTTATGTGGTGATAATGCAGCGATGATTGGTGCAGCTGCCTTTTATCAATATAAGAAGCAAGATTTTGCATCATTAGACTTAAATGCAAGACCAGGATTAGGTTTAGAATAAAAGAAGCAACTCGAACCTAGGTTCGAGTTGCTTCTTTTATTCATCTAATGCGTCGAGTGCCATATGGGTATCTTCCCACTCTGACATAATCGCTTCTTGCCTATTTTGTAATGCTAACAAGTCATCGTTTAAGGTTTGAACTTTTTCATGATCACCGAACACTTCGGGTAAGGTAAGTGTTTGCTCAATTTCAGCAATCTTTTCTTCGATTTCTTCTAATTCTGTTTCAAGCGATTCAATCGCCCGAATAATCCGTCGCTCTTGTTTCGCTTTTTCTTTACTAGCATGATAGGTAGATAAAACAGGTTCTTTACTTGTATTTTCGGATGCATTTTGAGTTTCTGCTTCTTCAGCTAATAAGCGTGCCAATTCTTCTTCTTCTTGTTTTTTCTCCATGTAATAGTCGTAATCACCGATGTAAATCATACCGCCATCTGCAGATAATTCCAAAATAGTAGTGGCAATTCGATTAATAAAGTAACGGTCATGAGAAATAAAAAGAAGGGTGCCGTCATATTCAATGAGCGCATTTTCTAAAACTTCTTTACTATCAATATCCAAATGGTTCGTTGGTTCGTCTAGTAATAACAAGTTATTTTGTTCAAGAGCTAATTTGCATAAGGCAACACGCGCTTTTTCACCACCGCTAAGTGAAGCAATCGTTTTTTCAACATCTTCACCAGTAAAAAGAAAACTACCTAAAATACTACGAATATCTTTTTCATTCATAGTAGAATGCAAATCCCAAACTTCAGCCAAAACGGTTTTGTTTCTAGAAAGATTACTTAATTCTTGATCGTAATAACCAATATCAACATTTGTCCCAAACTTAAGCTTTCCTTCAATTAAAGGCAGTTGGTTGATGAGCGATTTTAATAAAGTGGACTTACCAATTCCATTCGGGCCCACTACTCCAACGGCTTGATGTTTGCGCAAATCTAGATTAATCGGATTAGAAAGGACCGTGCCGTCATACCCAATCGCCGCATCTTCTAATGTCATCACAACGTTCCCACTTTCACGTTTAGTTTCGAAGGAAAAACGTGCTGAACGCTCATCGCCTTTTGGTCGATCAAGGCGATCCATCTTTTCTAATCGCTTTCGACGACTTTGAGCCATTTTAGTTGTAGAAGCACGAACGAGATTTCGAGCGACATAGTCTTCTAATTTGGCTATTTCATCTTGTTGTTTTTCGTACTGTTTCATTTCGAGTTCTAAGCGAATTGCTTTTTCTTGTAGGTAAAAAGAATAATTTCCTTTGTAGTGGTGGATTTGGTGGCGACTGATTTCGTAAACACCCGTTGCGATTTTATCTAAAAAATAACGGTCATGGGAGACGACTAATAAGGTACCGCGGTAACCCAATAAGTAATTTTCTAACCAAGCCAACGTTTCAATATCTAAGTGGTTGGTTGGCTCATCTAAGATCAGTAAATCATTCTTTTCTAAGAGAATTTTTGCCATGGCTAAACGTGTTTTTTGTCCACCAGAAAGTTGTGAAATGGGACGGTTTAGATCTTCTTCGTAAAATTTGAAGCCGTGTAGGACTGAACGAATTTCTGATTCGTAGCCGTAAGCGTCTTGCTTCAATAATTTTTGTTGTAGGGTATCGTAATGTTTTAACGCTGAATCCATCGCCTCTGGGTCATTAATAACAGCCGGATCAGCTAAGCGCATGGCAGCTTTTTCCGCTTCATCCATTAAAGTAATCACAGGGTCAAAAACTGTTAGCATCTCTTCCCAGATTGTTTTATTGGAATCAACTGCACTATGCTGATCTAAATAGCCGATGGTTACTTCTTTCTTTTTTGCTACTGATCCTACATCCGGCGGTTCGATTCCCGCTAATATTTTTAATAAGGTTGATTTTCCAGCGCCATTTCTTCCTACTAGAGCAATCCGCTCGTTATCTTGTATGGTGATTTGGATATCTTCAAATAGGACGGTTGGACCGAAAAAACGGGCCAAGCTTTGGCCTTGTAATAGTATCATTTTATCCGTTCCTCTACTTTCTCTAATATGCATTATTATTCTATCATAATTAGTGGTTTCTCCCTAACTAACAATCATGTAAAGACTTACAAGATTGTGAAGTCTGCACGTTTTTTTTTACTAAGGTTGTTAAAATAACTTTATTTTTAACTTTCTTTTCACAAAAATTTAAAAAAGAGGCCAAGTTTCGTGTAATCTTCACAAACACGTGCTATAATAACAAAACATAATAGTTTTTAAATCGAGATAAATTGAATATCTGATTACGAAATTAAAATAGAAAGTGAGAGAAAAAATGAAGCCAGCAAACGAAATACCCAAAGCAACAGCGCGTCGTTTACCTATTTATTATCGCTATCTTCGTTACTTAAATGATGCAGGTAAAACAAGAATTTCTTCAACAGAATTGAGTGAAGCCGTAAAGGTTGATAGTGCAACAATTCGGCGTGATTTTTCCTATTTTGGTGCCCTTGGAAAAAGAGGCTACGGGTATGAAGTTGAGTACTTGTTAGACTTTTTCAGTAAAACGTTGAACCAAGATAATTTAACGAATGTGGCCTTAATTGGTGTTGGTAAGTTGGGGCAAGCGTTATTAAATTATAACTTTCATTTAAGTAATAACGTCAGGATTAGTGCTGCTTTTGATGTAAAACCAGATATCGTTGGTAAAATAGTGAGCGGTGTTCCTGTTTACCCCATGGAAGAAATGATTGGACAGTTACGTATCCAACAAATTGACGTGGCAATTTTAACCGTTCCACAAGAAGTAGCGCAAACCGCTACCAATAAACTTGCTGAAGCCGGAGTAAGAGGCATTATGAACTTTACGCCTATCCGTCTCTCGGTTCCAGAAAATGTTCGCATCCAAAACGTAGATTTAACCAATGAACTGCAAACACTAATCTATTTCTTGGACAATGATATCTCTTAAAAAAGAACGTCCTCACCTTTCCCGTGAAAGAGTGAGGACATTCTTTTTTATTTATCTAAGCTATTTTTTATTTTGAAATAAGCAATGAGCATTTGGATGCCTGTTGCAATATTATTAGTTGCAAAGAAAATACTAATCCAAGTTAGAAAACCCCAACCCGACGTATTGACGCTGTCTACAGCAAAATAAATGAAAAGGACAGCGAAAGCAAGTTTAACAATAATTTGTATTAAAATATTTT
This sequence comes from Jeotgalibaca dankookensis, assembly GCF_002005405.1. Taxonomy (NCBI): domain Bacteria; kingdom Bacillati; phylum Bacillota; class Bacilli; order Lactobacillales; family Carnobacteriaceae; genus Jeotgalibaca; species Jeotgalibaca dankookensis. The sequence goes on from NZ_CP019728.1 coordinate 2,082,785, forward strand.
TTAAGTTCATAATAATCCTTTCTATGGGTTTTTCAGACTAGCCAACTAACTGTGGGAAAAACAAAGGTAAAGCGACAAAGCTGTTCATTAGTCCATGGGCTAGCATGGATGTAAAAATATTATTGGTTTTATAATAAAGGTAAGAAAACCAAAGCCCCAACGATGCGTATACCAGCATATGTCCATCAAAGTGAATGATTGCAAAAAGTAGCGCAGAAATGACCGCTGACCCGACCGTTCCAATTGCAGTGACATTCAGCTGAGAAAAAATGGCTTTTCTAAAAACAAATTCTTCAGTGACGGGTGCAAAAATAACAATTGAAAAAACAAGCAAAGGGTACTCCGTTGTCAAGTTCAATAGAAGATCTGTATTAGCAGATTCAGGCGTGATACCAAAGATAATAATTTCAATAATTGACGTAAGGTATTGAATTAAAATTGCACCTATAAATCCAACTACTCCCCACAAGATAACTTTCCCCAAACTTGAAGAAGGCTTTTTAGATAAAGAATCTTCGGGTGTCCACTTTCTACGTAAATTAATAAAAATCATTGCAACAGTTGCAAGTAAAGAAGCAACTAAAGAGAGCGTCAAACTCATTTCAATCCGTTGTTCCACTGGAAAAGCGTAGAGAAGTGGAATCGGTAAAAACTGTGCGGCTATAAAAATATAAATTATCAGTGTCGCAGTCGAACGTTGTTTTTTCATTAATCTAAACCTTTCTTATATAGAAATATGATTTTGAATAAAAGTATAACATAAGTCAGTAAAAAAAAACTTCTTTTGCTTGCAATATCCTGTTTATTTGATTATGATATAAAAGTAGATTAGCACTCATATTGATAGAGTGCTAATGTTAAATTCAAGAAACATATGGAGGGATACTTGTGTTAAAACCATTAGCAAACCGTGTCATTATTGAAGTTAACAAAGAAGAAGAAAAGACTGTAGGCGGTATTGTCTTACCATCATCTGCTAAAGAAAAATCGCAAACAGGCGTTATTGTAGCAGTTGGCGAAGGTCTTGTAACCGATCAAGGTACTAAGATTGAAATGACAGTAGCAGTCGGTGACCAGGTCTTATTTGAAAAATATGCTGGAACTGAAATTACTTATGATGGGAAAGACTATCTGGTAGTTAAAGAATCTGATATTGTTGCGATTGTAGACTAATAAACCAATAATTTGATAAGGTGGGAAAAAAATGGCGAAAGATATAAAGTTTTCTGAAGACGCACGTGCAGCGTTACTGCGCGGTGTAGATATGTTAGCAAATACTGTTAAAGTAACTTTAGGACCAAAAGGGCGCAATGTTGTTTTGGAGAAGGCCTATGGGTCACCTCTTATTACTAATGATGGTGTGACTATTGCCAAAGAAATTGAACTAGAAGATCGCTTTGAAAATATGGGAGCGCAACTTGTATCTGAAGTTGCATCTAAAACCAACGATATTGCCGGAGATGGGACAACAACAGCGACTGTTTTAACACAAGCCATTGTCCGGGAAGGTTTGAAAAACGTTACCGCAGGCGCAAATCCAGTTGGCATTCGCCGCGGGATTGAATTAGCGGCCAAAGAAGCAGTTGCTGGTCTTGCTGAAATTTCGCAAGTTGTTAATTCAAAAGAGTCTATTTCACAAGTTGCAGCAGTTTCTTCAGGTTCTCAAGAAGTAGGCGAACTGATTGCAGAAGCGATGGAAAAAGTTGGCAACGACGGTGTCATTACGATTGAAGAATCAAAAGGGATTGAAACCGAGTTAGACGTTGTTGAAGGAATGCAATTCGACCGTGGTTATTTATCACAATATATGGTAACCGATAACGACAAGATGGAAGTAAACTTAGATATGCCTTATGTTTTAATTACCGATCGCAAAATTTCAAATATTCAAGATGTACTTCCTTTACTGGAACAAATCCTTCAAGAAGGACGTCCACTATTAATCATCGCGGATGATGTTGATGGTGAAGCATTACCAACATTAGTATTGAACAAACTTCGTGGTACTTTCAATGTAGCAGCTGTAAAAGCACCTGGCTTTGGTGATCGTCGCAAGGAAATGTTACAAGATATTGCAATTTTAACGGGCGGTACGGTGATTGCAGAAGACCTAGGATTAGAATTAAAAGATGCTTCCTTAGAACATCTAGGACAAGCAGGTAAAATTGTCGTCACAAAAGATAACACCACAATCGTTGAAGGAGCGGGCGAAAAAGAATTAATTGCACAACGTGTTGCAGTTATTCGCTCACATATCGCTGAAACAACTTCTGACTTTGACCGTGAAAAATTACAAGAACGCTTAGCTAAACTTTCAGGTGGGGTTGGGGTTATTAAAGTGGGTGCTGCTACGGAAACCGAATTGAAAGAGCGTAAGCTCCGTATTGAAGATGCGCTAAATGCTACCCGTGCGGCTGTTGAAGAAGGAATCGTTGCCGGTGGGGGAACAGCATTGATTAATGTTCAAAGTCGCGTACAAGCGCTTGAATTAACAGGAGACGAAGCAACAGGTGCCCGCATTGTGGCCCGTGCTCTGGAAGAGCCAGTTCGTCAAATTGCTGAAAATGCTGGACGCGAAGGTTCTGTTATCGCCGCACGTATTAAGACTGAAGAACTTGGTATTGGCTATAACGCAGAGACCGATGAGTGGGTGAATATGATCGAAGCAGGAATTGTTGACCCAGCTAAGGTTGTCCGCTCTGCTTTGCAAAATGCAGCGAGTGTAGCAGGTTTGATTCTGTCAACAGAAGGAATTGTGGCAGAACAACCCGGACAAGAACAACCAATGCCAATGGACCCAGGTATGGGCGGCATGATGTAAAAAGAATAAATAGGGAACAGGTCCAAGCAACCTTGCTGGACCTGTTTTTTTATATGAATATCAACTAATTTATGATAAGATATTTTAGATGGTAGCTATAATACTTATTCAATAGAAATAGAGGAGATAATATGTACGATATGTTCCGCGTATTGATGATGGGGATTTTTACAACCATACTGACGCTGGCACTCACACCGCTTGTTCGCCTACTAGCTTTTAAAGTAGGGGCAACGGATAAACCTGACAAAAGACGTGTTAATAAAACTATAATGCCCACTATGGGTGGAATTGCGATTTATTTATCATTTTTTATAGCCATTTTCTTTTTACAGCCAATTGCCTTATCTGTTTCGGTCCCCTTATTTATCGCGGCCACTATCATCGTTATTACCGGAATTATTGACGATATTAAAGAACTCAATCCAAAGTTAAAACTACTTGGGAATGTTGCCGCTGCGCTTGTTATTTACTTTATCGCAGAAGTGCGAATGGACTTAGTGAGTATTCCTATTTTTGGAGATATCCATTTGGGGATTTTTTCATTTCCAATTACAATCATTTGGATACTGGCAATTACAAACGCGACCAACTTGATCGACGGACTAGACGGGTTGGCAACTGGTGTTTCGATTATCGCGTTGGGGACAATGGCAGTAATCAGTTTCTTCTTTTTAGGTGGAAGTAATATTCCTGTTTTTATTATGATTTTTACTTTAATATGCGCGGCAGTTGGGTTTCTCCCATATAACTTTTATCCTGCCAAAATATTTTTAGGCGATACCGGGGCGCTCTTTCTAGGGTTCATGATTTCTGTACTATCTCTATATGGATTAAAGAATGTTACCTTTATTTCATTAATTATCCCGATTACTATTTTAGGGATTCCAATTACGGATACCATTTATGCGATGCTACGGCGTTACTTAAATCATATGCCCATCTCTTCAGCTGATAAACACCATATGCATCACCGACTGATGTCTTTAGGCTTGACACATAAACAAACGGTGTTAACTATTTATGGCGTTGCGCTTATCTTTTCATTAATCGCCTTACTGTTCCCGATGACAACCATTGGCGGGACCGTTTTAATTCTGGTAGCCTTAGTTATTGGCTTGGAACTATTTGTTGAACTAATTGGTTTAGTAGGTGAAGATAGAAGACCCCTTTTAAAAACGTTAAAGAAAATTGCTAATAAAATAAACAAGCGCGATAATCCATAAAGTGGATATAAGGAGTCAGTAATTGTGAAAAACGATAAAGAAAAAATAAAAGATAAAGTCTCAGTCATTACCCCCACTTATAATTCTGCTTTGTATATCGCGGATACCATTCAATCCGTAATAAATCAAACTTATACAAATTGGGAAATGATTATTGTGGATGACCATTCCAATGATGAAACGGTAAAGAAAATCCGTGAAATAGAAGACCCCCGTATAAAAGTAATCGTCCTTGAAAAAAATAGTGGCGCAGCTATTGCAAGAAATACCGCTTTACAAGAGGCTGACGGGGAATACTTCGCTTTTTTAGATAGTGATGACTTATGGAAAAAAGATAAGTTAGCGAAACAAATTTCGTTTATGAAAGACAATCATTATGACTTTACAAGTACAGCCTATGAGCACGTTTCGGAAGATGGAGAAAAGCTAGGCGTGGTTGTTCCAGCCAGTAAAAAGTTAGATTATAATGGCATTTTAAAATATTGTCCCGGGAACTCGACAGTTATTTATAATGCTAAAAACCTAGGTGTATTTTTTATTCCTGATATTAAGAGAAGAAATGACTTTGTCATGTGGCTACAAGTTATTAAAAAATCTCACTATCACTATGGTCTACCTGAAGTCTTAACGTATTATCAAGTAAGAGAAGGATCTTTATCAAGTAAAAAAACGGACCTAGTTAAATACCAATGGAAAGTATACCGGGAAATCGAAAAACTTCCCTTATGGAAATCTAGTTACTTACTTCTTCATAAAACAGTCTCGATTCTACTAAAATGATGCCACAAAGCAGCTCATTCCCAATGTTTTGGTGGGAATGAGCTTTTTTAGTTGCTAATAAAGGTAAAGCATCATTATTTAAGCTATAATTGGAAAGAAACAATTACTCAATAAGGGGTTAGCATAATGGAAGAAATATATCACGATGATAGTTTAACGTTACATACAGATCTTTATCAAATCAATATGATGAAGACCTATTGGGATGAAGGGATTACCGAAAAACATGCTGTTTTTGAAGCTAATTTCCGTAAATACCCATTTAATAATGGTTACGCTGTTTTTGCCGGTTTAGAGCGGATTATTCATTACTTAGAAAAATTACGATTTTCTAAAACGGATATTCAATATTTACGCGAAACACAAGATTATCCAGAAGAATTTCTGACGTACCTTGAAGATTTTCGTTTTACAGCAACGGTTCGTTCTGCAATCGAAGGGGAACTTGTTTTTGCTAACGAACCGATTCTTCAAGTAGAAGGACCTTTAGCGCAGTGCCAACTGATTGAAACGGCGCTTTTAAATATTATTAACTTTCAAACTTTGATTGCTACTAAGGCAGCCCGAATACGCTATGTATCTGAAGATGATACCTTAATGGAATTTGGATCCCGCCGTGCCCAAGAGATGGATGCCTCAATTTGGGGTGCGCGTGCTGCTTATATTGGTGGCTTTGATGCGACTTCAAATGTGCGGGCAGGGAAAATGTTTCAGATGCCTATTGCTGGAACACATGCACACTCACTTGTACAAGTGTACCGGAATGATTACGATGCTTTTACCGCGTATGCTAAGTCGCATAAAGACTGTGTTTTTTTAATTGATACTTATGATACCTTGCGTTCTGGCGTTCCAGCGGCTATTCGCGTGGCTAATGAGTTTGGTGATAAAATAAACTTCCAAGGAGTTCGTATTGATAGTGGCGATATGGCTTATCAATCAAAAAAAATTCGTCAACAATTAGATGAAGCAGGATACCCGAATGCAAAAATTTATGCCTCGAGCGATTTAGATGAAATGACAATTCTGAATCTAAAAATGCAAGGAGCAAAAATTGATGTTTGGGGCGTAGGAACAAAGCTAATTACCGCATTTGACCAACCTGCTTTAGGAGCTGTTTATAAATTAGTCAGCATTGAAAATGATCAGGGAGAAATGGTGGATACCTTAAAAATATCAAGCAATGCAGAAAAAGTATCCACACCTGGTCGTAAACAAGTATGGCGAATTACCCGTAATTCAGATGGCAAATCAGAAGGTGATTATGTAGCTCTATGGGAAGAACGTCCCGATCAAGTCGAAGAGTTATTCATGTTCCACCCCACTTATACCTATATTAATAAAACGGTAACTGATTTTACAGCCCGTCCGATTCTACAAAATGTTGTAGTGGATGGAAAAATTGTCTATGAACTTCCCTCTCTAGAGCAAATTAAAGCCTATTCTGCGGATCGTAAATCAGCATTGTGGGAAGAATATGTTCGTATTTTAAATCCAGAACAATACCCGGTCGACCTTTCACAAAAAGCTTGGGACCATAAGATGAATACCATTGAAAAACTAAAGAAAAACATAAAAAAATAAATTTATCTGTGTAAATTAAGAAAGGAGAATTTAGATGCATCCTTTGCAAAAAGAAATTATCGAAGCGTTAAAAGTTAAACCCGTTATAAAGCCAGAAGAAGAAATAGAAAAAACGATTCGCTTTATGAAAGCCTATTTAAAAGCGCATCCCTTTCTAAAAGCCTTTGTTTTGGGGATAAGCGGTGGTCAAGATTCAACCTTAGTCGGTAAATTAGCTCAGCGCGCACTAGCTGAGATGCGAGCTGAAACAGGGGATGACAGTTATGCTTTTATCGCTGTTAAACTGCCTTATGGCATCCAAGCGGATGCAAAAGATGTTGAAGATGCACTAACTTTTATAGAGCCAGACAAAGTCTTAACGGTCAACATTCAACTAGCTACCGATGCAATCGTTTCTGCTTTAGTAGAAAATGGTGAAGTGATTTCTGATTTTAATAAAGGAAATATCAAAGCCAGACAGCGAATGGTTGTTCAATATGCTATTGCTGGTGAACATAATGGGGCCGTTCTTGGTTCCGATCATGCAGCAGAATCAGTAACCGGTTTTTTCACAAAATTTGGGGACGGGGCGGCTGATTTAATGCCTATCTGGCGTTTAAACAAACGACAAGGGCGTCTCCTATTAAAAACGCTCCAAAGTCCGGAACATTTATATGAAAAAATACCCACTGCCGATTTAGAAGAAGAGCGACCAGGCTTTGCAGACGAAGAAGCATTAGGAGTATCTTATGAAGCCATTGACGATTATTTAGAAGGAAAGACTGTCACTGATTCAGAAGCGGAACGTATTGCATTTTGGTATAATCGTACCAAACATAAACGTCATTTACCGATTACAATTTATGATGATTTTTGGAAACAATAACCACTAAAAAAGGAGTGGAGACAATTGGTTAAGAAAAATAAAAATAAGTTTCCATTCCTTGAAGATGGTCGAGAGAAGTGGGGACTATGGGGGTCCTTTGTGGCCATTCTTTTATCTGTTTTTATCGCCCAGTTTATTCTGCAATTATTTCAAAATAATCTGAATAGTCGCTTAGTTGTAAATTTTATCTTCGCTTGGCATACTGAGAAGTTTTTAATCAGCATGGGTGTTTTATTGATAGGCGCTTTGTGGCTGTGGGCTGTCACTGACAATGCCAAGGTGGTTAATCGCATTGTTATTCTTGCTTCTTTACTACTAGGGTATATCACTTATGAGAAGATGCTGAAAAGAGGCGAACCACTCTATCCATCTGACTTTAAAATGGTTTCTGAGCTGGGATTTATCATGCAAATGTTAACACCTTTAGCACTTATTATACTGATAGTTGTAACGGTATTAGCTATTATATGGTTGGTTTTTTCAATACGGCAACCGCATTTAAAACTGGGAAAAAAAAGACGAATTCTTTTATTTGTTATGACTAGTCTCGGATTGTTTTATATTAGCCAGTTCCAAGTAGAAGGCAACCTTGTCAAACGACTCTACGACCGGACAGCAAATTGGATTCCTTATAGTCAAAAAATGAACTATTACAATACAGGGTTTGTAGCTGGTTTTTTGTATAATTTACCTTCTGCACCCATGGACCAACCCGATAAGGTAACAGATGCAGATTTGGATGCCTTATTCACTAAGTATCAGGAACGTGCTGATGAAATAAATAAAAGCCGATCTAACAACGGGCACCTTGAAACAAATATTGTTTATATTATGAATGAGAGCTTCTCTGATCCGCTAACATTAGGGCGCGCTAGCGCTAGTTTTGATCCGATTCCCTTTACACGAGAACTAGCTGCTCAGTACCGAAGTGGTAAGATGTTATCGCAAGGATATGGAGGCGGAACTGCCAACATTGAATTTGAAGCCTTAACAGGTTTCTCCATGGAGCCGCTTAATAGTAATATATCAACGCCTTATACCCAGTTTTTACCAAAAATGAAAACATTCCCGTCCTTAGTAACCCGTCTAAAAGCGCAAGGACACCACACATTGGCTATTCATCCGTTTGATACTTCTATGTACAAACGCCGTGATAACTATGATGTTTTGGGGTTTGATGCCTTTTATTATGAAGATACGATGACCTATACGCAAAGAAAAGAAAATAGCCCTTATATATCCGATCAATCTGCTTATCAAGAGGTCATGATGCGAATGCAGGAAAGCTCAGAACCGGATTTTGTTCATTTGGTGACCATGCAAAATCATTCTCCTTATACAAATCTCTATAAAAACCCACCAACTGAGTCACAAACAGGTTTTAGTAAAGATGAAATTAATCAATATCATCAAGACCTTCAGTATAGTGATCAAGCTTTAGAAACATTGTTTCAAGAAATTCAAGAATGGGATGAACCAACTGTAGTTGTCTTATGGGGAGATCATTGGCCAAGTGTTTTTGGAGGAAATGTCGAAAAGACACATGGAAAAACTTTGTACCAAACACCCGTTGTTTTCTTTGGAAACCAAAAGATGTCAAGTAGAGACCTCCAGGTTACGAGTCCCATTTATTTCCAGATAGAATTATTCGATATTTTAGATAGTCCTTTATCTCCTTTTGATGCCTTTTTAATGGCTTTACAAGAGGAAGTGCCAGCTTTTGAAAAAGGGGTTTATTATCTTCCTAATCAAACCGAACCATTGGAAAGCCGACAAGCTTTATCAAAAAAAGCGAATCAATTACTAGCGGATTATGACCGAATTATGTATGATGTGACAACTGGAAAAAACAAACTAGAAAAGAATGGTTTTTTTGAAGCCCCATAAAAAGAAGATTGACTAACACATAATCTGTGCAGTCAATCTTCTTTTTATTCATCTTCATCTAAATCCCATTCTGTTTCAGAAATAGAATCAGTTAAAGGCCGATCTACATAGGTAGGTTTGCCTGTCTCAAATTCAACATTTCCATTCATAAAATCAAGGATTTCCGATTGAAAGGCATCCACTGCATCTGAAGGGACCCCAACTGTAAAGGTCACTTGATCGGTATAGGCTATATCTAAAACGACAGAAGACGATTGCAAGAGTTTATTTTCTAGTTTCCCGGAACCGGAGTAAGAAACAGTTGCAGCGACTGGTACTTGTAAGGCTCTTTCTACTAAACTAATTTCTTTAAGTGTAGAAGAGACGGCTTTACCGTAAGCGCGTATTAAACCACCCGCGCCCAGTTTGGTGCCGCCAAAATAACGCGTCACCACAGCGACAACATAATGTAAATCATTCTTCTTCAATACTTCTAGCATGGGTACACCAGCTGTACCGGAGGGTTCACCGTCATCATGCGCACGCTGAATTTCATCTTGATCACCAATTAAATAAGCAGAGCAATTATGAGTAGCTTTCCAATGTTCTTTCTTAATCGCTTGAATAAACGCTTTGGCTTCCTCTTCCGTATAGGCACGTGCAAGCGAACAGATAAAGCGTGAATTGCGAATAGTAAGTTCATGTTCACCGTTATTCGCAATGGTATAGTAGGATTTCAGCATCAGAGACTCTCCTTTCTAATAATCTTACCATCTATTCTATCATAAGCTTCGTGTCTATAAGAAATTCTAAAGCATTACAAAAATAATAACCCATTTTAAAGTTAGTCATGTATAATATTTAGTGATGGCATAAATGAGAGTTAGTAAAGAGGTGTTAGTTTGAAATTAGAACAGTTATTCGACCACATGCAATTTAAAAAAATTGTGGGACAACTACCAAAAACAACCATTCATAATATTACGCAAGATACACGTGAAGTAGAAAAAGATGATGTGTTTATTTGTATTGAAGGAGCCAATTTTGATGGGCACCACTATGCTGCTCAGGCTGTAGCGAGTGGCGCTATAGCGATTGTTGCTTGCAAAGAAATTCATGTTGATGTACCTGTCATCTATGTGAGTGACACAACTAAAGCGATGGCAATATTAGCAAATGCATTTTATGGAAGCCCAAGCAAGCAATTAAAAATGATTGGGATAACAGGTACAAATGGGAAAACAACGGTGACTTACATCATTGAGGCAATCTTAAAAGGACTCCAACTAGGTTCTGGCGTTATTGGAACGGTTGGAATAAAAATGAATGATGAATTTTTACCAACCATTAATACCACTCCGGATAGTATCACCTTGCAACGTGTCTTTAAAGAGATGACTAAAAAGAATGTCGACGTTTGTGCAATGGAAGTGTCATCGCAGGCACTAGTCAAAGGGCGTGTCTGGGGAATTGATTATGATGTAGCAGTGATGACCAATTTAAGTCATGAACACATGGAACTCCACGATAATATGGAAACCTATCAAGCGGCTAAAAAACTATTATTTGCGCAACTTGGCAATAGTTATGGTAAAAGAAAAGTAGCAATTTTAAATCAAGATGATCAAACTTTTGAAGATTATCGCGAAGCTGTCGCAGGTGAGGTTTTATCGTATAGTGTTAAAGATCGTAACAGTGATTTGTATGCAACGAACGTCCGTTATCAAGAAACGCAGACTGATTTTGATTTAATTTATTTGGATACTATTTATCCCGTTCATATGAACCTAATCGGTGAATACAATGTTGCCAATATGTTAGCAGCGATTGGTGCTGTTTTTGCGTTGGGATACCCATTAAGAGATATTATTGCCACTATTCCTTCGCTTGAAGGTGTAGTAGGCCGAATGGAACTGGTTGCAAGTTTCGATGATGTCAAAGTGTATGTGGACTACGCGCATTCTCCTGATGCCATGACGAATGTACTTAAAACTGTGGATGACATTGCTAAAGGAAGAGTGATTGCTGTCTATGGTTGCCCAGGAAAACGTGAGTTCCAGAAACGGCCTTTGATGACCGAAATTGGGATTCGTATGTCAGATTTTGCTATTTTGACAACGGATGAAACATTAGGTGAAAGCCAAGCAGAAATTTGGGACATGATGAAGCCAGGAATCCCTCCAGGTGCAACTAACTATGCTTATTATGAAAATCGAACCGAGGCTATCTATCGAGCTATCGAGATGGCACAACCGGGCGACATTATCTTATTATTAGGACGCGGCCCCGATACTCGTTATTTCGATTCTAATGGCTGGATTTATCATTTCACTGATAAAGAGGCAGCCATAAATGGTGTTGCGCGTCGTTTTGAGTTGAAGGGAATGGAAAGTTAGTATGAAGACTGCAATTGTTACAGACAGTACAGCCTATATACCAGAACAGTTACGGGAAGAACATCATATTTATATGCTCCCACTGATGGTTCATTTGGGCGAAGAAAGCTTTCGCGAAGAAATTGATATTTCGGCTGAGGAATTTTATGAAAAAGCGAGTCAGCTAGATGTTTTCCCATCAAGCTCGCAACCATCTCCAGGTGCTACCATTGAACTTTTCAAACGCTTATCAAAAGAATACGATGCCATTATTGCGATTTATTTATCATCGGGTATCAGCGGGGCATACCAAAGTGCTTATACGCTGAAGGATGAATTCCCTTTATGTCCTATTTATCCTTTTGATTCAGAAATTTCTTGCTATCCGCAGGCGCGCTTAGTATTAGAAGCAGCGCGACTGGCGCATGAAGGGATTGAACCAGAACGAATCATTGCCCAACTTACTGAATTGAGAGAACGCACAAAAGCGTATTTTATGGTGGATGATTTAACTAATTTACAAAAAGGCGGACGCCTCTCTGGCGGTGCGGCCTTAGTAGGGTCCATGCTAAAAATTAAACCAATCCTTCATTTTGAAAATAAAGAAATCGTAGTCTTTGAAAAAATAAGAACGAAAAAAAAGGCTTTGCAGCGTATTCGAAAACTATTAGCAATCGACATTAAAAAAGTTGATTATCCATTAGTTATTACTGTGATTCACGCCAATAGAGAAGCAGCTGCTAAAGAAATAGCCGATAAAATTCAACATGACTATCCGCATCTTCGTGTTGAAATTAGCTATTTTGGTCCTGTTATAGGAACGCACTTAGGTGAAGGTGCAATCGGAATAAGTTGGACTGAAGATGTGGAGATAAATAAACTTAGTGTGTAATTTTTTATAAGAGAAACCCTATCAGAATATTCTGATAGGTTTTTTTTATGATAAATGTAAAAAAAGAAGATGAAGGTATACCTATATATCCCTTTAATGGTAATATAGTCATCAATAACTAATAAAAAAATAAACATATGTTTAAAAATAGAAAGGTAATGCTATGAAGCCTAAATTTTATAAAGCGAGTTTTTTACTTCTCCTCAGTGTTTTACTTCTTTTTATTGTCAATACCTTTATAGGGAGCGCAACGGATGGAACAAAAATCGTTTTCTTTGGTATGGGAGATGCCGATAGTATTTATATTGAAAATCACAACCAGACAATTTTAATAGACGCTGGACTAAAATCTGACCGTAAGAAATTAATCTCAAAATTAAAATCCCTAGGTGTCACAAATCTTGATTATGTGATTCTTACCCATCCTGATAAAGACCATATTGGCGGAGCTTCTTATGTTTTGGATGAATTTGAAGTGGGAGAACTCATTCAGTCTGTTCATTTTAAGGACACAAAAAGGGAGGCACGTATTGCTGAAGTAGTCGAAGAAAAAAATATAAAAAATACCATTTTAACTGAGGATTGTCCTATTGATTTAGGTGAATTAAAAGTAACCATTATGAGTCCAGAAAAAAGTGTCTATCAAACAGATAATGATTATTCTTTAATAACGCTCGTGGAAGATGGGGATTTAAACTACCTTTTTGCAGGAGATGCCGAAGCAGATTTGACAAAAGAATTATTAGAACGCGATTTTCCTCCTATTGATATGTACAAAGTTGCTCACCATGGAAGAAAAAACGAGTATTCGAAAGCATTTATAGAAAAAATAGCACCTCAGTATGCAGTTATCACAAACTCTCCG